>NZ_QWFC01000029.1:0-351316 GCF_003576265.1 Pseudomonas sp. 91RF
ATCGGTGAATTGCTCAAGCAGCTCTTTCGGGATTTTCGGCAGCTCTCGCAACGCGGGTTTCTTTTTGGTTGGCATACATGCACCTCTTGCTCATGTTATGCCCGAACACAAAATTTCTGACACCCCCCGAAGGGCGCTTTATTGATGGTTAAGCATCAGCAGATCAAAGCAATCCAGCCTCTGCAAATGAGTAAGGCTCCCCCTCACCGATGATGAAATGATCAAGAAGGCGCACCTCCACGTGTGAAAGGACCTTCCTAAGATGCTTTGTTAAAGCGATATCGCATTTACTCGGAGTGACAACACCCGAAGGGTGGTTGTGCGCCAGGATTACTGCAGAGCTGTTATGTTCCAGTGCTCTCAGAAGGATAATTCTTGGATGTGCCGAAGTTGTGTCTATGGTTCCAAAGAACAATGGCTCATACGCGAGTATGCGATGGCTTGAGTCCAGGAATATGCAACTGAATACTTCTCTGATTTCCTTCGCAAGCTGTAGTCTCAGGTAGTTCTGAGCATCAAGGGGCATTGTGAGATGAGGGCCACGTTTGAACATCCGCTCTTCCAAAATTGAAATGGCTTTCTGGATGCTCAGATCTTCCTGATCACGCACATTGAATTCTGTGTGGAGGACTGGGGCTGGTTCTGGGAATTTTTCCATAGGAGTCTCCTTTGACGAAAAGTGAGGCTCCAGCCCTTTGGGCCGGAGCCCAAAGGGATTGACGAGAAATGTAGCGCCGAAAACGGGATTGTAGGTACTTAGCCACCTACCAGTTCGACCCGAACATGCGTTAGAGAATTTGAATCAAATAAAATCGATCAATGCAATTTTGTTATGCATCGTAGTCTCAAGGATCTTGACCACCTGGGTATGTTGTTGCCTAAGCAACGGGATTACAATTAACATTCTTGAAGGAGTGTCTATCAAGTTTCAGTAAACTATACGAAATAGCGTTAACCCGCATTCAACATCAGATTCAGCCTTGCGTCGTTTCTTCAAAAGCCCGACGTTCAAAAGCAAATACTTCCAGTTGTTAAGGTAACCAATCAAACCTAATTTGTAATTTACTTTTCGTGAGGATGGTTAGGCAGGGTCTCAAGTCCGATCTTGTCGATGGTGATGTCTTCAACGGGCATGCTGCCCGTTGAACGAGGGATCGGCTTTATTTTCAGATCGTATCCGTGCTTCAGGTCCACCTTGCCCAGAGGAACCAAGAAGCTACCCGAGCCGTCGTGGTCCTTGAAGTGCTTTTCGGATACGTTGGCTCCGTCATGGGCAGAGTTTGTCTCGATCAGCAAACCTTTGACAGATTCGGGAAACCTATTGACGTCAATGACCAAAACCGTAGTGCACTCAGCGCTGTCCTGACAATTGAGTACAGGCTTGCTAGCTACAATGGTGGTTTCCACCCCATCACGGGGTACTAGAAGCGTTGATGGTTGCTTCGATGGCTCAACACAATACGCCGCAGGAGCCACAAAAATGACCCATGGCAACAAACAGAATCGAGCCATCAAAAGCGAAAACATGTCACAACCCGATGAATGTAATCTGTTCTGGTTTGACATCAACCAATGGCGCCGGTTCAACACCTTTCTTTGTGTCAATTGGCACAAAGGACACTTTTATCCCATCAACCCCGTTATATAAGCCAGTTTTTTTGAGGTTGGCGAATGTTGCCGTACAGTCATACATGAAGCTAAACCCTCGCTTTTCATGGTGCCCATGGTCTCCTCCAAAAAAATTTATGGTGGCCACATAAGAGGGGCTACCGATTGGTGTGTCGGCAGAGGGATTGTCACAATTGATGAAAATCCGCAGCCTGGTCGTTTTGTTTTTGACCTGAATTCCTTCTACTTTCATGAGGATGACCGAGTCGACGGGCTTTTCTTCTAATGCCAACAAAGGTGCGGTCGCTTTGGAGATTGAGTTTCTTAACTGCCCATCGGGTTTCAGATCGATAGAGCCAATTTTCAAGGTGTCGTCGATAGCACTGACGCGTGCACTGAAGGCAACGCTCACTTCTTGGGTGAAAGCAAATGCACGCATCGGTTGACGTGCACGATTGGACGACAGGGTTTCGAGCTGATCGTAATCAGCGTTGTATGCAGCTGCGTCCAATGTGCTTTCGGTGAGTGGTCTCACGACATTACCTTTAGCGTCATAGAACTGGCTCAGCTTGTGATTGTTCCATAATTTATCTGTAAGTGCCCGATTTTCATGAAGCTCGCTCCAACTGCGCCATAGTCTGTCAACGTTCGCATGGTGCAGCCAGAAAATTGGGTCTTCGGGGGACAAGTACGTTCCCATATCCCCCCCGATGAACTGATGTATTCCGTTATGAGGTGTGGACTCAAGGGTACCCGCGAACGAACTCTGTCTCTGATCATCACTATCAGTTGGACCACTGAAGTGCAGAGCGTCGACATTGTTCTTCAATATTCTGTCAATAACTGTGCTCCCTGTAACATCTCCATCTACTTCATCATTCGGATTCAAGTCCCTGAGGCTATGATAAAGCGGACTTTTTTTATTCCAAAATGCAGCAGGAATTGAGCGGTCTCGTGTCCAGTTCCAGTACGGCAAACGAAAGTCAGAATCCCCTAAAACCGCCTGACAGATTGATTCGAAATAAAAAAGATATGCACGGTGCCAAGGCAGGAACCACCAATTGCTATGAGGGCAGTAATTTTTGTGTATCAGAGCTTGGTTTTTCCAACTCAGCGGGCTCTTCGGATTGCTCTGATCCAGAGCCTTCATACGTTGAACAGCAGTGGTATACAGGACTAAATCATTTGAGCCAGGAAGGTTTGCATTGATATCGCGCCTGGTTATAGAAGAGTTAGTGACAGCAGCTACAGCTGAAGACGGACCGCCTAGAAGCATGGTGGCATCTACAACGCCTACTGCAAGAAGAGCGGAGGATGCTTGGATGAACTGTCTGCGATTGGTATTCATGATTTACCCATCACTAAAGGCGAAGTAGGGGAGACTCCTATCGACTTCAGCCGGGTGGGCTCTGATATCCAAGCTAACGCTAGTAAATAAAAATGGATTTGCAAGCCCGTCACGGCGCTGCTATATCAAAATACGCTAGGCATCTTTCAATGCCAGTCAGGGGAGGGTGAAATGAAAAGGCTAATTTATGTATTTTGCATATTGGCGCTCAGCGGATGCTGCTCCAATGAAGCGATTAAGAGCGACGTACCATTGAGCACCGTGGTAAGCACCACCAATGCTGCAGTTAACAAAATATTGGCATTGAAACAATGGGACAGATTTGCTGAAGAAAACGATCACTTCAAGAATAGCTGTGCGAGCGCCAAAAAATCCACGCTGAATGCTTGCAAGACACGTAGTGAGGATTCATATCTCTTATGTCAGTCGGTTTCTAATGCCAACAGCGCAGTAAGAGATGATGTCTGCAAGAGGATCTTGGCATCAGACAGAACATTGTGTGGACTCAATCTTGTAGATTCAAAAAAACGGAACATACTTGACCAAAAAGCATTGGCGGCTTGGTGTGGCGAGCTCGATGCTAGCTCTACGTGTAGTCAGAAAGTCAAGGCCGAAGCAGTTACCTGCGCGGCAGCTGATAACATATCGGGAATAGCTTTGACGAAGGCTAACTTACAGGTTGATTACGCCAAGGAGTATACGGGTAATGGCGCGGTGAAGTTGGTGGTTTTAAATGTTGGCGGGAGCCGTAATTCTCAACAAGGTCAAACGCTTAACATTGAGCTTGTGCAGCGCCCTTCGCGCACTACCTATGTCGCACCTGAAACCTTGAGCACCTGGAGCCCGCGAAAAGAAGCGCAGCTCAATCAGCTGGCAATTGATGCCAAGGTAAAAAGCATTCCTGCCACTATTGTTCCTCTGCAGGGATCTACCTATGAAGTGTTAGATAAGGTCAAAAAGGACGATGCCTTAATCCAGCGCTCGGCGGACGAAATTGTAAGGTATGTAGAGAGCGTTCTTGACGCCACACTCGCTAAATACGAAACAACCGGCGACGAGCTTATTACACCGCTGCGGCCAAAAAGCTTCACAGTGAATATCAATTATAAAGTGGTGTATACCGCAGAGGCCGGTCTGCATTGGGACTTTACCCATACGGTCGGAACGGCGGATGCAGGCGGAGGGATTACTAATACGCGAGGAAACGTCTTGATCCTGACATTCGGTCCGGAAATATAGATTGTAATGATTAATTACAATGCCGGGGTTGCCCCCGGCATTTTTTAGATCGCTAACTACACTTGAGAAATTGGTTTTTCAGCAAGACTTTAGATTTCTCAATTTTCATGATGTGACTAAACGAGCGTGTACTCAACTCTAGTCCGACGACTATCCCAGTCGAGAGTTATGGTCACAAAATTGGATTGTCGAAGCGCACGCTTCAATACCTCTTCCATGGTCCATACTCTGAGCCATTTTGATCGCAGCATCCAGCTCACTGATTCCATGCTCCTGCATGAGCTTGAATCGAGCGGCTTTCTCCTCGGGTTCAGTCATAGCCATGGCGAGGTAGAGACTTGGAGGAACTGCACGAAACAGAGCCTCCATAGACTTCGAGAGCACTACGCCTTCGCAGAATTTGCCCGACTCTTTGCGGGCGGAGATCATCAATGCCTTCTGTGCAGGATTCAGTTCGCGGAACCTCGCGATCTTCTCCACCTCATCCGGCGGCATGCTCAAACAGATCCACCATTCGATCATGTTCAACATGGGTTCAGCTGCTTTTGGCAGGTCGTCCAGATTTTGTGTCGCCAGCCAGAACCACGCTCCGAGCTTTCGCCACATCTTGGTGATCTTGACCACATAGGGAGAGAGCAGGGGATTTTTGGTAATGATGTGACCTTCATCGGTAACGTTGATGATCGGGCGACCGAGGAATTGGTCGCGCTCAGCGATGTTGTTCACTGTATTGAGCAATGACAGGTAAGCGATCGAAAGCTGTGCGTTGTAGCCTTCGCGAGCAAACGTGGCCAGGTCGACAATAGTGATATCGGCTTCGGGCCATGGTGTGCCTGGCCGGTTGAAGAGTTCACCATCCAGGCCTTGGCAAAACAGATCCATTGCCTCAGCCATCTCAAGCACGCGGGTACGCCGACCTTCTGGCAGTGCTGCGTCAGAACCACGCGCTCGTAATGCATCCCTAACGTCCTGGGTCAGCACTTTTCGGTCCCGTCTTGCACACTGCTGCGCTGCATCCAGAATGCTCTGACGGATCAGACTGCGATCAGCCCGGGTCAGCCGTGCTTCTTCCTTGTCCTCACCACCAGTGATCATCAGGCGAGCGGTAATCTCCAACTCGCCCAAGACGTCGCGCTGTTCATCTCCTTCGCAGTTCTGGGGCGTTTCGTCCAACTGATCGGCATCAAGCGTTTCGGTTTGCTCAGGTGTTTCAACCAAGCGTTGGGCATCTGCGAACGGTGCCAAGCTCACTCCCGCCCCGGGTGACAACTTCACATGGTGTACCGTCAGCCCCAGACGCTTGGCGAATTGCGCAAACAGACCGAAGGAGTTGCCAGCCTCGACGATGAACAGTCGCGGTCGGTAGATAGCAGTAATCTGGTTGAGGATGTTGTTGAGCGTTGCTGATTTCCCGGAACCTGTCGGACCAAACAGGAACAGGTGTGCGTTCATCTGGCGATCCAGTCGGTTAAGTGGATCAAAGGAGAGGGGACCGCCACCACGATTGAAGAACGTGATACCGGGATGCCCCGTGCCCTGGCTTCTCCCCCAGACTGGTGCAAGATTGGCCGCGTGTTGAGCAAACATCAATTGGCTGTACCACTGGCGTATGTCTTTGGCCGGGTCAAAGACACAAGGTAACCAGCGCAGGTAGCTGTTCAATGGGGCAACTTCATCATCCTCGCGTACAGGCTGTAGACCGGCCGTAAGCATCACGTTGGCCAACTGCATGCCCCGAGCATCCAGCTCCTTGAGGTCTTTGCCGCGTAGGAAAAATGCCAGTGTGCCCCGGTAGAGTTTGTGAGAACTGCCGATGATTGATCGCGCTTGATGAACATCCTGGCGCGTTTGTTCAGAGTCTAGGGTTTCCCCCACGGCCTTTTTACTCAGATGGTTTAGGTGAGCTTCCAGGACATCCTGAGGTGTAGCAACCAGTGTCAGGCACATCACCGTGTCTTCAGGCATCTGATCGAAGTAGGTGTTGATGGCATCGCCTTTACGCGTCTCGCCTGTTAGATGCCCGGTGAGAGGTACGCTGCGCAGTCGATCCATCAACATGACTCGATGGGGCATGACATCGAAGTACCAAACCCCATGCTCTGTATCTGAACGTGGTTCGCTAAAGAACAATCGTTGAGCGAAGTCAGTGCCACTGGCCAGCTCGACTTCACCAACCTCAAACTCTTCCGGGTAAGCGGTCAGTTGGTAGAACCGTTCACGATCCGGTGGGGTGTCGCCCAGCAATGTCGGATTTGGGTTGAACCAGCGCAATAACCAGTTGTGGACGCCCGCGGCATCAAGGCGATGACTTTTGATGCCCACACTGGTCAATCCCGCCGTGAGTCTGTCGCACACAAGATCCAGTGCTTGTTCTGCAGAATGTCCGCGTTTGAGTGAAGTCGTGTCAGTGACTCGACGATAGACGACCATACGCACGCGCCGGTTTTGCCCCCGCCATGGCAGGCGGGTGAGGGTGGTGTCTTCAAACAGCCCACCGGGTTTGGCGATGGACGCCAGGTGATGAGCGAAGAACTTAAGGTAGAACTCACTGAACTCAGTGTTTCTCGCTCGTGGCTGAAGGTACTGACGGAGTGTTTGAAGGTAGTGATCCCAGTTGGTCTCGTCCTGAGCATAAAGCTGTACAACCCAAGGATTGCTGTCCAATTCGTCAAAGCTGTCTTGCAACACGTTTTCAAGCGCGTCTCGAGCTTGAGCGAGCCAGGCAATCTCACGGCCTTCCGTGCCCAAGGGGGTGATTTCGAAAAAGGCAGCAACCGATAGTCCATCCGCCAGCAGCATGCACCGGTTTTCCGGCAGATACTCAACCCAGGGCAGTCGATCAACAAATGAGGGAATTGTTTTGTAGAACGCACTGTCGTCTGCTTCTGTTGCAGGCTTTTTGAGTCTCGTCCCAGGTTCGGCTATGCAGTTCTTCGCAAGTTTTGCGATGTGTAGACCCCACGCATTGGGTTCTTCTTGGCCTGAGGTTGAGTCATGGCTTTTGTCGCTGTGGAACTCATTCATCAGTAGTCCTCCAGACGTTCACCCGGCATCGCGTACTGCACTTTCTGATGCAGTGGAAAAACGGTGCTGTAACCAGGTACCGGTACAGCTTGTGTTCCAGCCCGGTGTGGGAAGACGTACATGACCAAGTCTGGATTGGGTAGGCGATGAAATTGACGCTGGATTTCGTTTTTAGCAGTGCGTGTATATGGCTCCGCCGTGGAAGGAATCAGCGGATCAGTCAGAGGCCGCCTTAGAACCTGTCGGGCGTCCATCAACTGTTTTCCTGCCTGGCCATCTTGAGAACCACTGGTTTGTTGGTTCCAGACATCCATCATCGTGCGGCCGTCATGAGTCAGCAGGTCTTCTGTGTTCGTCGCACAGCCAGAGATGGCTGCTGCGACCAGACCTAAAGTGAGTGTTTCAATCCAGTTCTGTAACGACATGACGACCTCCAAGCGTGTGATCAACTTTGCGTCCCTCAGCGTCGTAGTCGAGCGTGAGGGGCAGTTCGATGTGCACAGACACTTGAGCACCAGGGTCGACATAGATCGCGGTAAAGGCTTGGCCGTAGAGTTTGTTGACCCATTGCGAGATATCTTGCACACCACTGGCTAACAAGCGATTCATGGCCTCACTGCCGGAAATGCCGACCGAGCCCAGCGATCCACTTTGGTTGCCGGCATAGACCGTGTTGTTGCCATCAGATTTGATCATTGACGCGACGCCCACACCGGCGGCGGTAATGAGAGCCTGAGAGCCCAGATACTGTTGAGCGTTGCTGCGACGCTTACCGGCAACACAAGGAATGCCGTGTCTGTCGCTGATCCACCCCAAGCCTTCCTGTGTTGCACCGGTATTGGACTGGTTTTGTTTGTTTTCTCGAGAGTCGTTGTTGCTATCGCCGGGAAGGGTACGGATGGTGCCGTCTTGGAAGACAAATGTGATTGACCGGATCTGACCTCTGACGCATGACAGCGTCCAGTCACCCGAGGCCGTTCCGCTGACTACTGCTCCAGCGATTTCAGGCAGATCAATGCCGTTGGCTATCAGGTTGTCAGCTCCGATCAGAACCTTGAATGGATACGGGTCATTCACGGTGCCATCAATGGGTATGCGACCGATGAGAGCGGTCATTGCCACCGAACCCATCAGAGTTGCATTGGGCGGGACGGTGTAGGTCGGCTTGGCAGTAGCGTGTTCCAGATCTTTCGTGGCAGCAGACCCGAAGGAATCTGCCATATCACCTAACGTTTTTTGTGCGGGTCCGAAGCGCGTCGGAAAGGTGATTTCGGTTTCGTTGCGGCCTGATAAATCTTTGGGCTTGGCATCTTCAGGCTCGACCCACCGCATGCCGTTGCCGAACCTCGCGCCATCACCGTCCTCAAGGCCGAAGCCCACAGGCAGATCTACATCGGTGTTTCTCTGGCTCAGGTTGTCCAATCGACGTTGCAGATCCTGCAGCAAGCCTTGGGTTTCGCCGGAAGTATCTGACTGATCACGCTCTTCATGTGCCCGTTGGCGCTCTTGCTCCAAGGCGAGTTGGATGCGCTGCTCCAGTGTTTCTTCAAGCGTTTTCAGCGTTAGCGGATCCTCGGAGCGCTGCCCCTCGATTTGTGATTTTCGTACTTCCGCGCGCAGTAGTCTGACTTGTGCCACCAATGTGGCAACCGTATCGCTGGGAGTGTCACCTTCGAGTCCCAGAGCCTTCATTTCTTCAGGGGTAAGTTGGCTCACGATTTCAACCGGCTCTGAGGAGGCAGATTTATTGTTTGGTAAGAGTTTCCCGAGAATCAGCAGCAACGCCAGGGCCAATGGCACCATTAACCACTTGAGCAAGCCATTACTTTTCATGGGCTGCCTCCTGACTAGAGCCCAGCTCACTGGTAGGCAAATTCAGCGCGGCATCGACAGCACTGATCGTGGGTAGGAGTGATTGCGCCAGGCCGTGTCCTTGTGTGGTGATGTAGACCACCGATGTGTCTAACGGCGTGCCTTTGGGCCCAAGAAAGTGATGCTGGAAGGTTGCAGTCACGAAATCCCCCAGCAACTGCCGAGGGTCCAAGTCGAGTGTGGTAGCTGTCTGATTCGTCAAATGTATGGCTGTCACCCATAGCTCCCCGAGACGCCAAGCAGCCAGAGCCTTTGCATTGACTGGCAGGCTTGGAACAAGCAGATCGAGGGAAAGGTCGGTTGCTACGTTGACTCGTCGCACGCCCGGCAGGGGTTCTACAGTTCTCAACGGCGCGTAGAGGTTTTGAGCGGCGTAGCGAGTCAGCACAACTGGTCCGGGGGACTGCTGTGCTTTGTCACTTGTGAGGGGTGTGTGCTCTGGTGCCGTGATCCTTGCACGATGCTTGTGGATTGGTTCTTCGACAATTCGGACATCTTCCAGTTGTGTCTGTCCAGACAAGGCTGCTTGCGCCGCGATATCGAGTAGAATCAACTCTCCCGTAACCGCATCCTGCAATTGCAAACGCGTGGGTTCTATTGGTTCGTTGGCTCGTAGGTAAACTGTTCCAGCAGCACTTTGAACCCGCAGTCGGTTTTCTACTTCGGCAGGTATACCCACGCGTACGTTGCGCTCGACGAAGATCACTCGCTCTTGCCCTACGATTAACGGAACAGCTAATGGCAGGCGCTCCCAGCGCATGACCTCGACAGCGGTACTGGTGCGGGTAGAAAGAGTGAGGGTAAGACCTAGCAATACTGCAATTGGCGAAACTCTCATGGTGCATCTCCCAGCGTGCGATTCGATTTAACGGATGCAGGTTTGGAGACGGCGGGCATGACGATCCGTTGCGGTGTCCCGTCATAGCAGTCAAGCGCCAGGCCAAATGGATTCAGTTCTGGATCGATGTCCAGGCGCACGACCTTTATGGGATAGCGCACAAGCGCACGCTTGATCTGTTCGGCTCCGTAGTATTCATCTGCGTTGAGATCAAGGGTGACAAGCCAGTCTCGGTCGGACACAACGTTGACCCGGGCTTCCGGATCATCTCCGTAACCTCTTCCAGGTATTTCGTAGACGCCACGCACACGTTTTCGAAGCTCGCCGGAGCTTCTCCGCTGGTCGTAGTCTTGCTGAAAGAATGCTCGGCATTCTGGTGTGAGGTAAGCCGTCAGCGATTGCAGGTTCCTGTTGTAGTCCTCCTCACCGTCGGTGGGCCAACGATTCAGTTGCTGGAAAATGTAGAACGTGAAAGCGTAAACAGACTCGGGCGGCACCTCCCACCACTTGCGGGTACTGCCGGATCGCAAATCAGGTGGGACATGGATAGTCAGATCACGCGGCGCGCTCCACCAACCAGCACCGAGCGACAGCGCAATAACGAATAGGCCTACGATGCCGGTTCGCAAAGACCTCACATGAGATTGCAAGTGGAGAACCTCATTCTTGAATCGGCTCATGCTCCACCTCGCCGTACAGCCCAATAACCAGTTCGAGTGATCAGTTCTCCTGCGCCAACTTGGCGAGACAACAGCGGGAGATGGTTGGCGAACCACCACTGAATTTGTCGATAGAGCCAGGTTTCTGGACGGCCTCGTTTTTGTCGGCGCAGCAAACCGCCAACGATGAACAGTCCCGCCGCGATTGAAGCAACAATTGCCGTCGGCAGGACGGCAACGCTGCTGGCTAACCAGGCAATCGGCAGCCCTAGCGCCAAGCCCGCAGATGCAGATATACCCGTGCAGATCCAGAGTTCGTCAGCAGTCAGTCCACGAACGACGACAGGTTGTCGGTTCAAGCGATGAGGGAGGAAAGTGATGGTGCCGTCAGAGGTGGTTTGTTGAAGGGTATCCATTGCGTACTGCCCTCACAGGATGCCGGTTGCTTTGGTGAGCAACCAGATTCCAACCACAAGCATGAGTGCTCCAACGGCGACACTCAGACCAAACTGGCCCCAAGTAGCTTTCCCTGTATGGATCTCGGAATAGCGGGTGTATGCGTGGTAGCAGACACCGATAAACATGGAAGAGACGACCAGCAGTGCTACGAGCATGACGATGTCATAACCGTAATTCTGCATGGTTTCCATGATGCCTTTTCCCGCGCCACGGGATGGGTCTTCCATGGTCGGTAGCTTTCCCTTGGCCTGCGCCAGGGTGGGCAATGTAGGCGCTGAAAATGAAAGCAGCGGGATGATTCTGTTCGTGCGCAGTGAGTGCCAGTGCATGTGGTGATTCCTTGGTCTCAAGAAAGGAGAACGAACGTCATGGCCAGGTACATCGCGATGAAACGAATCACCACGCCCATGAACTGCCGTTGATTGAGGCGCTGCTCAGCCCAGCCGGAATAGGCGGTTCGAATAGCCCAAGCGCCCCATAGCAATAGCGCTGCGAAGACGAGGGACGTCAGTACCGAAGCAGTTACCGAAGGGGTGATGCCGCCGTTTGCCTGAAACGCCGTAACCTGCGCCGCGTTCATTGATCAAATGCCGTTTCATCGCGGTAATGACCGTGCAACGTGAGCGGATCGCGTGGTGTTGCCCGCTGAGGAGACAGATACTCTTGAATACCTGTACTCACGCGAGAGATGTCTGCGCGCAGTCGGGCGTAATTGAAGTGATATCGGTGAGATTTCGATTCCGTCAGTACATCGCCAGCCGAGGCGAGTCGATCGATGGCGTTCAACTCTCTGAGCAGCGTTGCCAATCGAATTTTTTCTGCGGTGATTTCACTGATTGCTGCGGCTTGCTGGCTCGCAAGCATCAGGTGCAATGTGACGATAAGCAGATGTTGTGTACGTATCCGTTTAATCATGGGAGAGCTCGTTTGATCTTGTCAGACGGCTCAATGGTGCGATTGAGAAAGCGGTAGCGCTTCAATCAAACGATTGTGGAAGAAATCCGGATTGAAAGAGTGAGAGTCGACAACAAGCATGGCAATATGCCTTCATCTGATTGGACGTCTGAGACAAGGAGTGCACAATGGCGATTCCCAATGACTCGAACTGCTTCCCGTCGGGAGTAAGCCTGAATCAAGCTGCTGGATTGCTACTGCCAAGCACTGATTTAGTGACACTTCTGACTCAGGCTCGGGAAGGCTATGACTGGCCATTCGGCACAGGAGCGTTGATCAGTCAAAGTGAGGTCGTCGCTGTTGAGCAAGACGTTGCGAACTGGCTCACCAGTCTTAGCGCGAATTCAGCTCACCAAATTGTGTGCAGGGTATCTTGCTGGGCTGGTAACAATCTGAGATCAAAGATCAGGATCTGGGGAGCGTCGCCTACTGAAAAGGGAGCGATGTTGCATGCCATCCAGCTGTGCCTTGCGCCCGGACGTGCTCGAGAGGGCATTGATTCTCTATCTCGATTGCCCGGTTTACGCTTGGTGATCGCTTCCAAGATCTACAGATTTCTCAAACCACTGGAAGGGGCCGCGGTGGACCGGCATGCCTCCTACTTCTTCAACTCACTGTCCCTAACTGGCTTTGGTACCGCCTTTGTACGCGAGTGGTCCAACAAGGACAGATCCGGGAGTCGTTTGGCTGCGTATACCGCTTCGAGGCATCGGCGTAACCTGGCTGAATACTTTGAGGTCTACCTTCCTCTGCTTGAGCGTCTTGCCAATTTCCTGAATCACACCAAGCATGCCTTTCACTGTCCTGTAACGAACCACAAAAAGGACTGGACGCCAGCAGACGTCGAAATGGCGGCCTATTTCTGGTGGGCTCGAAACGGTTCAAGATGATTCATTTTCTATGCGCCTCAGATGTCAGGTTAAAGGTACTTCTTGAAATTGCGGGCTGTGATTGCGGATGCACATCCTAGGAAAAACGCTCCAGGCACGATGATTAGAGCGGCCTCCACACTGACAGGGATGGAGAGGTAGATCACCCACGGAAGGGTCGCCAGGGGCATTACACAGGCCTTGGCGCGATGGTAGACGTAACCTGACTCCCGACCAGCTCCGAAACGTCGTATGTCCCTGCACACCAATCCATCCACTATCCCTATGAATACAGCCATGGCGAACAGTGGTAGAGACAAGAACAGCACCAGCAGCCGAACGACGAACACCAAGAAGGTATAGGCGGCTGCGATCAGCCCATTTTCCAAGCTGATGTAGAGTGAACCGACATAGTAGCGGCCATCGCGTCGGCTCAGCTTGTTCGCAGCCTGCGCGCGTTGCGACGTCTCCTGCAGCGAGTTAACCATCCCGGTACTTTCAAACACTGCGCTATAGGCAATTTGAATGAGCTCTTGTGTCGTGCGCCCAGGCTCCTGCACCAAAGCACTGCGTTTGAAATCGTTGGAAAACTGATTGAGCTCGAACTCAAACATCTGTTGTGAGTGCCGCCAGCCTTCCTCTGGCCAGAGCGCGTACATGCCGACGCATTCGATAACAATGCTCAGCAGCAGAGATCCAAACAAAACTGCTACGAATCGAATAGGGAAGCTCAGCAACGACGTGAAAATGCCTTGCTGCCGCTCCTGCTGACGTTGGGCTGTTGAAGTCGCATCGCTCATAGGCTTTCAACCCTTTGCGGGTTGGCGTCGTCAAGCAGATCTAAAGGTAATGGCGCATTTTGATCCTGAGTTGATACCGGGCTCCACCAGTCGTTCGCCGGCACATACCGTTTGCGCATGTACCCAGCCATAGCCTGCAAATCCGTTGGCATTACTTCATCGGGGTCGGGAGCGGGTAGAGGCATGCGAATCTTCCAGAGCTGGCCACCTTCGATCAGTCCAAAGGCTTGGCCTTTGGGCAGTGCCACGACATGGGCGGGCTCGATCATGGGAACACTGGTCGTGGTAACTCTGTCCTGTGTATTCGACGTGAATGCCGTGTTGCCATGCGGGTCTGAGCTGTCGGTGGCTGCACTCATCACGGACGTCGAGTAAACGTCGACATTGGGCAATTGCTTTGTCAGAAGCTCGGCTGTCGCCGTCTCGCGTACTCGCAGCATGAACAGATTGTTGAAGTTCCCGATGACCTGTCCCGCTTTCGCTCGATTACCAATCCGCGCTTCGATGTCGCTGAGCGTCTGGGTGTAGGCCGTGACTTGGATGCCGGCGCCGCCACCTTTGTTAATCATGGGAATGAACTCGTCTCCCATCAGTTCGTTGAATTCATCAGCATGAACGTTGATGGGGATCTTTTTGCCTGGTGCAGCATCAGGCAGGCCATCGTCGATTCCAAACTTGTAGATGTGCCCTGCGACAGATACCAGGTCCGCGAACATCGAGTTACCGACTGCCGATGCCACCTCTGAGTCCGACAGTGCATCCAGCCCCACATAAACGATGCCCCGTTTTCGGACCACCTGCATCCAGTCAAAGATCGGCCGGGGATCCTCCAAGTCCATGTAATCGGGAGCCAGTAGCTGCGCAATGTCGCCGGTGGTGAGTTTTTCCAGCAAGGGGAGGAGGGACGCGACGATTTTGTCGAAATAGGTTCGATCGTAGCGCACTGCTGAACGCAACCCGTCCAGCACAGGGTCATACAATCGGGCGTGCTGCAGATACTGCTCGATCGCCACCACACGCTTTTCTCGCCCCATCATGTGTCGAGGTGTGTTCTTCTCGTTGATCTTGGCTTCAAGCTGAACGATGACATCCCACGCCTTGCGATCGTGTTGGGCAAAAAAGTAAGCCGCGTACTCAATGAATAACGCATCGATGTTGATCACATGACGCTGGATCAGCAAATAGTCTGGACGCTGCCCCAGCTCCACGAGCGCCCGGGCGATAATGTTGACGAAGCGCCACGCAAACTCTCGGAATGCCGCAGAATTTCCCTCTCCAGACAGTTGGCCGGCGATACGGGAGGCAACCTCAGTGATTCGTCCGAATCGGCCGATTGCGTTGTAGCGGGACGAGATCGAAGGCTGTCCCAGATGGAACACATAGAACTCGCCGTCACGTCCTGCACGCTTGGCTTCAACGTACATTCGCTTCAGGAGATCTGCATCGCCCTTGGGATCAAATACGATGCAAACCTCACCACGACGAATGTCCTGAGTGATGAACAGCTCCGCTAGTCTAGTCTTGCCGACCCGAGTCGTACCCAGCACGAGCGTATGACCAACCCTTTCGGCCAAGGGGAGGGTGACATCGACCTCAATAGGCTCAACAGCATGCAGCCTGGGCAGGCCGCCAACGGGAGGCAGGGGTCTGACTGGGTTCAACGGATGGTCCCAGCCGGTGAGCCTGGGCAGTTGGCTCAGTGGATAGGGTGCAAACTCCAGTCGTGCCTCAAACCGACGCGCAAATTGATACATTACCGACGGTTCGACATATCGCCGAAATTCGGGTCTGTAAGTCTGCATCAACCTGTGGGTATGACGCTGATCCCACCGAAAGCCTTTGCCAACAAACAGACGTTGATGACTGACCGGCATATCTCGGCTGGTCATCACGTAGCGGGGTAGTCGTCTCATTTGCCGTCGATACCGCAGCACGACGCTTGCCTGCTTGAGTCGGATTGCAGCCAGGGTCGCACAACAGCAAGCGCCCCCGACTCCGATGGAGGGCGTCAAAGCCAATGACCAGGGCGCCATCAAACAGAGCACGGCTGCCGAGCTGCAGGTGACCACGCTGTACAGTTCAACCGCAGGCCGCAGCAGTGTTTCAATGGCGTGATGCTGCACCACCGTTATTGCTCAAGCCGGTCAGCGGTGATCAAGACCGGGTAGTGCTGAAGCTTAAGCCGTTGTGCCAAGTCGTCCGCTGATACGGGCGACAGCTTCAATCCTGGTGCGACCTGGCGCAGTTGCTCGAGCGCCGTCTTGGATTGGACATTGACGACCAGACCGACAGCTTTGAGTGCTACCAATCGTGAGTGTCGTTGTTTCAACCACGACTTGGACATCGGATCATCACCGACCAGGAAAAACGATGGCAAACCTGCTGCCTGCAACGCCTGACGTTTAACCGGACCAGGTGTTAACGCCTCTGATCGGACTGGCAAAAAATCCTCTTCGCTGTAGCGTGCATCTGCATAGCGGGGGGCAATGGTGTCAGCGGTGCTCATGCCACAGTAGACAACCCAGGTCATGAAGCCCCATACAAGGCTCATTCTCACGGTTGACTCCCGCTGACCACAGCCAATTGCTCCAGGTGCTGAGCGATACGGTGTCGATATCGAGCTGCAATTGGTCCGCCCGCCGGGCGATGGTACCGACCTGCTGCGGGCAGCCAGTTCTCCCCCGCGCGGTGCTGCTCGCGGAGTATGGCCGCCGCAATTTCGAGATTTTTATGAGGTCGCAACAAATCACAAGGATGGCGATAGAGGCGTCGTTGATGACCGAGATTGATTTGAGTCAGTCCGACATCAATTCGATAATCGGACACCTGCATTAGCGCTACCTGCAGTGCGTAACACGCTTGAGTCTGATTGGCGAAGTATCGAGCCCGGCCCGCGATATTCAGGGTCCAAGGCCATGGAAGTCTCCGCCCTCGCAGCGCCACTGCACTCTCCTGTAACGCCACCGCATAAAGAACGTTCACGGGAACCCCCGTTCGTTTGGCGACAATGCTGTAGGCCGGAGGTGTAAGCGTCACGTATTGCGCCAGACACAATGGCGCAAAGTGTAAAAGTGAGAGACATGTGGTCAGGTGCAGCGCTGTGCTGCGCATCATTACTGCCGTAGCCATTTGCCGTTCACCTTGCGCATGACTGCTGGTAGTTCACCGGACGCACCCGTTGACGCCCAGCGTCCATTGTCATGATTGATTGTGATCGTCCCATCGCGGACCTTACTGGGTTGGATCTCGACCTTTTGAGCCCACTGACGGATCCGACTGTCGTCCTGCTGACTGTTCACGACGTAGAGGTCGAATGCTGCGCCAGCGGTTTGTAGTCGTCTGACTGTCGTTTCGCAGTCGGGACAGTCGAGCCGGACGAAAACAGCTTGTCTGGCAATAGGATTGCTCATCAGAGGGCTGCTGATTGGAGGTACGTTGATCAGAGTCATGCCGGGAAATCGCACTTTCCAGGCTTGGTCATAAGCACGCTGATAGGCCAGTAGCTTTTCAACACGGGCAGCCTCAGCTTCAACCTGAAGCAGCGCATAGCGTTGTCGCTCCGCGTCTGTGCGAGCCTCGATCCCCAATGCACTCAGAGGGTCCAGGTTCGGAGAGTACGCACCCAGAGGGCCTCGCATTAGTGTGTGGAAGCGACGTAGTTCTTCTTCTTTCAGCCCCCATTGCTGGGCCAAGGCAGCGCTATTTCGATGTTGTTCTGTTTCAGGCAGTTGTTGTGCTTGGGTCTCAACGGACAGTCGGGCAACAGGCCCCTGTGCCAGGGTTACCAAGCACACCGGCAGCAGTACGGAAGGCAGAATTTTCAGATAAGACATGCAGGCCCCTATCGAATGCTCAGTCGGTGTGTTTGGCCATTGCCCGTAAACACAGCGGTCTGGTCGTCGATGTGCTCCAGCCGCCATCCAGCGTAAGTCTCACCAATTCGAATCAACTGGCATTGTTCGAGTGACTCTGTCCCCAGTGGCCCGACGGACAGGAAACGTTCATCACCACGCAACTCCAGTCCTAGAATTTGCAGCGGGGGAGCCGCCAGCTTTTGGGGTTTTGCAGACCTGCTCTTGGGTTTTGACGAAATGGTTACCACCGGTGATGGGATCTGATTCAACTCGATCTGCTGAACTCGGTGTAGCAAGGCGCTCAGGTCTGTTTGGCTTGCCACTGCAGTCATCACATTCGCGAGCTCAGTGATGCGCTGATTGAGGCTTTCGTTCACCAAATTGAGATCTCTGTAGCTAACACCATCCTGTGAGGGTGATACCTGCGTTAGGGATTGCTCCAACCTTACAATTCGCTCTTCCAGGTGATGCCGATCAGTCGAGTCGGCTAGCTGCTCCAATCGTTGGTCCAGTGCGGAGATATGGACTTGATGGGTCACAAGCGAGCAAAGCGTTAAGCAGAAGAGCGTCGGAGGCGCCCAGCGTGTCAGGCGGCTACGCAGGTTTTGTCGGGATGGAAGGGCATAAATCATTTGATTGCCTCCAAGGGGATGGTGTTGTGTGTGGGGATGTTGGTACGTGTAGCGGGGATGAAGCAGACCTGCCTCAATTGAGCATCTGTCTGTAGTAACCAGGCTTGGCCAGCGAGCAACTGCAATGCTTCACGCAGGACAATTGGGCCAAGTTTCAAATGAGCGGCAGGCAGGGGAAGTGCGAACAAGGCGGCGTTTTCTGACGTGCGCTCACAGAGGCGGAAACCTGAGCGCATCAACACGTACCGCAACGCATCTCCGACCGTAATAGCCCAAGCGGCGGGAAGATTGATGTCGATGATTTGCAGGAGAAGATCCTGCTTGGCGGGCTCCGGTTTAAGCTCGACCAGGGTGTACCGGCCGAATCGCTGAACTGGAATGTAGCGCTCCGAGCTCTGTTCAGATGAAAGGGGTGTTGGGGGGATCGCGGGAGGACTCTCGTTGATTTGACACCCGCCAAGGGACACCGTCAGCAAGAGGAGAGGAATTGAACACCTGTGTATCGATGGCATAGCCGAATCCCTGAATGTGATGTTCACAAGATCTCAGGCAGGCAACGCACCAACAGTTATCAATGGGTTATTGGGTATGACCCGATTGGTTGGGTGAAAGAAAAACGGCCTCCAAGGAGGCCGTCATGACGAGTGTTTGAAGTTCTACTGCAACCTGACCACAGGCCTCAGTATTCTTCAGGAAGAAGAATGGTGGTCACGCTACGATCGGCTTCCGTGATGATCCAGATTTTCTGCTCGGCGTTGATGTTGTAAACGGACATTAGTCGATCACCGTTTATCAAAGCATCCTCATTCAGCTTGCAATCTTCCAGACAGAGATCACCCCAATCGCCTTGCATGTGCCGACCAAAGTAATGGAAGGGATCTAATTGTTCCGCTCGCATCAGTGCATCAGCGCCGCAGGTAATAACAAGCGCGCCAAGCTCCGACATAGGTTTTGCTGATTCATCAAATTTGATCACAATCATGGACTGCTGCCTTTTCAAAACTTGGGCCATGACATCCCCCTTGGGCGTTATGGCCCATGAGGGAAGAAAGTTAATCGTCAGTCAGAGACGACGTTGAGGAATAACCAAGATCCATTTCAGGATCTGAGATCACACATAGGGGGCACCAGGGCCGATTGACTCGGAAACGGGTCTGCGCGCTTGAGTTGTATCAATGACATTGCCGCTCACTGGATCAACCGGTTCACGCTTGTAAACCAGAACACCGTCGACTTTGATCCAGTACAAGAGAAGCAGTCGGGCTTTGAAGATCACCCCCAATTGCCCGGCGTTTTTGCCCTTTGAGTAGGTGAACGTATCCACCCAAGGATCGCCGAGGCGAAAGCCGACCAGGACCTTCTTCTGTTTCTGCAAAGGTTTGATACACCCAAGCACCAGTTGTTTTGCCTCTTCACCAAGGACGCGAAGATCGAAACGGCGGTACTCGGGACTGCTGGTGGGGCCGTTCAACGCAGCAATGTCGCACGCGAGAAACGTTTGCCCTTTTTTAACTCTCACTTCGCGTATGCGATTGAGATAACCAATACCCGTGATATGGAGATCAAAGTAGGTCTCCTCGGAAAATGCATTACTCAAGTGATGCCTCCAGATTCAAAATGATGAAGGCTTCGATCCCGATGGGGGACGACAGCCCCCAGTGGGTAAGTGGGTCAAATGACCCGGCAAAAGGATGTTTCGAACTACCAGGCGTGGTTGTTCATGATCAGTCCGGCGATGACATCGCATTGTTCAAAGGTCAAAATCCCAAGATCGGATAACCCTCTGACCCCTGACTGTTTGAGCAGGTCGCCTCCTTCGTCAGCGTTGAAGAAACTGACCAATGCAGCGAGAAAAACCCGCTCTTGGTTGGTTAAAACCTCGAAGTTCTTTTTGATCGCTCGCAAGTTGGGGCGCAAATGCCACCTGCAATCGGATCTTTTGAATCCTTCTTGACTGCCATCGCCGAAGTAACGAAGGCCAGCAATTTGAACGCCCTTTTTCCAGGCAAAGAAGAAAGCGACCGAGGGGCTGCAGACTGCAGGTTTGCTCAAGGGCTTTTGCAGCGTTTGCGAGGAGAGTTGTGACAGAGATGTTTTCATGGGTTAACTCCTGAAGATCAAATGAAGCGCGGCCCGAATGGACTTGCGCGACAAGAAGCGGGCATCAACGCCAATCAAGGCGTACATCCGCAGAAATGATGCTGAGCGGACTGGGTATGGTCAGCGTGAAGCTTTCACGTCGCAGCCTTGAAGACCCTGGCTGCCTGGGCAGGCACTGATCAGCGACCAGTGATGCGAGCCCCAAGCATGGCGTCCGTGCATCCCTGCGTCAGCGATCAATACCTTCAGGTCACCCACCGGATTTTGAGAGCTCCGCCAAGAGCCGTTTTCCAATCCACACGAGACAAGGCACGGCCATGGTGTTGCCAATGGCGGTGTAACGAGGACCGTCTGCTGCCATCAACATCCAGCCCGAGTCTTTCGGCTCCCAGAGATCCTCTGGGCGGCTTCGGCTTATCCGCCTCTGGGTGTAATGGCGTCGAGGTATACGGGTGTACCCACTGGGCAGCCCCTGAAGGCGCTCGCACTCTTGTGGCAACAAACGTCTTGCTCGGTGACGGATTCTTTTGAGGATCGGCGCGCTGCCGGAGTCCTCGGCAAGTGGAATATCGGAAGTCTCGTCACTCGAGCAGACGACGATGGCGACATCGTGATTGCAGGTCAGAGTAGGGCAGCACTCCAGGTTGGCTTCAGCACCACCTTGGCCGCTCGACATCCCGTATGAGTTGGTGAACGCACGGATGTCTAGTCCGTCTCCGTTTGCGTCAGTGCCTGCTCCAGAAGGGGCGGGAGAATCCGTTTGCGGCGTGCGGTGCGGCGCAATATCCCGGCGCGGGCTTTCGGACTCAAAAAGTACCGCGGCGGGATCGAAGTCCTCTCGAGCACTTGCGACAAGAAACACACGACGGCGTCGTTGGGCCACGCCGAAATATTGGGCATCCAGGATGCGCCACGCGACTGTTCTTTGGGGACCAAACACAATACCTGCGTGCGACCATGTCGCCCTTGGCGGATGAAGTTCACATTCCTCACCAGCCAATGCTCCAAGAAGGCAGCCGAAGGCATTTCGTTTGTCACTGAGCACACCAGGGACGTTTTCCCAGACAACGATTGACTTAGGTTCTCGGCGGCGGCTTCGGACTTCATCGATGGCATTGGCAAGCTCCACGAACTTCAGACTCAATGCGCCTCTGGGCGCTGAAAGACCTGCACGAAACCCTGCCACGCTAAAGTCCTGACAGGGAGTACCGCCGATGAGTATGGGTGGGGCCGGTATGGTTTCCTCGAGCACCTTGTCGCTGAGTAACGTCATGTCACCCAGATTAGGGACGTCCGGGTAATGGTGTGCCAAGACAGCGCTGGGGAACGCATCGATTTCGGAGAACCATGCAGGCTTCAATCCGAGCGGCTGCCAGGCGACGCTTACCGCTTCAATGCCGCTGCACACACTGGCGTACTGGGGGTGGTTCGGGTGGTGTTCCATGGTTAGTCCTTCGCTGTTGCGCGCCGCATGATTTCGGCTTTCACAGAGCCGTTACGACGCAGTGGGAGAGAGGGGAAAAGGGGGCCGAAATGACCTTCGGCTCGGAACGAAGAAGCCACCCATGAACTGCATCGGCGCATAGCCGTCGTAATTTCCATGCGCTGCAACAGGTGTCATGCCCGACTCTTCTAGTGGCTTGAGTCGGTAGCGTGAGGCACACATCCGTGTACAAAAGGAACCCGTTATTTGACCGGTGGGCGCCGGCACTGAGTACGTCTACCCTGAAGGGTTTCCTCGTGGCCCTCTGAACAGGGGCATGAGGAGACCCTTCAGTTCAGCTTCAACCTGATTCGATAGTCTGCTGATACAGCTGGGACAGTTCTGCCTTTCGCGCTTTCACTCCATCAGTCGGAGTTGCGTGCACGCCATTTCAGAAAGGGAGCGCGTGCTCGGGCAAGATCGCTCAGTCACCTTTAGGTGGTGAGCGACGACGCGTTCTGCGGTGAGTGGTGGTCAGTGTTCTCTTGGCAATCGGTAGAACACCGTGGCAATCCGGGTAACGACTGCAGGACCAGAAGGTGCCGTGCTTGCCGTTTCGCTGCCGCATACTTGCCCCACACAGTGGACAATTCGGGCCGCCCGGCGTGTGGAGCGACAGGGTCGCTGTTCGATAATGCTCAACCAGTTGCGTCACCCAAACGGTTTGCTTGGCAACGAAACACTCCAACGTCATTTCTCCGGCTTCAATTTTGTCAAACGCCTGTTCCCATATGGCGGTGGTGGCCGGATCCGCAATCGCCGCCGGTATGGCATCGATGACGGTGTACGCGGCATCTGATGCGTGTATCGAACGCCCCTTGGTGTAGAGATAACCACGGTTAAGAAGACTGCTGATGACGTTAGCCCGTGTTGCCTCTGTGCCTATTCCTGCTGTGTCCTTCAGTGTTTGCTTCAACCGAGGTTCCATTACGAGCTTGGCTACATTTTTCATGGCCTTGATCAGCTCACCCTGGGTATAGGCACTCGGGGCCTGTGTCTTGAGTGCATGAAGCTGGATGCACTGGAACGAGCATCGATCATCGACACTCAGCGCCGGCAACACCTGTCCACATTCTGCCGCGTCGTTGTCATCGTCAATCGGCCCCTGCGCTGCATCGCGCCACCCTTTGTCCACGACACGCTTGTCGTAGGCTTGCAAGTGATAGCCTTCGCAAATCAGTTGTACGCAGGTTCGGTCATACTCGTAGTGAGGCAGGAACTGGACGAGGAAGTGAGCACTGACCAGACGGTAAACCAAACGCTCTTGCTCGTTCAGATGCTCAAAACGAACAGGTTCAAGTGTTGGAATGATTCCGTGGTGCGAACCTGTTTTTCCGTCATCCCACGCGCGCGAACGCAGTTGGATGTCCGCAGACTGCACCAGTGCCTGAAGGCCCGGGTCGCTGATGGCCATCGCCCTCAACACACCCTCCGCATCAGCCAACATGCTTTCAGGCAGATAGCCTGAGTCAGTTCTCGGGTAAGTGATCGCTTTGTGGGTCTCGTAAAGCGATTGAGCGATATCAAGGGTTTCCTGCACTCCAAAGCCAAACCGGCGCGAACAAACTTGCTGCAAGGTGCTGAGATCGAATGGCAGTGGAGGGTCCGCTCGAACCCGTTGCGTCTCCACGGCCATAACGGTGGCATGTTGAGCCTGCTTCAGCTCCTGAAAGGCAGCCTGTGCAACAGCTTGCCGAATACAGCGACCTGAGCGGTCGACCGCACTGTCAGGGGCCATCCACTGTGTCAAGAAGACTTTCCCCGCGGAGCACAACTGAATCTCAATGCTCCAAAAAGGCCTGGGTACAAAGCGTTCAATTTCCCGATCGCGATCAACCACCAGTCGTAGTGTCGGAGTCTGTACACGGCCTACAGAGAGCACACTCTCAAGGCCACTGCGTCGACCTAGTAGCGTGAACAAACGGGTCATATTCATACCGACCAGCCAATCGGCGCGCGCACGGGCTAATGCAGAGTGGTAGAGCGGCAGGGTGTCGCCGGCGGGCCGCAAACAAGCGAGCGCCTTGTGTATGGAAGCCTCATTGAGCGCCGACAGCCACAAACGAAAAACCGTGCCCTTGTATCGGCACAGTTCAAGCAGCTCCCGGGCAATCATTTCCCCTTCGCGATCGGCGTCTGTTGCAATGACAAGCTCACGTGACTGAGACAGCATCCGTCTGACAATCTTGTACTGGGCTGCCGTGTCTTTCTTCACTTCGACACGCCAGGTATCAGGAATAATCGGCAAGTCATCTAGCGACCAGCGCTTAAAGCGCTCGTCATACGCTTCAGGCGGCACCGCTTCGACCAGGTGGCCGATGCACCAGGTCACTGCGACGTCTTTACCTTTGTAGCATCCGTTGCCGCGTTGAATGGCGCCCACAACCCGAGCAATGTCTTTGCCCTGAGAGGGTTTCTCACACAGAAAAAGTCGCATGTCATGACCTGAGAGTTCGCTAAATGACGTACGAAGTTCACTCCTTGCTGTGATTGGCAGCGAGGGTAAAAATGAACTTCACCGCGCCTCATTCATGCCAGGTAGTTACGGTCATCCCTGAGGCAGGAAATTCATTCAAGAGATCTTGCATCAGAAGCTTCGTCATGTGCCGCGCGCTGGACGAACATGGACGTCAGTGGACTGAGGCTGTGCGGGAGGAGGGCGAGGAGGAAATGGAGCGACGGCTCGTCGGGCCAGCCGCTCACAAGAGCAAGCATTGGATCAATGCGAAGGTTCGCCACCTTCAGCGGCTGACGTTTTGATTCCCAGCGTCACGGTCTCCAGTCGATAGGGCAGTATCCCCACCCGCCGGGCCTCGATCTTGAACGTCACCCGGGTATTCTCGTCGGAATCTTCCCATTCTTCTTTGACCGTGCGGCCTTCGACCAGCACACGCATCCCTTTCTGATAAAGACTGCTCCAACGCTCCGCATCGCGATGCCAGATTTCGACCGGCGCCCAGAAACCGCCACGGTCTTCAAACTTGTCCTTGTTCGGTACGGGATTATCGAAGTAGACGTTCAGACGAAGCAGGCGCCGTGGTTCGTCGTTGCGGTTGTTGAACTCCCGGAACTCCGGAGCAGACCCAATGTTGCCTTCACCAAAAAAATGGGTACTCATCAGCTATTCTCCGACGTGATTGCGCGATCTCTGACGCAGCGTTGATAGATCACTTGAGCCTCTGCCATCTTGTCAGCGCAGTCCTGCGCCTGGCGTGCCAGCGTATGAGTCAGACTGATTTGCATGTTGAGCAGGATCCGTTGCTGCTCCATCGCATGCAGGTCGTCGATCAACAGGTTCGGTGTTTCCTTGTTCTCGATGCACCGTCTCCACAGTTCAACGCCCATGGTCGTCCGTTCAGGGTTGCGCCATCGCAGGTAAGTCATGCCTGCGCCGGTCATGTGAGGCGTGAGCTGGGCCTGCAGCAGGTTGAACGGATAGTGGCGCGCTTGTACCAGCACTTTCTCCATCGCAAGCCTGATCAACCCGTCGCGAAGACCTACACATCGCATGGCCCATTGCTCCAGATCCCCCTTACCTTTAAACGGCTCGAAAAGGCCTTTTAGGTAAGCTGCGTGTTCCAAATGCTCAAAATCACTTTGTTGCAATGGGTGGAAGTAGTGAAGTCCCATCAACGCGGCTCCTTTGGCAGAGCCACAACCTGGCCGTCGTCTTCTATGACGCAGGTTTGATCAAGACGGCTGCCTGACTCATCAACACCGATCTCACGCGTTACTCGATGCTCCACATCAGAAGCAGGGGGCTGCATAAGAAGCGGAGCGAACCGTGAACGAGCCGAACCGTCGAGCACCTCTTGAGGAACATCACCAAACCGTTCCCTGGCCTTGAGTGCTGCTGAGTTATTGGATACGTAATCGCAACGCTTCACGCCCGAGGCTTTGAATGGCTGGGCCAGACTGAACAAGCTGCGTAGTGCATGGGCGCCTTCGTTAAGCAGGTGTTCAAGAGTGCGACGATCAATCAGTGCAGTGTGATGGGCCAGAATCAGGCGTCGCGCCAAATCATCAAAGTCAGCCAGCAAGTACACTGCCATGAAACCAAGCTGTGCGTTGACGAACAACGGAAGTCGAACAGGCTGCACATTGAGGTTTTCTCCCATGCTCAAGGCTTCAGGAACTTCGGAGAGTTCAAGATCGATCTGTTCGCGCAGAGCCTTGATACACGCCTTGGTGGCATTCAGCTTGTCTTCGATTCGAAGCATCCACATATCCGCATAGGGATCATCCAGTTCGGCAGCGCGCTTCATTTTGTTCATGATCGCAATGAAGCCATTGAGACCGATGATTGTTGCCCGACCTTGCGAGGCGTCGCGGCCATGCCAGATTCGAGATGCGTGATGGGTATGCAGGGTCAATTGCATGCTGCTGCGCAACGCACCCAGGTTCAATTGCAGATCGTTGGCCATAGAAAGAGCACCCACGGAATGATGGAGGGGTGCCCAGCTTTAGGGTGCCGGGCGGCACTGTCTGTGAACAATGTGCAGGCCGCTCAAGCCTGATTCTCCTATCCCCAGGGGATAGGTATCAGAGATAAGCCGGCGTCAGACCAGCCCCTGAGCGATCCAATCCTGCACCGTTGACCAGATCACCGAGGCTGGCAACGACAGCTCCTGGGCCAAATCAAGCGCAAGATCCAGCATGGCGGCATCGTCTTGCAGATCAATATGACGCGCTTTTAACTGGGGGTGCCATTGCTGCCAAAGCAGTGTGTCCTGTTCCTCGCTGAGCACCGGGTGCCGGCCCTTGCGTTTAGGCAGCCCAAGAACGTCTCGTCGAAGAGCCACCTCCTGATGGGTCAGTCCATAGAACCTGCTCACCATCTCTGTGCTGGCGCCCAGACGCAGCATGCGATCGACGATGGCGATCTCCTGTTCTACACCCTCTACCTGAGTCAGAATCCGCTGCAGTACTTTTCGATTGATTTGAACCGTGCACCACGGCACTCGCGCGTTCAGAAGAACACTGAGCAACGCCGGCTCCTTGAGCGCAGCCAAGTCTTCATCAGCGAATCCCATCGTTTTGCAACGACGTAGCTGGCCGTTACGCAGATCGTGAAGGGCTTGAGCGATGACAGCCTGATTGATGGGGTGAGGTGAGGTCACACGTCCTCCTTTGAATTCATCGTGGCCATAGAGCCGTCCTCAGACTTATGATCAATAAGGCGGCGAGCCAGTCGAATCAGACGAAACAGCTTAACCAGGCTCGCATCACTCAATCGCTCTGAATGAGAGGTGGGTTGTGAGGTGCCCACCAACAGTGGACCGATGTTCACAGGCGCCGATGACGAAGCCGTTCCTGTCGTCAATGTTTCCAGCAAATCGACCATGCCTGAGGACGGTACGTGATCGGGTGCAGCATCAAGGCAACAGCGAAATCCGATGCCCTCGTCGACTTCAGTGATGAGGTCGACTTTCGCCACATCCTGGCAAATCTCGCGAGCAAATTGACTGATATGAGCCCTCAGTCGATTTGGCTCATCCAGGTCTGGTTCGATGTCCCAAATGTCCAGGATCGGGAACAAACTGCCTTGGCTAAAGGGAAGGGCGCCGGTAACCGGTGAGGACTCTCCCGCGACACTTTGTTCGACAGGCTCCCGGTCTACGTCAGCGTGCTTACCACTGCATGGAGCGTTGGGATCAGGCAAATCGACGGGCATGGTCTTGCCAGTACTCACTTCGGGAGCGGAAAGCGCCGCATGAACCTGGCCGGAATCATGCGAGCTGGTCGCCGGGTGTTGTGGTGTTGGTTGAACCGTGGGCGCAGCCATCAACGCCTGTTCACGTCTTGCGCTGGACTCTGAGTCGAGCACCAACGTGTCGTAGTCCATGCCGAGAAGCTCAGCCATCTGGCCGACGACCTCATCTTCTACACGGGCGATGTTGAATTCGCAGGGTCTTGCGTCACACATCAGCAAGGCATCATGAAAAAGTGACGAGAAATCGACCTCAAGATTTTTCCCTTTGACGTGCTCCTCCCAAATTCTGGAGTAAGAGCGACGCATAACAGCCAGGCGCTCAACCTGATGACGACCAAGCCCGCCATACAGCACGTTGGGTATCGCAGGTAGCAGAAATTCAACAGCATCACGCATGCGGCTGATGTGAGACTGCTGCACTGGAAAGCCGTCCGCTGTAAGTCGCCTTGACAGCTCAGACTGAGAGAGACGCGTGCTGCTCTCCAGTTCGTAAAGCTCTTTTGCCCGCTCCACACCCAGCGCACGTTCAATGAAGGTCAGCCCGCCACGCAGTTCGTTTTCAGCCAGGTGCCCGGTTAACGCCAAAATCTCACCGCGTTTTGACCAGGGTCGAAACAGGCACGACAAGTAAAAATATCGCTCGTTTCTGGTTTCGGACCAGAGCTCGCCCAGGATCGATAGTCGGGTATTGCCGCCGTTTCGAATGCGAAAGCACGGCTCACCTGGGCGTCTGGTAATGGGAGGAGGGGCATCGAGCCCTCGCTCCCGTATGGAGGCTTTGATCTCATCGTATTTGGGATTGCGTGTGACCCTGGGATTGAGGTCATAGGGTTTCAATTGATCGAGCGTTACGATCATGGGGGTGTCGACCTCAGGGTCGACCGTGATGTGAGGTTGTCTGGTATCAACAACCTCTGACACGCTTGCTGGTGGCTCATGGGACAAAGGCGAATGCGGTGAGACGCTCATGACGTTCCTCAGCCGCGCTCTTTAAGGCGATCGGCAATCCATTGATCGACCTCCATCGCATCCCAACCGACCGCTCGAGCACCCAGCCGCAAGGACCTCGGAAATCTCCCCTGGTTCATGAGGACATAGATAAAGGCACGTTTCAGGCCTGTTTTTTGTTCAACTTCCCGGCGCCGCAGAATGCGGCGTTCTGGGAGGGCGCAAAGCTGTTCGACTTGTGATTCCATCACTGAATACCCTTACGTTCTAAAGCAATTGAAGGTGTGCGCATTCAACGCACAGAAAGCAGGCAAGTCACTGCAGATGCAGTCGCGCTATCTGCAAATGCTTTCTTCATGAATGAGCGCTCAATTGACGCCTGGCCTCTGCGAATTTGGCCCACAACGTGCGCTCCGTGATACCTGGCCGGCCACTGTGGTGCGCGATCAACGCGCTGATGACTGACTCGAGCGTATTGAAGGCCGAATATCGAACACCGCCGGGCGAATGCCCCAGCAACAGCGTCAACAAGGCTCCGATGATGTTCAGGTAGGTGGTTTCAGCTCTGCTGTTCAATCGAAGCTGGGATTCTTCCTGGCTGGACCTCTGACGAGTCATAGATCGCGCCGTGAGTGAGTGAATTTGCTGCAGGAGTGCTTGAGCGGCTGCCTGATCGATGGCCTGCATCGGCAGACGTTCTGACTCGTCGAACAGGAACGCCGGTTTATGAGCCGGGTAAGCCACTGCTATCCAGCGCTTCACGTCCACATGTCGAACGGTCAGTTCAGGAGACGTCAGTAAGGCAGGATCGTTTTGAGTGATGCCGGCTTTGCCGTAAGGCAACTCCCCATGCCGCATGGCATCGAGAAGCCGTTCAAGATTCAAGTTCAGTAGCGACCAATCGCCAGAGACGCCGGCCATGAGGACAGTGCCTTGCGACACTTGCCCGAGAATCTCAGGCTCGTGCTCAAGCAAATCGCTCCAGCGAATCGCCACTTCTATCGGGTTGTAGAAGACCTTGGTTGCATTGAGGTGGGTAAATTGGTTCATGAGTCGTTCCATGGCTTGCGATACCTGTCCATGGAACTCTCGGCCGGGATTTGGTGAAAGACTTAATAGGTCTTCAGTCTTGCTCACTTTGATGGTGGACAGATCAAGACCTGCTGGGTCAGAGGGCATGCGCCAGCACATTGGGGAGCACGAGTGCCTGGTAGCTTTGGGTAGTCGTCAGCTTGACCCTTTTTCAGTCTTGCCTGAGACCTAATCAGTCACGTTGAACCTAGCGGCTCGACGGCTCGATACCCAACTCGAAATCAGATTCGGTCACCCTGGCGATAAAACGGCGCAGGTGCTCGTTGGGGCTATGGTTGGCGTAGAGCAAATAACTCG
This sequence comes from Pseudomonas sp. 91RF, assembly GCF_003576265.1. NCBI lineage: Bacteria > Pseudomonadati > Pseudomonadota > Gammaproteobacteria > Pseudomonadales > Pseudomonadaceae > Pseudomonas > Pseudomonas sp. 91RF. The sequence continues at coordinate 29,790 of NZ_QWFC01000029.1, forward strand.
TGAGCAAAGGAGGCTCTCCTGCCAAGGGGCGGGTGACGATTTCGGAGCTCTGGCAGAGAGCCATTTGTGCCTTGCACGCCAGCCCCAGACCGTAACCGGCAGCTATCAACGAGAGCATGACTTCGTGGCTGGACACCCGTTCAGCCACGGTGACAGGTGCATGCACTTGTTGAAGCAAATGTTCGATTTGCTCTGACAATCCCGTGTGTGTCTTGGGGTCAAACAGCACAAGGGGATAGCGCATGGCTTCTTTCAGTGGGATCTGTTTGCGCGCCAGTAATGGATGACGCGCAGGCATAGCGACAGTCAGAGGCGTCTGCCATACAGCCGTTGCGGCCAAGCCTTCGCCGACCTCTTTCGAACGTGCAAACCCCACGTCGAATGAGTCCTCTCGAAGGCCTCTGAGTTGCTGAGAGAGTGATACCTCATAAAGACGAATTTCCATCTCTGGCTCTTCCTCTCGGCAGCGAGCGAGGAGGGCGGACAATCGCTGGGGCAATACTCCGTCAGAGATCGCAATGCGCAACGTTCTGCGATAGCCGGCCACCGCGGCTTGTACGTTCCTGCGTGCCTGTTCCACGGCGAGGAAAATCCGCCGAACATCGGTGGCGAGCACTTCACCTGGCCATGTGAGTCTAGTACCACGTGGTCCGCGATCAAACAGCTGAGTGCCGAACTCGGATTCCAGCTCCTTGATGGTTCTTGAAAGCGGCGATTGCTCGATATGCAACCGTTCAGCTGCACGTGCGAAATGAAGCTCCTCTGCAACAGCCAGAAAGCCGCGTAGATGTCGAAGTTCCAAAATGGCTCCTTAGCCATCGCTCAACTGCAGAAGCAAATTGAGCGGGCGTGTTTGATGACATGTGTCGCTACGAGGTTGTGCGGGAGTTCACGATCGCGATCGAAGCTGCTCGAGCAGATCCAGTCCGTCCTGCAGAGGAAGGTAGGCTGAGAGAATCAAACGATAAAAGTCATCACCGTGCGCATGCTGCAACGGCAACGACGTCAAGGTCTCGAGCAGGCCGGTGCCGGCGCGAATCCTGAGAAGCGCATTTTCGAGAAGCTGTGAGGCATCTGCAGCACTGTCTATCCAGAGAACAGACGCGAGAGTGGCGTTGGCTTTGAGTGGGCGATAACGATCCATGTTTTAACAACTCCTGGGTGTAGGACTATGCGCTCTCACGGCCTGGCCGCTCAAGTGAGAGACGGGTGTGAGATGAGGGGGTGAGGGTGATTCGGCCTTGAGCTCTGTAGGATTTTTCAATTCAAGTAGTGGGAGAATTCGCTTGGCGATGAGCGGCCGATAAACCCGCTGATTCGTAAGTAATATTTGGTCATTGTCCGATGGGGTGCAATTGCGCAAGTTGTTCGAAACGGACGCTATTTGCTGCTACTTTTGCGCCACTCAGCGGTATCGCGATTTAGTAATGAACCAATGCGTCAGTATTTCCCTTCAAATTTGAAACACCTTTGCAGTCACTACCGGTCGATTTCAGACGTGTGCAACAGGCTGAAAATTCATCGTGGACAGTTCAACAGATACTTGGCCGGGACCAGTTTCCCAACGTCCTTTAACCAGAAACGTATCTGCGATTTTTTTGGTGTGGAAGCGCACGAAATCGCGTTACCTACAGATCAGTTCCTTCAATTAATCAGCAGTCGAACCCCTAGGCCAACCTTGGCCATGATCACGGCACCCCAGAGGGCCGTTGAGCATTTGCGCCAATGCTCATCATCCCGGCTTCAGGACTTGGTCGGTCACTACCATGAATACGCCTACTCGATTTCACATCAAGGACGCATCTTGTGTTCGTTGGTGAGCGTCAAAGAGCTCGATGGGCATATTGTCTATGAGCGGGTAGAACCGTCAGCAAGCCGCAGCAATGGGTCCGATAGAACCAGTTGCTACCGCTATGAAGGCGTTGCCTACTACCTCGGGGATCGGCTGTTTCTGATCGACTACGAATCGCTGGCCACGAGTGAAATCAACCAGACCATTTTGATTCCCAGCTTCAAAACCAGAAATGCGAGGCTCAATGGACTAAAAATGGGTGTCACAGCTTGCGACCATCGAGTGCCGGTCTGCTCCCGGGTGGTGTGGAGCTCACTGGGCACCAAGGCATGTGGTCCGGAGGCATTTCGAAAGGTTCGAGAGTACCGCGATGATGACCAAGAGCTCGATTCTGATTTGAAAGCACGACTGGCGAAGGCGCAGATCATTGATGGACTATTTCGTATAATTTAAATTCACAAAACTCAACAAATGCCCCATAAACAGCAAGCACAAATAACATGCATTAAAATAGCTATTTAAAAATCATTAACAATAGCACGCTTTGTGAGCGAGCAATCATCGCGTTACCTTGCATTGATTATCCACACCATAAATTGGCAAAAGACTTGGGTTTTGGTTGGCTATTAACGTTTCCTTTCTGATTTTAAGCTACACTTCAACTGCTTCATCTCAAATGCTTTTGCTATATTTACAAAGCAACGGATGGCTTTATCTTATTCTTAACTCAGGGAGAACGAGATGAGAAAGATATTCGACCTGGTAGTTGGGAGCCTTAGCTCGGTGGCGCGAGACATACTCAGTGATTGGAGAAAGGCATTTATCACCTTAATTGCAGGAGCTGGCATAGCCTTTGGAAATGAGCTATTAACGACTGCAAAAAGCTGGATGTATATTCACATTTATGGCTTTACAGATATCGAAACCTCCATGAAGTACGCAAGACTAACACCCAACGGCTCTAGAGCTCTGTCGGCTATTGGATACTACGATGTGGAGTCGCGAAAGCAATACATTGCTGCCGCATTTGACTTGAGCCCCATGAATGTAACGGTAAAGGCATTTGAAATTATTGCTCATGTACCATACCCAATCGGGATGCCTATTGATGCTAGTTGGAGTATCGACAAAGGCCAGACGGTTAATCTTATTAAAGATCAAGAGAAAAACCTCCACTTTTTTGGCTTCGTAGATTTGATTGACAACAATCATAAAAACAAGCTAATGCTCTACGGAGTCAAGCAGCAATTTTTTAGTGAGGGGTGGAGCACCGAGGTTTCTCTTGCTCCACTTGACTCGAACATTAAGTATACAGTGCGTGACGATCCAAGTAATGGGATGCCGGGAATGCAACCGTTATTCTCCAAAAATATACCTTATGATAGCGTGAAAAACTGGCTGGCGCTGAAGTCTTTTGAAGTGATAATGCATGGCGATAACTGGGACACAATTCCCCTTAGTAAATTTAAGGATGGACTATTTAGTGGCGAATCGGAGATCGAATGGTTCCCCGGTACATACATAAAGAAATGGTATGAAGCAAATGGCGTTGATAAATTTGATGGGGATGTGCAAATGATATCTGTCCCTGCCAAGTATTATAGGGCCGAAGACACCAATAGCATAGCGTGTAGTATTAGTGTTGGCGATGACGAGTGGCTTGTGTTGTTTAAGGGTCCAATCATGAAATACTCACCTAAAAACCACACATACAATGTTGCGTACATGCAAGACTCTCGAAACTATAGAGAAGCTGGCGGAATTATAAATGGCAAAGATTATCTGTGGTTCGGAGTAAGCAGCAACAAAGAATCAAATATATATTACTTGGCGATGAGAAAGCTAGATGGAAAACTTATTGGATTCAAGGTTAACACTCTGGAGTCTACAGTACTTCCTGACGAGACTGACCCAGACGACATGGAGCCCCCTTTAATTGAGGAAAGCGAGGGTATGGAACTGCCAACCTTACAGCAAAATGATACTCATGGAGATTTTCATTATAGTAACAGTGCAGTATATTCGGAAGGAAACAAAATTCAGTTCGATGCATCCTCATTGAAAAGCCATGGAGTCACCTTTGAAAATGAGTTTTCTGGCGCAACGAACTGCTCTCCTGATCAGCAAAAATCGAAAGAGTGAATTTGAGAATTTAGAATCGATTTTATACTTAACGATATAATCAAAATCATCGATAATCTCTACCGATCATCGGCAAGCCTTATATACTGGTTTTTTATTAAATTGATAGCACTATATATTGAGATAAGTTTCATTTGAAAGTATACATAAGCTATCTTGGCCAGGAACGAAGCTTAAATTGAGAAAGCATCGACTGACCTGCTCATGTTCTTCCGGCATCAAGAGCGCAGTAGCTTTTTTTAAATAGATTTCTCCCACTCAAGACGAGCAATCCAGGCTACCAACTCCTGGATCTTCTGCTGCTCAGGCGTCAGCGCTTTACTCTACGGAGTAACACCGCTGTGCTCCTGCTGAAGTTGGTTCATCCAGCGACACAGACTCGACCGCTCCGAGTGATCGGCAGGTCTCGATATGGCTGTAGCCTTAATCGCGCACGAGAGCTGCAGCCTTGCGTTTGAATACAGCAGAAAATGAACGATGTTACCTGCTCATCAGACACCTATTTCTGGCGAGCATTCTCGCCCAAATGGTGTCCGGTTTCATTAGACCATTACAGATTGACGTTGCTGATGCTTTTTATCCGTGATAGTTGTCTAAAAATCGCAACGTATCAAGGATGACTGTATGGCGGTTCAGCTTTTAATTTTCGATTTGGATGACACTCTCATCCGTACTGGCGACCTAGAGCAAAGGTTCCGTGGTCAGCAATTTTTGGGCAGGCAGTCACAGCAATATGTGGATAGCCTTCGCACCTCCTTCAATCAGGATCCTGGTCGAATTGTTTACTCTGCCTTCACCATCGCATCCTTGCGAGCCAGATTTTCCGAAGCCCGAATTGGTGTTTTTACGAGATCGCCCAAGCACTACGCCGAAACCCTCCTTAACCTCGCCTATCCTGGCTTGGCTTGGGACTTTCTCATCGCGTTCGAGGACACTCCCCAACCCAAACCCAGCGGGGAGGGGATTCGGAGACTGATGGAGAGATTTGCCATTCCTGATCCTCAAGGGGTTTGGATGGTGGGGGACTCTCCCGTGGATATTCGAGCTGCCTACGATGCAGGCTGCCAGGTCATTCTTGACACAACTACGTGGCCAAGAATTCCAGCCCCTCGTCGCCGAGATGACTGGAAGGCCTTAGAGAGAATGCCTGATGCAATTATTGATGCTCCTGAAGATTTAGTTACCACTCTAAGCTCCCACGTGTCGTATCTACCTGTGGCAGAGAGGCTGCAGCAGACAGCGTGCGCCCCAATTCCGAACCGATATCCTTTTGCGCGCCTAGAGAAGTTCGGAGCTTTCGATCACGAGGGAACCAAGCACGAGATCCATTATTTAGGACGACATTTTTCCACGCAGGCGCAGCATCGTGCGAGTTGGCATCAGGTCACTAACGATATACACGCCATGAAAAATGCGTTAATTGTTCCCGATTATTGGGTGGTGGCCATAGGCGCTTTTCTCCAAAATTTGGTGCGGCGAAACCCGCATCTCATTATTGGAAACTCTCTGGTAGTCACCGTTGTTCCAGCAAAACCGGGCAGAACCAGGCGTTTGGAAGCAATGCTGGCCCAGCTCTCAACTGTTCATGCTCAGAGAGCACTGGTTAACGCCAAGGTGTCGTTCACCCCCGACCTCATGCGATATCGAGATGGAGTACTCTCCCACCATGGAGAGGGACTCACCAAGCTGCAGAGAATTGAGAACGTTATGAATCACTTAGAGGTCATCGCAGGATCTGGCTACGAAAATAAGCACGTGGTAGTCATCGATGACGTGGCCACCACGGGGGCTTCACTCGTTTATGCTAGAAAATATTTAATGGCAGCAGGGGCCAGGCAGGTTACCTGCCTTTCGCTGACAAAGGCCATCAATACCCAATGATCACGATCTCGCCCTTAACCAAGAAAATTCTCGCCTTATCCATGCTGCAAGGAGTAGGCCCTGCGACTCTTCGACGGATTGTATCGGAAAGCTTGGAGTCTGCCCCAGTCTTTGAGCTATCGCAGAGAGTACCTGCAATAGCCAAGGCTATTGCTGCCCCTAGCGCATGGGAGCTGGCTCAAGAGCTTGCGGAGACGCAATGCGATTCTGCTGAGAAGGCAGGTGCCTACATAATCAGTGCTCTGGATGAAGGTTATCCGGCTTTACTCTCCGCAACCAAAGACGATCCATTTATCCTCTTCGTTAAGGGCACCCTATCTCAAACCCCTGAAAAATCCGTGGCAATCATAGGCACTCGACAACCTACGAAGCATGGCGAAATGATCACTCGTCGAATGACTGATTTTTTTTGCGGCCAACGTTGGAGTGTAGTGAGTGGGCTGGCTCTAGGATGTGACGGTATTGCTCATCGAGCGGCAATTGAGTCTGGCGGACACACAGTCGCAGTGCTAGCTCACGGGTTGCAAACCATTGCTCCGACGCAACATAGAAAATTGGCTGAGGACATACTGAACAGTGGAGGCGCTTTAATCTCAGAGTACCGTTTTGGGCAGGGAGCATTACCTACTCAGTTCGTAAAGCGTGATCGTACACAAGCCGGCTTATGCCAAGGGGTTGTGATGATCCAATCCGACCTCAAAGGTGGCAGCCTTCACGCCTCCAGAGCTGCACTGGACTACGAGCGGTGGTTGGCTGTGCCGTACCCTACCATAGCAGACGAGCAGGCTAACGAACCGAAGATCCAGGCGAATCTGATGATTGCGAATTCAGGCGCAGATATGGACCGTGCCAATTTGCTCAAATGTCACATCAGCAGACTTTCAAAGGTAATAGTGGTGCGGGCAAAGGAAGACTATCCCCAACTCGTCTGCTCGCCAGTAGCTGTCCTTGATACCTCGGAATTGAGAACGAAACTTGAAGGAGAGGAGAGCAGAAGGCAAACATCTTTGCTGACTCAGGCAGAAGACCTACCCGAAAGTAGCCCTGATGCACTTCATGCCCATATTGCGTCGGCGGAAGACATTCTTCGCGATCAGTCCGACTCTCAAAGTAAAGGCAGTCGGAAAAATTCTGAGCCTTTGAATGCCGAACAGAGAGATGAAACGCCCGAGGCCTCCCGCGACCTTCGCAAGATCGATGTTAGCCCTGATTATAAAGCAGACCTGACCGTCCAGCACAAGTTACTGTAGCAGTGGTTCAATATCAGAGTTGGCCTGATCTGCCCACTAAACAAACTCCAAGGGGAAAATATGAGCGATTCCTGGTTACCTGATCGGCACTCGTCCCACATCGTCGACACACAAGCAAAAAACATCTTAAGAATTACTCTTCCTCAGGAATGGTTACTGAGGGAGCTATCGGAGAATGACTACGGCATTGACTTTCAACTAGAGTTCGTAAGCTCTGAAAATAAAATTATTGGACAGATTGCGGCCATTCAGCTTAAAGGCACCGCAAGTTCCAAGCTCAATGGTGACGACGGAAGACACAATATAGCTGTCCGTACGAAGACGTTGCAGATGTGGATTGGTTATGAGGTTCCCGTTTTCTTAATATTGGTGGATGTTAGCGCTAGACTGGCTTACGTAAAATCCATTGAGCACGAAACGCGAAAAACTCCTTTTATATATAAGCGCACCGATATCGAGAAAGTGGCCTTCACCTATTCAAGCTACGATCAGTTGGAGCCTAGTGATCTTCCCCGCCAGTATGCATACGCAAAACGGCTACGCCTGTTAGATCGTGAACTGCCCTCGCTTCCATCCCTTCACAAAGATTTTCATCGTCTATTTGACGAACGATATGGGCGTGATGGGCATATGCCGGTAGACGGAGATGGCCCATATGATCCGAGTCGAACCCATGGAGAGCATAAATACGAACGCCAAATTCGTAGCCTCTACGACCGTATCCATAGATTATCGAACCTGCTTGCTGCAGAATGGGATGTGCCCACTATCGACGAGATAGTCAATAATAGTGCTTGGTACAGCAAATGGGGCAGCGAAATGTATGAGGCACAATTCAGTGTTGCAATGAGGCACCTCGACGCCAAGCTCCAGCAAGTCTATGTCAAGCTTCGAGAGCTCATAGCCTGCTACCGAGAACACTGGATGCATCTTGCCCCTGAATTAGTCTCTTTTGCTGACTCCGCGTTGCCTGCGCTCACGGAGCTAACTTGGCAGGAGAGAAAGGCAGTCTTTAAAGACCTGCTTTAATATACCAATCATCCCCAATGAGTTTTAGCCAACTATAAAAAATTACGAACTAGAGGAAGGCGGCTGTGTTCCCTTTTCAAGCTTCCGCGCCAGTAAATGATACGCACGCGCGCAGCTGAGAGACTACGGCATCAGCTTTCGAACAAATGCGTTAGAGTATTTTGCTGTGCTGGGGGGCTGCAAGAGGGCCACATTGCTGTGGGTCATTGACGCTTGCTCAATCGTGTGAAGAAAATGCTTATCAACAAATACCCATCTGCGACCACACCGGTTGTGGGTGTTGGGCGATCAACTGATAGATGCAAGGAACGCAAGTGAGTGATTTCAGAGGAGCTCGAGGTTCCAACACAGGCGACGACTTCCACGAGTTATGGGCCGCCAGGCATGCTATTCGCCTTCTAGACGATCGTGACCCACTTCATGCATTGACTGTAGAAGGGATCGCTCCAAGTGACGAACCTGGGTCATCCCCTTCTACGTGGGACGGCGTGGATTGCGCTTTGTACGAGGGTGGCGGCGACGCAAAGGAAGCTGATCGTATATTGCTGGAGCAACTGAAGTATTCCGCTGCGAATCCCCGCAGCTCGTGGACCGTCGCACGTATGGTGAGCGGCGATAAGCGGGAGGACAGCGTCCTGAATCGCTTGGCAAAAGCCTGGGCTGGGATACAAGCTCTGAAGCCAAAAGGAACAGTTGAAGTATCACTGGTAACCAACCAGCCGATCGCGGTTGAGTTAAAAAATGTTACCGCAAAGCTCACAACAGGTAGCGTATCCGCTCCACGAAAACGACCTGGAAAGGATGAGCCGGACGAGCGAAAAATGGCGTTCGCCGCCGGACTGTCTAAATCTGTGCTACCCGAATTTGCAAAAGCTCTTCGATACAACGGTGGGGCAGGATCGCGCTTCGCGATTGAGAAAAGGTTGCTCGCTGATATGTCCGGATGGACCGATCTCGAGTTACAGGCGCCGGTCTCTAAACTTCGCCAGTTCATTCGTCAGCGAATGCGTCCAGAATTCGCGGGCGAGTTGATAACGAAGGAGTCAGTTTTACTCGAACTCGGCGTCTCTACGATGGGCGCATTGTTCCCTTGCCCACCTGTCCTTGAACGGATTGATGCACCGGTGCCGCGGAGCAGCGTCGCTGAAATTGCGAGCGAGATCGCTGCCGGCAAACAGAGAGTCTGTCTACATGGTGCCGGAGGGGTCGGCAAGACGACTGCGCTCCAGCAAATTGAGGCGTTGCTCCCGCCTCATTCGATCATGGTGACCTACGATTGTTATGGAGCTGGCACCTATCTAGATAGCGCTACTTTGCGTCATCGAAATGTGGACGCGTTTTTACAGCTGTCCAATGATCTTGCTACGAGGCTACGGCTGCCAATTTTGCTTAGTCGTCATCAGCTATCAGACCCTCCGCGTCTGTTCTCGAATCGCCTGGGCCACGCAGCCCAAGCACACGCGTCTGAATATCCGGATGCGCTGATCGTCATTGCCGTTGACGCAGCCGACAATGCCGTTACGGCTGCGACAACACGCAAACCGCCTGAGGCTTGCTTTGTACACGACTTCTTGCAGCTGGGCGACTTGCCGCCCAATGTCCGGTTTGTCGTTACAGCAAGAACAGGTCGTCTCGCTGAACTCGCCCTACCTTCTAGTTATAGACTTGCAGAGATCGAGCCATTTACCCGTGAAGAAACTGAAGTCAATGTACGGCGGAAGTGGGCTGCAACAGATGATTGGATCGATGCGTTTCATAGGCTGACCATGGGGGTACCCCGAGTCCAAGCTTATGCTATGGACCTTGGAGATGAGCCTCCCGATAAAGCGATTGACCGCCTTTTGCCCGCAGGCCGGTCTCTCGACCAAGTGTTTCGTGAACAGTTTGAGCGAGCCTTTGGGAAAAGCGGAATCGGAACAGACCTTCCAAGGTTTTGTGCGGGGCTCATTGCTCTCGCGCGGCCGGTACCAATAGAAGATCTCAGTGCGATCATTGGTATACAGGTGCCAGCGCTTATTGACATCTGCACGGACATGGCACCAGCGATTCGGCTCACTGAAAACACTGTCACCTTTGCGGACGAAGACTTCGAGCACTTCGTCCGCGAAGCGGGGGAGTCAATGCTGAACGAAGTAACCCGGAGCGCTGCTGATTGGCTGATGAGCCGCTGCGAAAGCGACTCCTACGCTGCGCAGCACGTCGCAGCCCTACTCGCTGCGTCTGACTTGGGCAATAAGCTGCTTGATCTCGTTGAACGCGAGCCTTCGCCGACAGCAATTGATGATCCGGTGAAGCGGCGAGAAGCGGAACTTACGCGCTTACGGTTAGCTATTTCCTTCTGTCGGAAGGCGGGAGATAGTGAGCGCGCGCTTCGTTTCGTGCTCATCGGAGGCGAAGGGCTCAAGACTGAGCGCGCGCTACGGGAACTTCTGTCTGATAATCCAGATCTTGCGGTGCGGTTCGCTGCTGACACTGCAGGGAGGCTCGTCCTTACCGATCCAAAACAAATCGGATACCACGGCGCTTTCCTGCTTCACAAACAAGTGGCTGACTCGCTCAACGGTGATCGAATTTCGTTGCATGAGGGGCAGCGCTTAATCGAAGCGTGGATGGCTGCACGTAAAGCCCTCATTCAAAATGGCCAGCATTGCGATTGGCGGCTTAAAGATGTGGACGTTGCGGCTAGCGTCGAAACTGCGCTTCGCATTAATGGGCCAGAATCTGCTTTGCAGTCGCTTTGGAAGTGGAAGCCGAAGCGGGTTCGGCTACTGGTGGCGCGCTGCCTGATTCCGCGGCTGATTGCGCAAGATGGCTCGGGGCTGCTTCAGGGAATACTTGACACACGCCATCTCACCCCCTGGGAAGAGCTTTTTGTACTCGTGCCCTTGGCGGTGTCCGGTGCTCCCCTTGATACCACAAGGCTCGCGGGCAGCTTGAGAGCTTTTTGCAAGCGATGGATGTCATCTCCCAAACGTCAGAGTGCACGCAGCCTGCTAGAAGGTTTGTGGTCATGGATGATGGATGTTGCCATGACATCTTGTGAGCTTCTTGCCGCAGACCTGCTATCTGCGACTGCCGTGGATGGTTTCTTGGATGTTGTGCTTTTGCCTGAAAACCGGAGAATCAACAAGGTTCATACCAGCAACACACATCATATGGATCTGCTCTTTCGAGCGCACGCACTCCGAGCCGCCCGGACCGGTGGGAAGTTAAAACCTGACGACCTCTACGTATCCAGACCCGAACCCGCGGAGAAAAAGGAACGCAGCCGCGACACCTATCAACAAGAAGAGGCGGATCGTAAGCTAAACGAGCTGACCAATTCGCTGTATCCCATCTATGCAGCGGTTGCAATAGCGATGTCCGGGAAGAAAGACGACACAGTCGCCGATGTTCTGGAACAAGCGACAAGGCGCAAAGAGAGCGACACATGGCGTCTCGCACGCGATCACAGCGCCAGCGCGCTTGCCATGGCAGCCGCTCGTGGCGTGCTATTGCTCGTAGGTCGTAAATTAGACGCAGAGTTCGTTCTACGTATCGCTAAGCGAATTCACGGTAGGTGGGGAACCTCCGATTTGCAGCCGGATCTAGAGTTTGCCGAGCGTATGATGTTGCGCCCAGAGCTGCAGACTGCACTTGTCGATGATATTGACGCAGCGGCTACTGCTATGCGCACCAAACGCATTGGCGCCCGAGACAAATCCCAAGCACTTCTAACCTACTCACGCCTGCTCCTTCCGTTCAGTCCCGACGATGCTAATGCTGTTTTTCATGATGCAATTGAGGCGGCCGGCCAACTCGATCGGGAAATCGTGGCGCAATTACGCGTACTTGGCCAGCTTTTCAAGCGAGGCGCTGGTGGCGTCGAAGACAGGAGAGTAGTTGCCCGTAATCTTTGTGAGGTACTGGTTGATGCTGCCGTCCGTCTCGACGGCGATGAGAACCTGCCCTGGAAAGAGGTCATGGAAACTGTTGCGGCTTTAGACCCTCCTCTCGCGCTCGCAAACACGGCGAAGTGGCAAGATGCCAATCTCGTCGACTTCTCACAAACACTGGCGCCGGTCCTCCACTCTGGACTCACCCAAGGGACACTAGACCCAGCTGCGGCAATGGCATTGGAGTTGATGCTGCACGGCAATCATGCAATCGCTGATGCAGCATTGGATCACGTCGCCAACTGCGTTAACTCAGGATTTTATCTTGAGGAAGCGGCGTGGAACGCATTAGTCCGCCACAACGAACGTGATAACAGCAAGCTGCTCAATAGTCGTGGGATGGCGAAGTGGTCGGGGCAATGGAGCAGGGCACTCCGTGAGCGACAGGCATTTCTTGAAAGTCTGGAGGAGACAGGCTCTTCTCTACCCGTTATCACGAAAGTAGCGACAACAGAGCCTGAAGTTCGCTCCACAACGACTTGGACCCGGGAGAACCTGCTCCACGGCGAGGACTTTGCCAATGCTTTGAAAACTGCGCTTCAGACTGCACGTACTGCAGATAGATATGTTTCGCTATCGGATCTGATTGCAACTGCTGCGGAACGCGTTGAGATACGTGACCGCTTGGCTTTTCTCAAGGTCTTACGAGACCTAAAGGTTCGAGATGGTGCGAGCGTGGTCGAATCGATGCTGCTGATGCTCGATCGATGGAATACACCAGCCATTCGAAAATGGGCTGCATCGGAATTGCCTGAAGTTATCGTTGAGCGCCTTCCTGATTTTGCCAGATACATCGGACACAGTGAAACGTCGCTTCCTAAAGCATTGAAATGGACTGGTTTGCCCCCCGATGGAGCAGCAGCTTTGCTTTTGCGTGGTGTGGAGCAGCATGGGCAAATGTTCGACGGAGAGCAAGTCTTTGCTCTGGCGGGGCTAATTGCAGAACATCTGGATCCGTATTCATCGTCAGTCATTGGCGTATGGTACGCAAACCGTCTTGCCGAACGCGTCTCGCCCGAAGATCGAGACCAAACCTGGCAACCACAGGATGTGCCTGTAAACACTCCAGCATCGGTGGCGCGTTTCCTCTATGCATGCTTGGGTGACTATGACGTGCGAGTGCGATGGCGCGCAGCTCATGGGATACGCCGCTTGGCCAGACTTGGTGCTGTCGAAGAGTTGAAAGCGCTAATCAACGAATACGGCCGTCGGGATGAATCAACCTTTCGGTCATCTCGTCTCGACTTCTTTTGGATCGCTGCACGGCTGTGGTTTGTGATTGCCTGGGATCGCATTGCAGCTGAGCGGCCAGAAATAGGTGCTCAGGTGGGAGCACTACTGCTCGACATCGCCTTGGACCAGACATTTCCACATCTGCTTCTTGTCTCATTTGCGCGCGATGCTTGCCTCAAACTGGTAGACGCGGGCGCCCTTGTGTTTGATCCGTCCCAAATAGAACAATTGAATGCCACCGGGCGATCAGCGTTGAGACCTCTAACAGGGTCGAGCCGCAGGCCGCCTCGGGTCCGTAACCGCTCCGGGGAACCCGAACGTCGCTTTCAGTTCGACCCTATGGATACGGTGCCTTATTGGTACGATCCAATGCTTGATAGCTTTGCCAATGTTTCCCAAGATCTGCTGCTGACAACGGCAGAGACTTGGATTATTGATCGCTGGGGTTACCCTGGCGAAATTCGATCGTACGATGCAGAACGTCAGCAGGGACGTATCTCATCTCATGACTGGGCTCTCACGCGCAATAATCATGGTACCAGTCCGACACTCGAGCGCCTGCACACCCATCTCGAATGGCATGCGCTATGGTGTTCCGTCGGCGAACTGCTAAGAACCGAGCCGCTCGCTAAGAAAGAGCACTCGGACTGGAGTTCGCTACCTCGTCGCGTCGCACATCAAATGCTAACCCAACCGCCGTGCTGGTCGGCAGACCTCTTGGGGCCTGTTCCACTGCGGTCTGACTTCTGGCGGAAATCCAATGAACCGCTAGCTGTTTGGGTGGAGCAGGTCTCAGAGCTCAGGATGCGGAAAGAGTTGATACCGACCGATTGCCCTGGCCACATCCTTGTCGGCGGTGAATGGCGGCTTGTTAATGCCGATCGCGTTGAGACGCTTTCTATTTCAAGCGCTCTGGTAGAGAGGGAACTTGCCGGATCTTTGGTACGCGCCTTACAAACGATGGAAAGCACGTGGGATTATACAATCCCGACCGAGAGTGATGACGCTTACGACAGCGATGACGGCGATTATCAAATGATTCCTTGGTTAAGCCGACCGTATTCAGATGGTGGAATTGATAGTCAAGATCCTTTGCGAGGCAACGCAAAACTCGTGGACTGGATGCCAGCGAGCTGGATAATCGGTGAATACGGACTGCAATGCGATCCGGATGTCGGGAATGCCTGGTCGTTACCCGGTCAGGCAGCAATGTTTCGCTACGAAGTTTGGGGTGACCGTGAATCGGACGAAGATCACTATCAATCGTACCCTTCGAGCTCGGGATGCAGATTGCTGACCGAGCGCAATCAGTTAAGAGCGCTCCTACAGAATGAGGGGCTTGAGCTTGTCATCGTGATGGAGGTCAGACGTGAAGGACGCAGCAGTCGACGAGACTATGACTCGGAAGAGCAGAAACCCGAGGCCACGTACGCTCGGGTCTACAGACTTAACGAAGAATGGCAGCTCTATACCGCCGAAGGGTGTATTGGATCTTGGGAGAGCGATTGTCCATCAGCTTGAAAACGACATGCGTGGTGAGTTGGCGTCTCGCTGGATGGCCCATCACCTTGCAGAACTTATGGATGTCGCTGAGAACGGGGAAGGGGAGGTTCGACAGACAGCAAAAATGCAAGCTGCGGAACTGATAATTAAGCTTTGGGCAAACCGCCGCTCTCTACCAGAATCGGTTGACCCAATGGGTGGTCAGATGGCGGCGATAGAATTGCTGACTGCAATGCAGCCTACGGCGAATCCTTGGGCACGGTTTCGACGCACTCATTCGAAAGATGATCTGCTTCATGAAATGTTTGGTGTGCTCACACAGATCGTCATGAGCGGACTCCTGTTGACCCGTCCCGTGGAGGTTCGATCCATCGAAGATGCTGAATGGGATGCGCTAACGGAAGATGAACGATTCCTGACTGACCAGTTGGGACGGTGGAAGAAACTGTTAGTCATCCCAGCTTTAGAAGACCTCGACTTAGAGGCCTTCTATTCAAAATTTATCGACGATGACGTAGACACTGAACTGGAAGAGCCAACAGGACCGTTAGCTGAGGAAGAGAAAGACGGGCCAGCTCCTAAGGACGAGCTGCGCGTGATCCTATCCAACCTCGAGACCTTTCAGTCAAAGCTTGCAGCACTCGTTGATCAGTGGCGTAATTCCCTGGATTCCGATGATACAGTTGAAGCGGATGATGTGGACGAATCTGAATTACGGTAAGGATAGATGACCTGAGCAAGGCGTTCTCCACAACTCAGCTCATCTCGATTCATAGGCTCTAGGCTCTGTACGAAAAGAGATGTCGCGAACAACTACAAGAGGGCTCCAATTTTAAAAAAAGCTGCCGCGCTCTTGATGTCGGAAGAGCATGAGCGCACGCGCTCAGTTCTTGCCGCCTTCCGCCTGTCGTGACCGGTAGAGAACGGCCAGAAGCGGACATCAGCTATACGTCTACCATTTACTGCCATAGGGCGAAACGTTGTAAGGCTTGTACTTCGTGGCTTGTACATTGAGGATTGCAGCCAAACCCCGGTAGTCAAAAGTAGTGGAGTCATTTGGCCATCCCGTATGATGGCCACCCCTTGTCGCTCGGTGCCGCTTCGCAATGTCTATCGCCCCGCTTGATCGGCTCATCTCTATATCATCAGGCCCTGACGAGTACGCAGGCGCCCAGCGTATAAGTGATCTGGACGTTCTGGCGGTGCTTTGCGTCATCCTGGAGCATGCATAAGGATGAAATCTTTGACGAACTACTTCAGCGCCCGGCTGAGCTGGGGATCGAACCGACCAATGCCCTGGAGAAACTGCCAGCTGTAGTTGAGCAGAGGGAGTGGTCAAGCGCGGTAAGTGCGGAGCTGGATGACAAGGACGCGGACATCACCGACCTTGATCCCCAAGTGAGAAACAGAAAGCGATTTCGATTTTAACAGCCTTGACGGGCCGCGTTGAGTAAGCCTGGGCGCGGCTCATTGGGCGGGATCGGAATGCAACATGGTGGTACCCAACGGGGCACCTTGCCCTGTCGGCGCATCATAGTCGCTGACGTGTGCAGTACCGGTGCCAAATCGCCTGGACGCGCATTAGCTGGTTGATATTGGCCACAGACTGCAGCACATCATTTTCCCGCTTTAAAGCCCGGACTGGAGGGACGAGCAAAGTTCCAGTTTTCAGCACGTCCTGCCAGGACCACATTTATAAGGTATGGCTATGGGGCGACCAGAGATCTAAGCTCAATTTCAAATGAGTCGATGAAGGCCTTGACCATGCTCGAGTACGGCATCTCAGGGGCTTGCATCCTGCGCATCTCGCCAATTCGCTTGAGCGCTCGCTCAACGGATTTCGGCGACCCGCCTGCTGCCATGTCTTCCTCCAGCTCCTCGACCGTTCTGCTGGCCTGATATCGTAGTTCTCGAAGGATCTTTGTGCGGCTTTGAACGAGCTTCAGCCGGTTCAATGCAAACGTGCTAATGCTCGCGAGAGCCCGGGTGCCTGACCACAGATCGTCGGTGTTTGCGAGCACAACGCTGTATGGTCCCTCATGAGACCACCTGAAGAAAGGCTCAGGGTCGTCAACCGTAGGGTCTATCAAATGAGGCCTTTCCGTGGAGAGAGACGAACCATATGTTGCTCTTACCCCGTCGATAGGAAACTGGTTCGCTTTACCATACGCGACCATGGCTGGCTTATATCGCAGAGCTAGAAATTGCTCTTCAGTCATGTGCTCAGTAGCCAGATGTTGGCGCCTGTTTTGATTGCACGGCGTACAGGAAGGGAGCAGATTTTCCCAGCTGTGCGCCAACCACCAATAGCCAGGGTGACTAGGATCCTCCGTTACGCCGCCCTTGGGTCTGAAATGCTCAACGTCCATATCATCTCCCACCTCGTCTTCGCAGTATGCACACTTGTCATGAAAGAGGATGCGGAGCGCTGAGGTAACGTCGAAAGCCTTGTACTGAACAAACACATACGAGGTGGGCCGCGGTATCGCTGTTGCATCGAAGGTTCGATAAAACGCGGCTGCAGCCATCTTCTCGTTTTCGACGGAGGCGCTGGGTACCGTTAATGAAGGGGGAGGGGCGACCACACTACGATCCACATACCTCATTATCAGACTTCGTCCTTGCTCAGGGCTTGTAGTACAGCCTCAACCGCTTCAGCCCGGAGTTGTGGCCTGAGATTCCCTCTCCGAGACTCACGACGTTCAAGGTATTGGATTAGAGCTTCCTGAATAATCTGTTCCGTTGAGGACTCGCCGATAGCCAGGCGGCCCACAAGATCCGACGTAGCCGCAGCAGGAACAAAGGTTGAATCCCCCCGTAGCGATGTTCTAGCTACATCTCCCGCGAGACTGGCTAGGCGAATTTCTGTTGAGGGATCTGTGGTGCTGGCCAGACCGAAATAGTCCGACGTCAGCAGTTGTTCGGCAGTCATCCCTTTCACACTGGGCAAGTCCGCTAGGGGGTGGATACGGCCTGCTTGATCTCTCTGCAGCACCATGACTTCCCCGTCATCCATCCCTCGCAGACATAACGGATCATGAGTGGTGACTATGAACTGCACCTTGGGAAATACTTTACGAAGCGAAGTCATGACCTGCATTTTCCATCTGGGATGCAAGTGCGTTTCGAGCTCGTCGATCAGGATCAACGCCTGCGCTTGCTCCAAGTTCTCAAAGTCGTCGATAAGCTCACGAATGATATCTACTGTCATCACAAACACAGATCGATATCCTTCACTCAGCGCATCAATTGGGGTGACGCGACCATTAGCTCTTACTGCGAGGTAATCTGGCTCGACAATAAGCTCGTCGTCATCGCCCAACGCGAGGACAATTCTGAGAGCCGATGCAATAGTATCGAAGCGGTCACCCGTCTGAGCTCGCAACCAGTCGCCGGGATATGGAATGGTTGCTAACGGGTTGAAGAGGGTGATAACACGTGCAGCGGCGCCAAAGCTCCGATTGCGTTTCTTAGGGTCGAAAAAACGTCGAGGCCCGTAGGCGAGGACCTTCAGCGCGGGCTTTGGAGATCCTTCTGGAGCCTCTAACTGGCTATTGTAGGCAAAGGCCGCTGAACGTTCACTTAGATGGAAACTGATACCAACCGACACGTCGGTATCGTCCAACTGGTCAAACCTTGTAAGTGCCGAGCTATGCATCAACGCAGGCAGATACTTCTTGAGCTTACGAGTCTCACCGGAACCGATTGCGGCCAATGCAATTGCTGCAAGAACACTAGATTTTCCGGTCGAATTTTCCCCCAAGATCATAAGCGCTGGTGTACCGGCCTTGTCAGATCGGCGTCCCGGCAAAGTGAACGACAAATCTTCAATCGCCTTGAAGTTAGAAATTCGCACAGTTGCGATTTCGCCGGCTTGGTGGTGCCATTCCCGTTCCTGAATGTACTCGACAACCGAGGTGGCAATGTCTTGGTAGGGCTCACTGTCAGCGCCCCCACGCTCAATCTCCTCTATCGAGGCGTTTAGCTTCTTAAACTCGTCATCCGTAGCCGCAAAATAGGCATCCATAAACCGCTGTACAAAAGCTTCCCCGTTTCCGAGCGACGGGCGCCCCCTAGGCCTCCAAGCTCCAGTTACCCTGCGAAGTACGCTCCGCACGGCGCCAACGTGCGGAGCGTATGAGTGAAGCTTGCTCTCTAGCTCGGATGTAGCCTTCATCCTCAATGCCATCAACACCCCTTGAATGCATCCTGCACGTGCTGCGACAAGCTCATCCCGATTCAGATCAAAAGTAAGGATGGTTTCATGACCCTTGCGGGTCAAGGGGCGGACATCTCCATCGCAGGTGAAGAATAGATGTTTGTCAGGATCTTCAGACGTGGGATCAACCAGCAGAGAACGTTCATTTCTAATGGTGTCTTCGTAGCTTGCCAAAAAATTGGTGGGGCTACCTTCGAGGGGAAATTTATTACTTTTCCTCGCTGCGCAAACATCACAGGAATAGAACAGGTTCCGCCATTCAAAAGCCAGCCACAGGTAATACTCGCGATGATCCTTAGCGAAGTTGTCGACGTAGCGTAATGGCCGCATATGCACGGTGCGCCCGGAGCCATCTAGTGATGATTCACAGAATGCACATTTGCCCTTGAACGTATCAGAAAGCACATGCAGAAATCGTCCGTCAAAGAACAGATCCTCGTTGAGGCTGTCCCGACGCTGCCTACGTTCGCTTTCATCTCTACGCAGGTATTCCAAGATCCTTCGGCGCTCCTCAAGCACTTGGGGTGAGCGGAGAAAGTGCGGGGTCATTCCTGGGCGCTTGATTCGTAGCATATGGTCGGACTCGGTGCGATTGGTTCCAGACTGGAGGGGGCAGGGCAGTGCCCCCCGCAAGTGCCGCAAAAGTGTGCCTCAGGTCGCACTAGTCATCCTTAAGGCCTACACCCAAGGGGACGCTCGACTGAAATCTCCGCCCATTACCCAAGGCCTTCGGCCGGGGGGTGATCAATTGTTTCGGTACCTTTGCCTCGTCCATCCAGAGACGCACACCATAGGTTTCCGCAAGTAGGCGCACGTAGCCACGAAGCATATTTTCAGTGAACTGGTACCAACCTGTACGGTTGTCATTCATTTTCTTCAATACTGAGCCGTGGCTAGGTTTGGTCAGCGTATTAAGCCGTTGACTAAATTTTTTTCGGTCAATCGGTACGAGATGAGCCTGCCCACCCTGATGATTCAGATCGCGGATGACCCGTTCATAGGATGCATAAATATCGTTGATGTTGCGGTGTAAGATCGAGGTGTCGGCCGCGGCCCAAATCGCGTGGTGAAAATCTTGACTATGGCGCAAGGTTGCCAAATCGTAAGGCTTGCGAATGTGCTCCTGCACAGATTCGACGGCCTTTTTCAGCGCTTCGTTGTAGTGATTAAAATTAGCAACCCGGCACGTCGTTTCGTCATCGTAGATCGCCCAAAGCAAATGCTCAGTGATGAGATGGACGTAGTAGGGAAAGCCATCGCTTATGCCAGCGACTCGATACTTTATTTCTTCGTCAAATTCGATCTCGAATGCTTCTAGAGCCTCCACAAGAATGTCCCAGCGCGAGTCCCACGAGATTGGCGATAGCTGGATGGGGAACAATTGACGAATGCTCGATTGATGCCCACCCAACACATCATCCAACGATCCCGCAATACCGCTGAAGATGATCGGGACATAGACGCCGGAATCACCCATTTTTTTCAGAAACTCAGCGAATTTGTAGCGCTCCTCTGGATCTTGGATCGAGTCAAATTCATCGATGACAATGATGGGGTTGTCCGAATGAATTTCACGGATGTCCGAGATGACGTTCAAAGCCTGCTCCATATTGCACACCTGTTGGAGCTCTGGCTTGGATACGGACTTGACGAGCAACTCGAAGTTAATGAATTTCAGGTTGATGCCGCCTTTAGCCTGAATTTCCTTGGCATCTAGGTCCTCTACCAGTCGGGCGGCAATGCTATGCATGATCTCGTAGAAGGTGCTGGCGCGCGTGCATCCGATCTGGATAATGCCTGAGTCTGAAGATTGATATTGAAATGCGGCGGTCTGGGCAAGGGACGATCTTCCGATTCCGCGATCACCATAGATGAACATGTGACGTCCTTTGGCAAACAAGGCGCGACGGATTTCGCCAAGCTCCTTGTGACGCCCCTTCAGCAGCTCAATAGAACTGATGGGCTCTGCCGGGCGTACGTGCGCATGAACAGTGGCGCCAAACTCTTCCTCTGAGTAACCTTCAATCATCACATTCCTCGTCACGGTCATCACAGCCGGGCCTATGCGCCCCAAGCTATTGTTTCGACATCATATCGAATTTCCGCACACGTAGCGCGCAAGGAGGTAGTGCTCGTTTGAAAGTCGAGAAGCAGGGTTCTCACGCGTAGGACTGGAGCTAGGGTGGCAACCTGAACCGGGCATTGGGTGAAGGATTCGACGCCCGCGAAGTGCCGCCCGTGATCGCTCAATTGCAAGCGTTGAACGAGAAAGAAGCGATCGCCCTGCTCACTGACGTTGGCTGCCAAGCGCCAGGAGCCCTGTTGTCTATCCTGCGCACATTGCGTTCGACGCCCTTCGTGTGGTCTCCGCTAGGATCGAAATTCCTAATGAGTGTGCAGTCCGAGCGATTGCCTTCGCTTAATGGCGACACTGAAATGGTCGCTCCAGGTTGCAGGCATTCCTTAACGACCTGGGCCTTTAACGGTTTGGGATAAGCCTGCAGGCGAGGCAGGTTAGGGGAGATCCACTTTAGCTGGGTTCATCCTTGCAGGACGCGTCCATCTTGCCAGGCACCCACCGTGGGTACATCCAGTTGGCGATAAACCAGTCCTGCTGAAGGCTACCGTCTTTGGCAAAAATGTCTTTTCCTTCTGCCCGCCTTCGAGCCACGCAGCCAAGCCAGGTAGATGAACGCTATCTGAAACGCTCAGCCAAACCGTGTCGCCAGGGGCGATTTTGAGGGGTGTATTCGAGTTGGGGTCGTCCGTAAATACGCACTGACCAAACACACCGGGACGACCAAGCGTAGCGGTGTCGCTTTTGACGATTTCGATTTTCGCCGACGTCAGATACACAGGGTCCTTCCCATAGTTTCTGAGTTGGAGCTGTACAAACACATCGTCTTGGCCTTCAGTATTGCCAGGGCTGACTCGGTAAGGCTTGAGCCTCGCTCGAACAACGCTCAACGAGCTGTTGTCATCTCTCCGTAGTTGGCTGATGAATGAGATTCAGTCTCAACCAGCTTTTCCTTGTCCACGTGCACAGTGCGGCGTCTTTCGCGGTCTGGGATGGGCTTACGCGCGGGATGTATCGGGTGACACACCAAGACAGGTACTGCTTCAGCAACCGCAGGTACTGGTCACGAGTACGCGGATCGATCTGCGGAAAAGGTGCTGTTTCAGCTTTGCCGATTCGTGCGACCAGGTTGTCGGCTTGACGGCCGCTTTGGAGCCAAATTGAGGTCACGGCTTTTGGCATAGCTATAGAAAGCCCGGATCGCGCGCAGATGTGCCGCCGCCGTATTGTAAGCCCGGTGCCTGAATCTGAGTTGGACGTAGATGAACGGAACGAGTACGGGCAACGGCTCCGCGTGGCCTGTGTGCACGAGCAGCGGAACACGCTGACCTGAAGAGAAACGGCACTGAATCAGTTTCATCGGCGGCCACCTCATCCAATGACTCGCCATGAACACGAAGGACATGGCCCGTTGAGAGAATGGATGCCAGAAGGAGATATGTCGAATTAGTGCCTTACGGGACTTATGAACATTTTCAACATAGCACATCGTTTAACATAATATACATTACACGTAACAAAATATTACAGAAACAGCCCCATTGCGCACACGATTTCAATCTCCACCATGGCTCTCCAAAGCACCTTGCCTTTGATGCGCGGTGATCTCTCTATTTGAAATGCGCTGCTTTCAACCCTCGTCACGCGTCAGTTTTTCAATAAGCGCTCTGTGCTGTGGATACTGCGCCGTGAGTTTGCGCCGATTTCCCATTTCCATATCCGCAAAATCAAACCCTGGCGAAACCGCTTCGCTGATCAAGCCGAATCCGTTCTCGCCATTGAGCAGTCTGGAGGCTTTCCAGATTCCGCCCGGTACGTGGAATTGCAGATGTTGTCCTGCCAGAATGTCGCTGCCCATCACCAACGTCTGCAACGAACCGTCAGCCTGAATCAGGCTGTACTCGATGGCGTCGCCCAGATGGAAATAATGCAGGATGTCTGACTGGTTGAAATGAAACTGGCCAACCGGTGATTCTTCGGTCAACAGATAGTAAATCGACGTCATCAGATAACGCGGTCCGTCCGTTGTTTCGAGCATGTCCCGGTGGTCGGCCTGATAGGTTCTGCGAAAGAATCCGCCTTCGACGTGAGGTTCAAGGTCCAGTGATGCGATCAGCTTTGGCGCGGTAATCGAGTGTGGATTCATGACCTGCTCCAACGATTTTCAATACAGCCTGTAATAACTCGACTAAACGGTCATTTAGTGTAGTTAACCTATAATGACCTCACGTTCGAAGATGTTCGCTGCACTTCTACTCTTGATCTCACCAAGCCGCAATATGCGAATCCGCCCTCGGCTCAGTCCCGCCACACAACACGCCACTGACCGGATCGCGAAGAATGATCTGCCCCCGGCCATAATCCGTCAAATCACAGGCAATCTGCACCTCATGCCCCCGACGCACCAACGCATTGGCCAGGTCCCTCGAAGCCCCTTGCTCAATCCCCACCTTCATTCCACCCAGCCATTGCCAGCGCGGAGCGTCCAGCGCTGACTGCGGATTCAATCCGAAATCCACCAGATTCATGACCATCTGCACATGCCCCTGAGGCTGCATGTACCCGCCCATCACACCAAACGGCCCTAGCGCCTGGCCATTCTTGGTCAGGAAGCCAGGAATAATCGTATGAAACGTCTTCTTGCCCGGCGCCAGGCAGTTGGCATGTTCCGGATCAAGACTGAATTCCTGCCCTCGATTCTGCAGTGCAATACCGCTGTCAGGCAGCACCACACCCGAGCCAAAGCCGTGATAATTGCTCTGGATGAACGACACCATGTTGCCTTGGCCATCGGCGGTCGCCAGATACACGGTACCGCTGGCATGAGGATCGCCAGGCTTGGGTGGCTGAGCTTTATCGCCGATCTGCACCCGACGCCGTGTGCTGTAGTCATCACTCAATAGATCGGCCACCGCGACGCGCATGTGCAGTGGATCGGTGATGTAGTGCAAACCATCGCTGTAGGCCAGCTTCATGGCCTCCAGCTGACGATGCCAGGTCTGTTGGCTGTCACGATGATCAAAGTCGAAACCCTCGAGAATCTTCAGCGCCATCAACGCAACCAGACCCTGGCCGCTTGGCGGGATTTCCCAGACATCCACACCACGATAGTTGACGTGGATGGGCTCCACCCACTGCGCACGGTAATGTTCCAGATCCGTAGCTCGCAGATACCCGCCAGTCGCCCGTGAATGAGCATCCAGCCGTTGGGCCAACGCGCCGCGATACAAACTCTCGCAGTGGCTCTGCGCCAGTTCTTCAAGTGTCCGCGCTTGTGCCGGATTGCGATACAACTCCCCTGCCCTCGGCGCCCGCCCCTCAATCAGGAACGTATCGAACCAGGCATCCAGCACTTCATCGCGATGGGGACTGAACTCGTCCAAAGCAATCTGCCATTGATGGGCAACCACGGGCGACAGCGGAAAACCATCCCGCGCGAGGCTGATCGCCGGTTGCAGCAAATCAGCAAACGGCAGCACCCCGAAACGTTCAGAAAGCTCGGCCCACGCCGATGGGCAACCGGGCACCGTCACCGGCGTCCAGCCATACAATGGCATTTGTTCATGACCGGCCGCCTTGACCGCTTCGATGCTCAAAGCTGCAGGCGCATGGCCGTTGGCATTGAGTCCATGCAACTGATCCTTGAACCAGACCAGAGCAAAAGCATCACCGCCAAGACCACATCCCGTAGGCTCGACCACGGTCAGCGCCGCAGCTGTGGCGATGGCGGCGTCGATCGCATTGCCACCCTTTTGCATAATTTCGATACCGGCCTGAGCGGCCAGCGGCTGGGACGCCGCCACCATGCCTCGACGGGCAAACACGCTTTGGCGTTGCGACGGATACGGATACTCGTGAGCAGAAAATTTCAGCATGGCAAAGACTCTTCAAAACAAGGTTTCGACAGAAATTGGCTGGAAGGCACCGCCACGTCATATCCCGAATGCCCGGAAAGCAGTACGGCATCGCAGCACAGGGCCGCAAACACGCTCGATAAACGCATCGTCAATATCCTTGTGGGTCTCACAGCACGCGGCTGAGAAAAGCTTGGGTACGGGGATGAGAGGGATGGCTGAAAATCTGTTCCGGTGGGCCCTGTTCGATCAGTTCACCTTGATCGAGTACCACCACACGGTCGGCGACCTCTCGGGCAAAACCCATTTCATGGGTGACCACCACCATCGTCATGCCCTCCTCCGCCAGTTCCTTCATCACCTGCAGGACCTCACCGACGGTTTCCGGGTCCAGCGCACTGGTGGGTTCGTCGAACAGCATCGCCTGGGGCTTCATGGCCAAAGCCCGGGCAATCGCCACCCGCTGCTGTTGGCCACCGGAAAGCATCGACGGGTAATGGTTGGCCTTCTCCGCCAATCCGACTCGCTTGAGCAGTGCCCGCGCCTGTTCCTCCGCCGCTTTGCGCGGCACACCCAACACCTGAATCGGTGCTTCGATGATGTTTTCCAGCGCGGTCATGTGCGGGAACAGATTGAAGCGCTGGAACACCATGCCGATGTCCCGCCGCTGACGGGCGATGTTGCGCTCCGAATCCCGCACCAGGCTGCCATCGGCCTTCGTGCGATAGCCCATGGACTGGCCGTTAACCCGGATCTGCCCGGACTGAATGTCTTCCAGCAAATTGATGCAGCGGATAAACGTGGTTTTACCGGAGCCTGAGGCGCCGATCAGCACCACCACTTCACCGCGTCGCACTTGCAGGGAAATCCCTTTGAGAATCTCGAGGTTGCCAAACGACTTGTGAATGTTCAGCGCTTCGATGATCAGTTCGTCACTCTGGTGCGCCATGATTAACGTCCCCTCAGCAGTTTCAGCGTGCTCCGACCGAACATCCGGCTGGATGCCGGCGGCGGCGACGAAGGTCGCTCCGACTGGCCGAAACGTGTTTCCAGCCAGCGCTGGAAGAAGCCCCACAGCGTCGTGAGCAACAGGAAATAGATCGCCACCACGAGGTACAACTCGAACACGCGGAAGGTCGCCGATGTGACCATTTGCGTGCTGAGCAGCAGCTCCTGCACACCGATCACACTGACCAGGGTGGTGTTTTTAAGCATCACGTTGAACTCGTTGCCCAGCGGCGGAACGATGACCCGAAATGCCTGTGGCAAGACAATCCGGCGCATCAGCTTGGCGAAGGTCATGCCCAGGGAACGCCCGGCCTCGTATTGCCCCTTGTCGACGGCGCCGATACCGGCGCGAATGATCTCGGCCATGTACGCGCCTTCGTTGAGCCCCAGGGCGATGATCGCAGCCTGGATATTGCCGGGGACCACCAACCCGAACAGCTCGATGTCTTCGAAGCGGAAAATCCCGCCCGCCGCCAGCGCCGTGTAGAGAAAGACGATCTGCACCAGCAACGGCGTCCCGCGCATCAGCCACACATAAAAGCGCACCGGCAGATGCAGCAACGGGTTCTTCGATAAACGCAGCAACGCCGCCGCCAATCCCAAAACGCAACCCAATAACATGGCCAGCACACTGATCAGGCACGTCAGCCAGAGCCCGGTGAGGTAGACCCCGCTGGGCTGCAACAGGTACTGCCAGAACACATCCCAATTGAAATTCATCAACGCCTACCTCAATCAAGGGTGTCGCTGGAGACGTGCCATTTATTCAGGAGCTGGTTGTAGCTGCCATCGCTGCGCATGTCGGAGACCACTTGCTGCACGGCTGCACTCAATTGCGGATCGTCCTTGCGAATGCCCAGTCCGGTGAGAATCCGGCTGAAGGCCGGAACGCCTTCCTCAAACAGATCCGGCGCCATGGCGGCGTAATATCCGGCGGTTTCCACTGTAGTGCCGTAAGCGTCGACCTGACTGATGCGCAGGGCCTGGAATGCATCGGTGTCGGTGTTGTAGACCACCAGTTTCATCGGTGGCTTGCCGGCCTTGGTCAGGCTTTCATTCTCGGTGTCGAGCAAGGTCTTGATGGTCGAACCGTTGAGCACCGCAATCTTGTGCCCGCTGAGATCGGGCAGCGTCTTGAGCCCTTTCGGATTGCCCTTCGGCACTACCACCGCCTGGCTGGAATACATGTAGTTGACGATGTCGATCACCTCGCGGCGCTCGGGCTTGTCGAACAACTGGTCGACGATCATGTCGCACTGCTTGGCCAGCAAGGCCGGCAGCAATCCGGAAAACGGAATCACCCGCCACTCGACCTCCTTGTCCCCGAGACGTTTGGCGACTTCCAGGCCCAGATCCACGGTCAGGCCCTTTGGCTTTTGCGCTTCATCGAAGGAAACCAGAGGCGGCGAATCCATGCCCGAGCAATAGGTGAGTTTGTCGACCTTGAGCAAACGCTCCGGCACGGTGGGTGCGGCAACCGCCCACTGCGTACAGAGCCCCAGGGAAATTGCAGCCAACAACAGGCGAGACGTATGCATGACCAGACACTCCAGTTCGGTTACTAACGGGGCAGTTCTCAAAGTCACAACATCGGCGGGTTCGTTGCCCGCTCTGTGGTTATCGTTCCGATTGCAGAAACTTGATCAGCTCGGGGACCGTGCCTTCGATGTGTTCGCGCACCACTGCTTCGGCCATGGCGGAATCACCGGCACGAATCGCATCGAGGATCACCACGTGTTCCTGGCGAGCACTCAACGGCTTTTCCACGTGCTGCAGCCAAAGACGCATCGGGGCCTCGATCAGCGCGTACAGCGCACTGATCTGTTTCACCAGACGCGGTCGTCCGCTGAGGCTGCACAGGTACTCATGGAACTTGCGATGACGACTGACCCAGGCCGCGCTCTCGTCGCGGTAGTCATCCATTTCATCGAGCAGCCGTTCCAGAGCCGTCAACTGACGCTCGCCGATCTTCGGCACCGCCACCCGAATCGCCAGCCCTTCCAACGCGCTGCGCATCTCAAAGACTTCGTGCATTTCCTCGACATTCAGGCCGCTGACAATCGCACCGCGATTGGGCCTGAGCGTCACCAGCCCCTGTGCATCGAGACGTCGAAAGGCTTCACGCACAGGCATCCGGCTCATGCCGATTTCACCGGCGATGTCCTCGGCGATCAGCCGGTCACCCTTGCGGTAACGACCGCCGCAGATGCCTTCCAGAAGAAAGTTGTAGGCCTCCTCCTCGGCGGTCATCGGTTTGCGCTGATCGTAAGCGGGAGCGAATTGCATGGCGGCACCTTTTGTCTTTTTGTATCCAATTATCCACGGATACATAAAAGCAGAATGCGTGCCAGAACCTGCAACAACGCGCCAAGCGTTTGATTCGAATGAATTATGGAGAAATTGCGCCGTGCACAACCATCAAAGTTGCCGGCAAGAAAATCGGGATGTGCTACCTCTTGGCTCATTGCGAGGTCCGGAAAGGTGCAGAACGGTAACGGTCTGCGGCATGGGCTTTAACGAATTGGTTTTCATCCGGATCTTTCTTTCAAGGTTAACTTGCAAGTTCAAAGGCCAACTAACCGAGTAATTCACTCAACTATCAAGAACACTTATAGCCAGCCGCAATAACTCAAATAACAAAATATAATGCCACTTAGCCACCATCTAAGTAGCTTGCTAACAAAACCAGTTGAAATTATTTCTCATCTGGCAATTTAAACATCATTTAAAACACTTCAACAAAAGCTCTCATCTTGTTGAATAATCTGAGAATACCTAAGGACAAGTCCCGACACCTCGCGACACTCTCACACCCACTAAACACCCGCTGAAAAACGCCATCACCCAATCGACTTGCAAAACCACAACAACCGTCTAGGTTCATGAATATCTTCGCAAGCGCTATCAATCGAATAATAAAAACAGCCCTCCCGGCGGGAGCGTTCATTCTTCTGAAACAAACAAGACGCTGCGTTAGTTGCTGAACGGAACTCAGTCATCACAATCAAGAGGGATGCTTGATGAAGCACAGCCGTTGGTATCGTGCGCTCTCGAAAAATGCATCGGCCGGACACTTCTGGCTGTCATTGTTTTGCTTTGCAGGTCTTGTGGTCGTCAGTTTTCTGTTGTTCGAACAGCAGATCCAGGACTTCCTCAATCATCTCGATCTGTACCAGCCCTCTTCCCCCACCCAACAGCTCAACCTGGCGCTTTTGCTGATCGCCCTGTTTGCGCTGGACGTCGTGTTGCCCGTGCCCTCCAGTGTGGTCGCGCTGCTGGCCGTGGCCATGCTCGGCAGTGTCGGCGGTTATCTGGTGATCTTCATTGGCCTGTGCCTGGGCGCCGGGTTGGGTTACGCATTGGGTGCCGGTTATTTCCGGATGCTGTCCAGTCGTCTCGGCCTGCATCAACGCAAGCCCGGGCAAATGGCCTATCGACTGGGCACGCTGTCGTTGATCTGCCTGCGCGGCGTGCCAGTACTGGCGGAAACCTCGGTGGTGGCCGCCGGCATGCAGCGTTACCCGCTGCGCGCATTCCTGCTGGTGACCACCCTGGCCAACGCCGGGCTGGCACTGGCCTATAGCGCCATCGGTACATTCCTCGTCGAAGAGAACGCCTTGCTGGTGACGATCCTCGCCAGCATGGTGTTGCCGGGGCTGTTCATTGCCGGCTACAGCCTGTTCAAGGCCTTGCGCAAACACACTGCCGAGCAAACGTTGCACGGGCGGTTCGAGGTCAGTTACGACTACCCTGTTGTGTTCACCGATCACCTCTTCGACGCTTCCAACCCCTGCCTGCATCAACAACTCACCGCCCGGCAAAACGGCCGGGTGACGGTGATGGTGTTCGCCGATGAGCAACTGCTGAAAAGCGCGCCGCACCTGCTGGATCAGATCGATGGCTACTTTGCCGACCATGCAGCGGACTTGCATTTGCAGGCGCCGCCGATTGCCGTTCCGGCCGGTGAACTGAGCAAGGATTCACAGGTGTTGCAGCAGTTCTACGCCGACATGCTGAAACACGGGCTGGACCGGCATTGTTATGTGCTGGCCTTGGGCGGCGGCGCGGTGCTGGACTCCGTGGGCTACGCCTGCGCCACCTTCCATCGCGGCATCCGCCTGATCCGTGTGCCAAGCACCGTGCTGGCGCAGAACGATGCCGGCATTGGCGTGAAAAACGGCATCAATGCCTTCGGCCAGAAAAACCTGCTCGGCGCCTTCTACCCCGCCACCGCCGTGATCAATGACTTCCAGTTGCTGACCAGCCTCACCCGTCGCGACCAGATCGCCGGTCTGGCCGAAGCGGTGAAAGTGGCCCTGATCAAGGACCGGACGTTCTTCGAATGGATGGAGCAACAGGCCGACGCCCTCGCCCGCTTCGATCACCCGGCCAGCCGTTATGCGATTCGCCGCTGCGCCGAACTGCACCTGGCGCACATTATCGGCGCCGGCGATCCCTTCGAGCGCGGCAACGGGCGACCTCTGGATTACGGGCACTGGGCCGCGCACAAACTGGAAAACCTCAGCCATCACCGGTTGCGCCATGGCGAAGCGGTCGCGGTGGGCATGGCCCTCGACGGGCTCTACGCCAATGCCCTCGGGCTGTTGAGCGATATCGACTGTGAACGGGTGATGAGCCTGTTGACCCGACTCGGTTTCAACCTGTGCCCGCCGGAACTGACCCTCAAAGATGCGCAAGGTCGCTCACCGGTGTTGCTCGGGCTGGAGGAATTCCGCCAGCACCTCGGCGGACAACTCTCGATCCCGATGCTCAGCGGAATCGGCCAGTCGGTTGACCTGCATGAGATCGACGACGCGCGGATGGAACGGGCGCTGCAGAAGCTGTCCGCCCGCAGCGTCCCGGTGCTCGACCTGAGCGAGGGCTTCGCGAAATGAGCCAGACCCCGCAAAGCCTCAAGACCTGGCTGACCCTCGGTCGGGTGTCCAACCTGCCCACGGTGTGGACCAACACCCTGGCCGCCGCGCTGCTGGCCAGCAGCGCCGGTGCCCTGGCGCCGCCCTCGTGGCTGGTGTGGATTCTGTTGCTGTTCACCCTTTCGCTGCTGTATCTGGCCGGCATGTTGCTGAACGATCTGCTGGATGCCGACTGGGACCAGCAACACCACAATTCTCGGCCCATCACACTGGGGCTGGTGAGCCGCCAGCAGGTGCGCCTCGCCACCGTGTTGTTGCTGACACTGGCGGCAGCGTCGGTGCTGGGCCTGAGCCAGTTGATCGATCAGCCGCATTGGCTGCTGGCCAGTGTCACCCTGCTGGTGGGCTGCATCATCGGCTACAACGTGCTGCA
The DNA here is from genome assembly GCF_003576265.1 of Pseudomonas sp. 91RF. Lineage (NCBI taxonomy): Bacteria > Pseudomonadati > Pseudomonadota > Gammaproteobacteria > Pseudomonadales > Pseudomonadaceae > Pseudomonas > Pseudomonas sp. 91RF. The sequence goes on from NZ_QWFC01000029.1 coordinate 61,020, forward strand.
CAAAAAATACGCCCACAGCGTGTGGTTGATGGGCGCCTGTCGCTCGGCGTTGTACCTCACGGCAGCCGCCAGCCTGGCGGTGCCGCCGGAGCCGATCTGGCTCTGCGCGATTTTGCTGGGCGTCTATATCAGCGGGCTGACTTACCTGGCGCGAAATGAGCACAACAACCAGTTGCTCAGTCGCTTGCCCTTGCTCTTGATGTTGAGTCCACTCGCGTTGGCGATCTACGCCGACAACCTGTGGTTCTGGCCGGTGCTGCTGCTCTGGCTCGGCTGGCTGGGCTGGCATTACCGGCAGCACCTTGCCGACCCGCAGCAGCGCAAGGTCCGCGCCTTTATCGGGGCCGGTCTCGCGGCGCTGCCACTGTTCGATGCCTTGGTGATGGCCGTGGCCAACCAGCCTTTGGGCAGCCTGCTGTGTGTTCTGGTGTTTTTCCTGCTCCCACACTTCCAACGCTGGATCAAACCGACATGAACATGGACGTCACCGCGCCGCCGACGGCGGCCCTCGGCATGCGCCGCGATTGCCTTGCCGAACACCATCAGGCCCTGAGCCGGCAACTCGATGACAGCGAATTGCACTGGTGGCGTCAGGCACAGGAACAACTGGCCCGGCAACCGGACGCCAATACCGCATCGCTCCTGAGCGGCCAGTGCAAACGTCACTTGAGTGACCGGGCACTGCCCGACAGCCACTGGAATCTGATCCAGTTGGCACGTGCGTTATTGCTGGCACAGGTCCTTGAACAGTCCTCCGAGGGCGGACAATTGTCCTTGCTGCGCCAGCTTTTTCTGTGGGGTGACGATCAGGAAAAGATCGCCACTCTCAAAGCCTTCGACTGGCTCGACAGCCATGGGCAATGCGTGGAACTGGCGTTGCAGGCCGGGCGCACCAGCAACAGCCAGGTGTTTGCCGCCCTCGCCCTCGACACACCCTACCCGTCTCGGCATTACCCGGAACGGGCCTTCCACCAACTGGTGCTGAAAGCGCTGGGCATGGGGCTCGATGTGCGACGCCTGACCGGCCTGTGCCAGCGACACAGCCTCACCCTCAATCAACTGGCCCTCGACCTGCTGGAAGAGCAACTCGCGGCTGACCGGGCGGTGTCCGTCGGCTTGCCCCTGGCGATTGCCTTCGACCAGCTCACCTTGGCGCAGCGTCAGCGACTGCTCGACCTGGACCAACAGCAGCGCCTGCCGCCGGAATGGCGCAGTCACCTGAACTGATACCCAACGTCTCCTTTCCCTTGACGAGGATTCACCATGCCCAAGTATTTCGATCCGCACATTCACATGGTCAGCCGCACCACCGACGACTACCAGAACATGGCCGCCGCCGGTATCACAGGGGTGATCGAACCGGCCTTCTGGCAGGGTCAGGCCCGCACCAGTGTCGGCAGCTTCATCGATTACTTCGACACCCTGCTGGGCTGGGAGCGCTTTCGCGCCAGCATGTTCGGCATCCATCACTTCTGCACCATCGGTCTCAACCCCAAGGAAGCCAATGACCTGTCGGTGGCCAATGAAGTGCTGGAGATTCTGCCGCGCTATCTGGTGAAGGACGGCGTGGTGGCGGTCGGTGAAATCGGCTACGACGACATCACGCCCGAGGAAGACCGCTTTCTCGCCGCGCAACTGGAACTGGCCAGACAATTCAACTTGCCGGTGCTGGTGCACACGCCGCACCGCGACAAGATCGGCGGCACCAAGCGCACGCTGGCGGTGATTCGCGAGGTGGGGATCAATGAGAATCTGGTGATCATCGATCACCTCAACGAACTGACCTTGCCGCTGGTGCTGGACAGCGACTGCTGGCGCGGCCACTCGATCTACCCCAACACCAAAATGTCGGAACAGCGCATGGTCGCCCTGCTCCAGCAGTACGGCACCGAGAAAATGGTGGTCAACAGCGCCGCCGACTGGGGCATCAGCGATCCGCTCAAAGTGCCGAAAACCGGTCAGGCGATGTTGGCGGCGGGCTTCAGCGAGGCCCAGGTCGAACAAGTGCTGTTCCATAATCCGGTGGATTTTTTCGCCCAGAGCGGTCAGCTGGACAAAACCCTGATCAGCACGCCGCTGCCCATCGATCAGCGCCGGCAATGGCAGGAAAACTCTGCCCTGCGCGGGCAGGAGCCGGTGATCAAATGAGTGCCAGTACGGGTTGGGCTGCCGCGCAGGTCGGGTATTGCAGCAACGTGCACCCGACCCATGACCTGGCCAGGCTGAAGGCCTCCATCGAACAGCACTTTCAGGGCGTGCGCGCACAACGCGGGCTGAAACAACAGGACAGTGGACTGTGGATCAGCGCCCTCGCCGCCACCGGGTTGCAGCAGAAAACCGCGCGTGCGGAGTTTCTCGGTCTGCTGCAACGCAGTGGATTGCGACTGACCTCGCTCAACGGTTTCCCCTATGGGCAGTTTCACGAGGGCGCGGTGAAAGCTGCCGTTTACCTGCCGAGCTGGGCCGAGCCGAAGCGCCTGGCGTACAGCCTCGAACTGGCGCAGATCCTCGCGCAGGCGTTGCCGGCGGACTGTCATCAAGGGGTGATTTCCACCGTGCCACTGGGGTACGCCGCCACCTGGAGCCCGACGCTGCAACAACGTGCCGAGTTTCAACTGCGCGAACTCACGACCTCACTGGCCAGGCTGCACCGGGAGACCGGCAAGAAAATCGTGTTCTGTCTGGAGATGGAACCGGACTGCGTGCTGGAAAACACCGATCAGACCATCGCCTTCTTCCGCCGCTGGCAAATCACCGATCCACACCATGAGTATCTGGCGCTGTGTTTTGACGTCTGCCACCAGGCCGTGATGTTCGAAGACTGCTATCGCTCGCTGGTCAGGCTGCGGCAGGCGCGGGTGCCGATCGGCAAGATCCAGCTGTCCAATGCTCTGGTCTGTCGCCTGCCTACCGCGGACGACAGCCGTCGTGAACGGGTCCTCAAGACCTTGCGCGACTTTTGCGAAACCACTTACCTGCATCAGGTGAAGGCGCTGGACGCACAGGACCGTCTGGTGGCCTGGGCCGATCTGCCCGCCGCCCTCGACGATTGCGCAAAGCATCCGGATCGCCATGCCGAGTTGCGTATTCATTTCCATATCCCGCTGTTCAGCGAACAACTGGTGTTGCCCGAGCTGAGCGGCAGTCAGATCGCCCTGGCGCAGACCTTCGACTATCTCGCCGACCATCGGGAGTTTCGCCCCGTGCTGGAGGTGGAAACCTACAGCTGGGGCGTCCTCCCCGCCCAACTGCGCCCGACCACCGAACACGCCCAGTTGCAGGGCATCGCGGCGGAACTGCAATGGGTCGAGGAGCAGTTGCGCCAGCGACAACTGTTGCAGCCACAAGCGCAGGAGACGTACGCCGATGCCCTCTGAACAACCACGCCAACCGCTGCTGCTGATCAACGTGGTCGGGCTGACGCCGGGGTTGCTGGGAGACGCGACCCCGAACATCAATGCCCTGCTCAAAACCGCAAAAATGGCCAGCCTGCAACCGGTATTCCCGGCGGTCACGTCGTCGGTGCAGGCTTCGATTCTCACCGGGCGGCCGCCGTCCGAACACGGCATCGTCGGCAACGGCTGGTATTTTCGCGATCAGGCCGAAGTGAAGTTCTGGCTGCAGCCCAATGCGCTGATCCAGGGGGAAAAGGTCTGGGAAACGCTCAAGCGCGAGATCCCCGGGTTTCGCTGCAGCCAGTTGTTCTGGTGGTACAACATGTACGCCGACGTGGATGCCGCCATCACCCCGCGTCCGCACTACCCCGCCGATGGCCGCAAGCTGTTCGGGCTGTATTCGTCTCCCGCTTCGTTGCACGAAACCATCGAACGGCAGATCGGCGAGTTTCCCTTTCCGGGGTTCTGGGGTCCGGCGGCGGGCATTGCGTCGAGCCGCTGGATCGTCGATTGCGCCATCGCCGAATTCCAGCTCGACCGGCCCGACCTGCAATTGATCTACCTGCCGCACCTCGACTACAGCCTGCAGCGGGTGGGTCCCGATCATCCGTCGATTGCCGATGAGGTGCGGGCCATCGATAAGGAAGTCGGGCGTCTGCTGGCCTTCGCCGAGGCGCAAGGCGCGGCGGTGATGTTGCTGTCGGAATACGGCATCGACGCGGTCAGCCAATCGGTGTCCATCAACCGCGTGCTGCGCTCGGAAGGTTTGCTGGAAGTACGCCAATCGCTGACCTGGGAACTGCTCGACCCCGGCGCCAGTGCAGCCTTTGCCGTAGTCGATCATCAGATCGCCCATGTCTACGTGAAAAACGCCCGGGACATTCCCCGCGTCAAAGCGCTGTTGCAGCGCCAGTCCGGTATCGAGCAGGTGCTGGACAAGGCCGAGCAACGGGCCTTTGCGCTGGATCACCCGCGCAGCGGCGAACTGGTGGCAGTGGCCGCTGCGGGTTACTGGTTCGATTACTACTACTGGTTCGACGATCGCAAGGCCCCCGACTTTGCCCGCACCGTGGACATCCACCGCAAGCCGGGTTACGACCCGCTGGAGCTGTTCATCGACCCGGCCATTCGCTTCCCGAAACTGCGAGTCGCGCGGCGCCTGCTGCAGAAAAAACTCGGTTTTCGCTACTACATGGACCTGATTCCACTGGACACCGGACTGGTCCGTGGCAGTCACGGCCGCCTGCCCGAACGCGAGGAAACCGGGCCGCTGCTCATCACCAATTGCGATCTGCCGCTGCCGCAAACCCTGGCGGCCACGGCAGTGAAACAACTGCTCCTTCAGCATTTCCTGGGGCACCTCTACCACCACTCGGCCAATGCCAAGGAGCTTCCATGCGGCGAGCCATTTCTTTAACCGTTCTCAGTGCACTGGCCGGTTTGGCTCAGGCACAGGACACCAACAGTTTCGATTGCAATCAATTCCTCAAGTTTGGAACCGACATTGCCAAGACCCGGGCGGCGTTCCAGCAGAGTCCCGAAACCATGGCCTGGAACTGGTTTGTCTGTCTGAACCAGTTCAGCCCCACCCAGGCCAGCAACCGGGTGTGGGAAACCATGAAGCCTTCGGATCAGGTCTACCTGCCCGATGGCGCTGCGCCCGGCGCCTACGCCAGTCCCGTGCCGCCGCCGACCGAGGTGCTGACACAGGCCCGGACGTTGGGGATGGATCTGAACCGGACCTTCCACAACATCAATGCCACGCAACAGGTCGATGGTCTGGCGCTGCACATGGGCGGCGCCGTGCCTGCTTCTCAGAAAGGCAACCCGGTGCGTTTTCAACTGTTGATGGGCCAGGACACCTTCGACTACATCGTGCAGCGTCAGGTCTACAACATGAACGGTCAGGCTGCGCTGCCGGATAACCTGAACTTCCCGGCCACCGCGTGGGAGTTGAAGGCGGCGTGGCTGTGGATCGGCTCGGACACCACCTATCGGCAAACCCTGACCAACGACGGTTACTACATTGGCCAGGCTTATTACGAGCAGGATGACGGCACCTATCAGGTCGGCTATGCGGCGTTGAGCGGGCTGCACGTGGTCAACAAGCTGGACGCCAACTGGGTCTGGACCACCTTCGAAAACGTCAACAACAGCAAATACACGGTGACCAACGCCCCCACACCGACGCCGATGACCAACACCACCGGGCCGACTCCGGCCGCCAAACCGGTGAACGTCAGCTTCCAGGCGAGCAACCCGACGCTGTCGAAGTACGAACTGATCGGGGTCGAGTTCCAGCCCGTCACTCAGGTGCTGGCCAACTCGCAACTGGAGTCGGCGTTCCAGAACACCTCGTCCTGCCTGGCCTGCCACGGCACTGCGGCCTACTCGAACGACAAGGGCTACTACAACTTCGCCATGAAACAGGATGGCGGCATCGTCTACCCGACCACTCCGCTGCCGGCCTCCGACTTCGAAGGCTACAAAAAACTGGACTTTGTCTGGTCGCTGAAACGCGCCCAGTGGCAACGCTAAGGAGCATGACATGAGCGTATTGAACTTCCCCCGGATCTACCTCAACGGCCATATGTTCTGGAACCCGCCGACGGCCAACAACAACGACGTGCTGCCGCTGTATGACGCGGTGAAGATGGATATCAACTGGCCGTTCACCCGCTACTACGACATCACTCAGGACAACGCTCCCACCACCCTGATGCCCTGGATCATTTCACCCTTGGAGCAGAATGATCTGCCGCCCTATGTGCAGCAGGTTCCGGGCAACGGAGGCCCGAACACCTTCCCGTTCATACCCGCCGAATGGGACCTGTTTGGCGACAACGCCTGCGGGACAGTCAGTTACCAGAGTACCCGCTCGACCATTATTGGTGGCGAGTTGCAGGCCAACACCTACATTGCTCAGGACGCGCTGGTCGGCAGGGACTTCCAGTTGCTCGGCAATCCCTTTGGCAGCAATACCCCGACCGCCGCCCGCTTCGTCGATATCAGCCCGTGGCAGAACACCTTCACGGCGCTGTACTTCGACAAGTTGCAGCTGGGAGATGCCACCTGTGGCCTGACGTTGAACCGTCAATACCGGATGCTCGACCGCTTCCTGACGTTCAATTGGGCCGGCGACTTCCGTGGGCTGGTGCATGTCACCACCACCTGGCAGACCTGCTTTCCCCGGGACAATCTGGAATGGGTCATTGGCGATTCCGTCCTGCTGAGCAATCTCCAGCATCAGATGGAGGCTCAAAATGCTCAGGGCCTGATGTTCAGGTTCGCCACATACCTCACCTGTTACGACAGGAACGGTGTGTTCAACGACTTCCCGTACGTCGACACCCGCGACAATGTCCCATCGGCGCAGGCTCGTTTGAAGGCGATGTATCAGAAGGGGCTGGACAACGTTTCCGATATTTTCTTCAACCCCGCCTACAACCGGACCGCAGCGACATTGGGACTCTGGTTCGAACACGAATACCCCACGGCGCCCGCCGGCCCGCGTCTGGTCACCGACCAGAAGATCATGGTCACTCGCCCCGGCATGTCTGAGCCGACCAGCACCAATCTGGGGGTGACCTCGGTGCAGATCACCAACAACACGTTGTCGCTGGATCTGGCCAACACGTTTCCGTTCTATCCGCTGGACAAGAACGCCGATGTCCTGACGGCCGAGAAGTTCCAGGCCGGCGACTACAAGCTGGGCGTATCGCAGAACGGGAATTTCGTGCCGGTGGTCGACTTCGGTTTCGAGCAGTATCGGCAGTCGGCATTCGACAAACGCTCGGGCCTGCTGGATATCCCCCTCAGCGCCACGCAAGCGACCACCCTGCAATCCGGCCCGCTGGAGCTGCAGCAACAGACTTCATCAGGCCCCGTGAAAGCCGCCGTTCAGCAAGTCTGGACCGCCGAGGTGGTAGAAAGCGGCACCTTCGTCGACGTGAACGATCACAAGACGCTGAACATCATGGTGCAGAAAAATGGTCAACCGGCTGCCAACACCACACTCTGGGTGGTGGAATACGGCAACCCATACAACGTGACCACCAGCGACTACTACCTGACGTTCCTGAATAACCCCGACTTCACGCTGTTCTACGACAACGCAGACCGCAACAAAAACACCGCCAACCTGCCACAGTTCAAGGGCACGGCACCTGTAGCGAACTACCTGGCCACCGGCAGCGGTCGTCGACTGGTCAATCTGGAAACCAAAGACAAACCGGTGGGCGTTGAGGTCAGTTATCAGTCATTCATGAATGGCTCAAGTAAACCGATCACGGTCCCCCTGACCCCTTGCCTGCAATTCGACGCCGGCGTCTACGTCAGCGGAACGCTGGATAACGATCAGACGGTGGACTACTCCTACGTCGCCACCACCACCGACGCCAACGGCATCGCCCAGGTGAGTTTCAAGGCTGTGGCCCCGGGTTTCCCTACGCTGCGCTTCATCGTCAAGGAAGACACCAGCGACCCGGACATCCCTTTCAGCTTCGCGCTCACGGACGCCCAGACCGACTTCCTCGCCCCCCTTCGCGTCCTGCCTCTGGACATGCAGCTGCAGCAGGACTTCGTCAACTACTGGAACGAGATCTACAAGAACAAGGATGCGCCCGAAGCGATCTGGGATGACTTCATCTACCCAAGGGTTCTCAAGACCTTCTACTACCTGTACCCGATCATGAACAAGTTCATGCCGCTCAACTCCCGCACGCGGGTGGAAGGCGCTGTCGATCAGTTGATCCGGCTGATCAGCAAGGAGTACCAGGAAGAAAGCACCCTCGCGATGCCCATCACCCGCGACCTGTCGCAAAGCCGGCGCGCGGTGCTGGAGTTGTGGGCGCAGAAACTGGTCAAGCGCAACTTCCCGCCCATGCAACTCAAGATGAGCGATTACGACGACCTCTGATCCATCAGGAAAGATGAGCCACTGCGGGCTTCGCGCCCGCAGTGCGCCTTGCCAGGGAGTGACCCATGAACGTCAGCCTCTTGAACCGTCTGTTGCTGTTGATCCTGCTGTTTTGCCCGCCTGCTTTCGCCCAGGACAGCGGCGCCGTCTACTTCACCAATGGCGTACACAACACGCTGGGGTGCAATGAACAGAACGGCAACTGCATCGCCAAACGCAATCCGGGTGAGCCTTCCGACCCGTTCTTTCCGGCGTTCTGGATCAGCAACTGGACCATGTACCGGGTGATGCACAACTACGAAAACAACCCGCCGCCCTACAGCAATCCGCCAACGACCCTGAAGCCTGCGGACTACACCGTCTCCCGGGGGACCAGCTATTACGACACCACCTACATCCCGCCGGACGGCGACGGTTTCGGCGCGATGATGGAGCACTACGAGAAATACTGTCTGCCGATCTTCCCGATCAAGAACAACAACTACACCTGCTCGTTCGTATCTCTGGGCAACAAGGCGTACTTCCTCACCTATCCGCAAGATCGCCCGAAAGACATGCCCGCCTGCTGCATGTTTTCGCCGATGAATCATCCGCCACGGCAGGATTTCATCGAACACCTGCCCTACAGCGCCGAGCGCAGCAAGAATCTCGATGGCAGCGTGCAGGCCTACGCCCTGGATCTGGATTCGCCCCAAGGACCGATCCTGTTCGGCTACGCCTTCTACAAAAAGATGTCGGGGCAACCGCCCTACCGGCCGCCGCAATCGTTCTTCTTTTCCGGCGATACCAGCGTCGCCAACGCACCGATCGTGAGCCAGAACTACACCGACTTCCGCATCGCCAAACCGGACCCGAAACAGACCTGGGCGCAGGTCGCCGCCATGTGCCCGTCTAACCCGCCGCCCTGCCAGTTGTTCGAGCCGCCGGCTTCGCAGAGCAACGGCCAGAAGGCGCAGTGGAACAAGCTCATGCAGCGCAAACCGTGATCAACGACGAAGGACCGCCATGAAAACCACACTCTGTTTTTCCATGATATTGCTGGGTCTGGCCAGCCTGCCGGCGCTGGCCAGGGAGCAAGCCATGCCGTCGGTGCAGGCCAGCCAGTTGAACTGCCAGCCGCCCAGTACTGCACCGGCCGCCACGGCCGGACAGGATCAATTCGATCAGTACAGCTGGCAGATGTTCATCGCCCTGAGCTAGCCGGCAAAGAGCGGGCAGCGCGGCAATCCCGACTGCACCAAACAGCCCGGTGCGGCCGGCTACACCGTCTGGCAGACCTACAAGACCGTGGGGGAAATCTTTCTGCCGAACGCCCGCAATCCGGGGCCGTGGAATTCCCCGCAAATCGCAAAAAGCTTCAACATCATCAACATCGCCTCGTTGAAAAACAGCGCTCAGGTGAACGCCGTCGATCAGGCGGTCGGTGGCTGGCTGATCGATCAGGCGAAAAACCCGACCTACTACGATATCTCGGCCAACGAGACGTCCTACAACTACATCGTCAACAACAACTTCTATAACGCCGACGTCGTCTCCAAGGCCAACAACATCACGTTCCCGTGGGGTGTCATCGAGATCAAGTCGAGCTGGCGCATCCTCACTCCCCATGACAACGCCAGCCGTTACCTGACCCTGCTCGCCCGGGTGGCAACCTTCGATGAGCAGGGCCAGAAGAACGGTGTCACCGAGGCGTTTCTGGGGCTGGTCGGCCTGCACATCATCACCAAGGCCAACGGTTATCCGCAGTGGATCTGGTCGACGTTCGAACAGGTCGACAACGTTCCGCCCAAGGCACTGGTGAACGGCCAATGGGTCGATCAGCCAGTCGCGGGCACGGCCTATTCCTACTTCAACGCCGCTGCGCCCGCCGCGTCCCTCAACCATTCACCGTGCGACTGGCAGACCCAGGGCCCGCATCAGATCTGTGTGCCCAAACCCGGCACCACGTTCCAGACCCCGAACCCGCTGAACCGGGTCACGCCGATCGCCGACATCACCAACCAGATCAACGCCAGTTACCAGGCCGATCCGGGGCTGCAGAACAGCGTGTTGAAGTACTACCAGCTCATCACCACCCAGCGCCCGCTGATGCCTGACAACCCCGGCAACCCGCTGGGCCAGCCGACGCCGGCACTCTCGGCCAACGTGACCATGGAAAGCTACATCCAGCCCAACAGCAGCTGCATGAACTGCCATTCCATGGCGACGCCGGTCAAGAGTCCCTACAAGTCCGATTACTCCTACCTGTTCAAATTCGCCAATTCGCCGCTCGGCAAAACCATCAAGGACGGGAAATAAATCATGAGCATCCTCAACGGCCCGCGACTGAATTTCTGGGGAGGCATCCGCACGGATGTCAGCCTGCCGAACAATTCACCGACCATTCCTTATGACGGCGATGACAACTGGCCGATCTTTGACCTGACCACTTCAACCCTGGCATCGGGGGCCCGGTCTTATACCGACGATCAGTTGAACAGGATGATCAATGCGCCTACGGGCGACTACTACACCGCCGGTGGCTGGAATCATTACGGGCAGCATGTCGTCGACATGCAGAACGCGCTGATCAGTTCTCAGGGCAGCCCGGGCAGCGTCAGTACCACCGGGGATATGGTGGGCCAGCCAGTCTATCTGCTGGGTTCCGTGGACCCGGTGACCGGACAGAAGCCGGTTTCAGGCCCGATGATGGTGGACCTCGACCCCACCTCGACCACCACCACCCAGATATTTGTCGGTGGCCTGCAAATCGGTGGCAGCAGCAACATCCAGTTGCTGATTCACGACAATGCAGTCTGCAGCAGCCAGGATCTGGGCAAACGGGTGCTGCAGCCAACGCCGAAGGAGCTGGATGCACCCGGTTCCTGCCGTATCAGTGGCACCTTCCAGCTGACCTTCCCGCTGAGCAGCATTGTCAGCTGGAACCAGAACAGCGCCGGTTTGCGATCAATCATCCAGGCACCCGGTGCCACCGGGATCGTCCTGCGCTTCGTGATGTTCGAAATGTGCCCGACGATGACCACGCCCCAGTTGCAAGCCGATTATGCCGCCGGCAGAGACACCCCGAACCCGAGCATCGGCCGGGTCATCGGTACATTGGCGCCGGCGTTCGCCAATGAGCCGCTGGACTGTCAGGCGGGCCGTCAGATCGTCAATCAGGGCACGGGCGGCACCGGGTATGCGGACCTGAGCAACCCGGCCATGCTGAGCGTCGACATGGTCAATATCATTCCGAAACAGACGTTCAGGGCCGTCCGGGATGACATCACCAGCCCTATCGGACCAAACGGCAATTACGGCACTGTCACCGTGGCAGCCGGCGAGACCACCCTGGGCACACTCGATCCGACCAGCAGTCCCCTGTTCGACTATTACGTGTATGGCGGCATTGTCGATCTGCCGCTCAATACGACTCAACAGTCGGCGGTCAGATCCTCGCCGCTGGGCATCAGCGCCCCCGGCACGGTCGCCGGGACTACGTTGCAGGCCACGGAGTCTGTCTATCGGATCTACGCCGATCAGCGCAGTGTCTATACCGAGGACTACCCGCAGGGCCTGTCGATTACGCTGCAGGTCCGGTATCTGGGGGCTGCGGTGCCCAGCACAACCGAAATCGATCTCACTGCCGCGCCCTCGGGGCCGTATTACACGCAACAGCGCTACTGCGACTTCCTTTATTTTCCCCCTGCTCTGACGGTGAGCCCCGGCCAGTTGTCCGTCACGTTCTCCGTCAACGTAAAACCCGCGGCGGCTCCCCTCGCCGGTTTCGTCGCCCTGACCTACACCGTCAACGGTCAGGACAGCGGCACGTATTTCACCAACTTCCGCAAATACGCCGAGACCGACTTCGGCATTCCCAGGGGCACCGCCATCACCTGGGAACAGATGTACCCGAACGTCCTGCGTTTTCACTATCTGGCCTTCCCGGCCATGTCCCGCTACATCCCGCTGAATCAGCCGGACGCGATCATGGGCGCGAAGAACCCGATCCTCGCCCGGACCTCGGATGCCTACAAAGGCACCACGCTGTTCATGCCTGTGGTGAGGTCGATGTCGCCCTGTCAGCGGGCGCTGTTGCGGGCCTATCTCACGGGCGAGCCGTGGCAACCACCGCAGTAATCGCGCCCCTCAGCCCATGGAGAAAAACCTATGACTGTTCATATTCCTGCGCGCCCCCGCGAGACGCTGCGCCCGAGCAACATCATCGCCGAAGGCCTGCTGAACCCGCGTGGCGCCTGCCTGCAAGCCGATGGCAGCCTGCTGCTGATCGAGGCCGGCTCAGGCCTGCCGGACCAGACGTTCAGCGGCCGCATCAGCCGATTGCAACCCGACCCGCTCCACCCCGGTGCCTGGCTTGCCCGGGAAACCCTGGCTCAGGGCTTCCGTTCGATGAACATGCAGGCTCGCATGCTGCGCGATGAGATCATGGGCCTGTCGGACATTGCCTGCGGTGACGGACGCTGCCTGGTCAGCCAGACCGATTATGTCGCGGGCTCGAAACTGCTGGACCTGCAATACACCCCGCCGGAGCCGGTGTTTCACAGCCGGGGCAATCTGAATGCGCTGTGTTATCACCCGACCCGCCGCAGTTGGCTGGCCGTCAAACCCGATACCAACCAACTGGTGGAATTCAGCCGCGGCGAGGATGAACAGGTACTGGTGCAGTTACCCGATCTGGACATGGGCCAGGAAGCCGTGCCCGTCACGCTGGTATACGAACCGACGACAGACGCGGTGCTGATCAGCCTGTTTTCCGGGGAGCTGCAAAGCGACCCGGCCCGTAAAGGCATCGACTTTGACGATCAGGCCGGCCAGGTGATTCGGGTCTGGCCCGACACCGGCCGGATCGAAGTGCTGATTCGCGGCCTGCAACTGCCCACCGGACTGGCGTTGTGTCCGCAAGGAAATGTGTTGGTGCTGGAGCTTTGCAGCCGTCTGCAACAACCGCTGCCGCCTGACTGGAATGGCGAAACACTGCATGGCGGTTTCACTCGATTCAGCGGACGACTGTTGAGCTGCAACCTGCAAACCGGCGAAGTGACCGTGCTCGCCCGAGATCTGGATACCCCGTCCAACCTGTGTCTGGTACAGGATGCGGTACTGGTGAGCGAAGGCATGGGGTTAACCGGGCGACCCTTGCCCACGCCGGATAACACGGTGGTTGCGTTGAGCGGCAGGCTGCGTCGGGTGCAGCTCTGAAAACAGATGGAAAAAGGCGCGGCCCTGTGAGAGCCGCGCCCTCTGTTTACTGAGTCACCACTATCTTCCCGATCATCTGCGGATGCAGCACGCAGAAATACTCGAACTCGCCCGGCGTATTGAACACCCAGGAAAAACTGTCATTGGTGTCCAGCGCCCCCGAGCGGAACACCTTGTGAGTTTCGGCCACGGTGTGGGGGATCTGGTCGTCATTGACCCACGTCACCTTGGTCCCCACGGCCACGGTCAGGTCCTTGGGGCCGAACATGAACTCCTTGATATCGACCTTTACTTCCTGTGCCCAGACCGGCATCGACAAAAACAGGCACAGCACTGCCAACAGACGCGCTTTCATTGGGTCGCCCTCCCCTAAACCAGTGTCGAATCGATCAGCGCCAACGGATGATCGCCCTGTGTCGCCCGCACTTCGGTGATCCCCAGATAGTTGCGCAACTGATCGGCTGCCACCGTCATCGGCCCCGGCGACGGTGCCGCGCCCGGCGCCGGTTGCGGATAGGCCGTGCCACGGGCGGTATGGAAGGTGATGTTGCCTTCGACCTTCTGGATCACCTGATGGATATGCCCGTTCAACACCGTCACCGAGCCGTACTTGCGCAACATCGCAATCGCCTGATCGCCATCCTCGGTGCCCCAGCCCCAGGGCTGATAGATCGTCCACAACGGAATGTGGGTGAACACCACGATCGGCGTACTGGTCGATACCGCGCGCAGATCATCGGCCAGCCACGCCAGTTGATCGGCGCCGAGGTTGGCTTCATGTCCGGCCTGGAAGTTGAAGACATTGACCAGCGCAATGAAATGTACGCCGTGGTCATCGAAGCTGTACCAGCCGTTGCCTCTGGTGCCCTTGCCATAGCGTTCGAGATAGAGCTTGCCGCCGCCCTCGTCGAGGGTGTCGTGTTCGCCGGGGATGTAATGCACGGTGGACGGCAGGCCTTTGAGCACTTGCGCCGCGGTGTCGAATTCTTCGGCCTTGGACAGGTGCGTGATGTCGCCGGTGTGCAGGATCAGCGACGGCCGTTTCGGCAGTGCGATGACCTTGTCGATCGCCACTTGCAGGGTTTTCACCGGTTCCGGATTGGCTTCCTTGTTGAAGCCGATGTGCGAATCGCTGATCTGCACGAAGTGAAAGGTGCTGGCCAACGCCTTGGGATCGCTGACGTTGCCCGCCTCATCCATCGCAAAGGCTCTGGGAACGCCGCCGCTCAGGGCCCAGAGGACCCCGGCCCCGGCCCACGCCGAACATTTGAGCAGCGTTCGCCGGTCCGGGTTGCTCAGCAAGCCGTCGGTGCGCAGTGGATGTTTTGTTTGATTGTCCATCGGTAGGTCCTCGCTGGCGGACTACAGTGATGTAGCTGACACCAGGAAGAACCTTGCGGGACGAAGGTTTATTCCACGCCACAAAACAAATATTTTTCAGGGAATAAAACACGACCCATCACAGTTATAGGGGTGTGACGGTGCGGAAATCACTATGAAGCGTTTTGAGGAATTGATTGCACCGCACCTGGACGCGGCTTACAACCTCGCGCGCTGGATCACGGGCAACGACGCCGCTGCACGGGATGTCGTGCAGGAAAGCGCCCTGCGTGCCTACCGGTTTTTGCAGCGATTCGCCGACGGCAACGCCAAGGCCTGGTTTCTGACCATCGTGCGCAACGAAAGCTACACCTGGCTCAAGGCCTCGGCCGGCCGTCACTGGGTCGCCATCGATGACGAAACCGGTGATATCGACGGCGCACTGAGTCACGGCCAAAGCCCGGAACTGTTGGCCATTCACACGGAAAACGCAGCATTGATCCAGCAGGCACTGAGCGCCTTGCCGCCGGCGTTTCGCGAGGTCATTGTGCTCAAGGACCTCGAAGACTTGCCCTACAAGGACATTGCCCTGGTGGTCGATATTCCCATCGGCACTGTCATGTCGAGGCTGGCCCGGGCCCGTGCGATGCTCAAGCTCGAACTACTGAAGTGGCACGACGATGAATGAACTCGACTGTACGGCTTGCCAGACGCAACTGCATGGCTATCTGGATCAGGAACTTGATCCGGCGATGGCGGCGGATGTCGCTGCGCACCTGGCCACCTGCGCTGACTGCGCGCGGCTGCATGATGAGGCAAAACTGTTGAAGGTCAGTGTGAAGCGCCATGCGCCGTATTACTCCGCGCCGGCATCATTGACGGCCAGCGTGCTTGCCGCCGTTGCTCCGGCTTCGCCGAGCCCGTTCGAGCGCTGGCGAAAATGGCTCGCTCCAGCATTCTCCGCAGCCGCCCTGGCCCTGGCGATGGTGCTTTACGTGGCAACACCGGGCAGCGAACAGCCGTTGATGGACGAGGCCGTCTCCAGCCACGTGCGCTCGTTGATGGGGACTCATCTGAATGATGTGGTGTCGTCCGACCGTCACACCGTAAAACCCTGGTTCACCGGCAAACTCGACTTCTCGCCCCCCGTCGTCGACTACTCGGCACAGGGTTTTCCATTGCTAGGCGGGCGGCTGGATTACCTGCAACACCAGACCGCCGCCGCCCTGAGTTACGGCCGGGCCAAACACATCATCAATGTGTTCATCCTGCCGACGACGGAGGCCGACAAACCGTCGCAGAGCCAGACGATTCGCGGTTTCAACGTGGTTTCCTGGCAGGCTGGCCACATGCGTTTCGTGCTGGTTTCCGATGTGGAGAAGGGTGAACTGGAGGCGCTCGGCCAGTTGCTCAGGAACGGCGTTTGAAAGGATGTATCCCGTCCGTTAGCGGCACGATCGTTTCAATGTCTCACTCGGCAACTCATTGAACAGCGCCCGATAGCTGTTGGAAAACCGCCCCAGATGCCAGAACGACCAGTTCATCGCCACTTCGGCCACCGTGGTGCCTGAAGCGGCTCCCTTGAGCAGTTCCCGGCGGGCACTGTTGAGCCGGCGCAAACGCAACCATTGGGTCGGTGACATCCCCGTGTAGGCCTTGAAGGTCTGCTGCAATTGTCGCAACGACACCCCGGCCACCTGAGCCAGCTCCAGCAGGTTGAGGGTTTCTTCCGGCGAATCCGCTGCCCACTCCCCCACGCGTTTCATGGTTTGCCGCTCTTCGGCGCGGCGCTGCAAACCACCGCTGTCCAGACACACTCGGGCGTTGTCGAGAATGAACAGGCAATCCTCCAGCAACTGCTGGGTCAATGCTTCTTTGCTTGGCTGATCAAGGGTTTGCGACAGCTTCGTGAGGGTCGAACTTAACCAGCGGCTGAACAGCGCATTCTGCGCGCCGTTGAGGGGCGCCATGAACAAACCTTCCAGCCGGGCCACGTCCAGACCGTTGCGGCGGACGAACTCCGGACCGAACACCACGGCGATTTCCTGGTAGTTCTCCGGGGTGATCCAGATGTTCCGGCTCTCTTCGTTCAGCAGATAGAGCGCGTTGTCACTGCGATCGAAACAGAACGCCAGAGCCCCCGAGGGTGCACTGAAATTCTGCTCCACACGGGTGTTCATCTGTTCTTCGTAAACCTCCACGCCCTCCAGGTCCAGATAGCGGATTTGCCCGGCGAAATGCCCCGGCGACATCTGCTGGTAATGCTGGACCCAGCCTGGTGTCGCACGGATCTGCTCGGCGACATCGGCGGTGTTGAAAGCTTGAACCTGTAGCGGATTACACGTTGTCATGGGAGACCTTGCGCACTCTTTTGGTGCGCTTTGGTGCTGCTGAAAGTGGATAGATGGAACGGCAAGGCCCGCCCAAGATAGTCGTCAACGCGCCACAGGGGAAGCCTGCGAAAGATGAAATCGCACTTCCCCCGCGTCAATAAAACCAACGACGAGGTCTTTATGAATGCCCCTTTCGATCAGCTGTTCACATGGCTGAAAGATCACAAGATTACCGAAGTGGAATGCGTGGTCAGCGACCTGACCGGCATCGCCCGCGGCAAAATTGCACCGACCAACAAGTTCCTGCATGAGCGAGGCATGCGCCTGCCGGAAAGTGTGCTGCTGCAAACGGTAACCGGGGATTTTGTCGACGACGACATCTACTACGACCTGCTCGACCCGGCCGACATCGACATGGTCTGCAAACCGGTGAGCGATGCAGTGTACGTGGTGCCATGGGCCATCGAACCGACGGCCATCGTGATCCACGACACCTTCGACAAGTTCGGCAACCCGATCGAACTGTCGCCGCGCAACGTGCTGAAAAAAGTCCTGCAGCTGTACACCGACAAGGGCTGGAAGCCGATCGTGGCGCCGGAAATGGAGTTCTACCTGACCCAGCGCTGCGAAGACCCGGACTTGCCGTTGAAGGCACCGCTGGGACGCTCCGGTCGCGCCGAAAGCGGTCGTCAGTCGTTTTCCATCGATGCGGCCAACGAATTCGATCCGCTGTTCGAAGACGTCTACGACTGGTGCGAACTGCAAGGCCTGGACCTCGACACGCTGATCCACGAAGACGGCCCGGCGCAGATGGAAATCAACTTCCGCCACGGCGACGCGCTGGATCTGGCCGACCAGATCACCGTGTTCAAGCGCACCCTGCGCGAAGCCGCACTCAAGCACAACGTCACCGCAACCTTCATGGCCAAGCCGATTGGCGACGAGCCCGGCAGCGCCATGCACCTGCACCAGAGCGTGGTAGAAATCGCCACCGGCAAGCCGATTTTCGCCAATGCCGACGGCAGCATGAGCGACCTGTTCCGCCATCACATCGGTGGTCTGCAAAAGCTGATCCCGAAGGTGCTGCCGATGTTCGCACCGAACGTGAACTCGTTCCGCCGCTTCCTGCCGGATACCTCGGCGCCGGTCAACGTTGAATGGGGCGAAGAAAACCGCACCGTCGGCCTGCGGGTTCCGACCTCCGGGCCTGAGGCGATGCGCGTGGAAAACCGCCTGCCCGGCGCTGACGCCAACCCGTATCTGGCGATTGCCGCGAGCCTGCTGTGCGGCTACATCGGCATGGTCGAGGGCATCGAGCCAAGCGCTGCCGTCGAAGGCCGCGCCTATGAGCGCCGCAACCTGCGCCTGCCGATCACCATCGAAGAAGCCCTGACCCAGATGGAAGAGTGCGACACCGTCGCCGAGTACCTGGGCAGCAAGTTCGTGCGCGGCTATGTGGCGGTGAAACGTGCCGAGCATGAAAACTTCAAGCGCGTGATCAGCTCCTGGGAGCGTGAGTTCCTGCTGTTGAGCGTCTGAGACCTTCATTGACTGATCCATCGCTATCGCGAGCAGGCTCGCTCCCACATTTGAAATGCATTCCCGCTGTGGGAGTGAGCCTGCTCGCGATGGCACACCAGAGAATCACCTGAAAAATCCAATAATTCGAAGAGGTGTCGATATGCGTCTGTTGAAATCCCTGATCCCCGCCGCCCTGGCCCTGGCTTGCAGTGCCGGTGCGCAAGCCCAACCCCAAGTCAGCGTCTACAACTGGACCGATTATATCGGGCCGACCACCCTCGCCGACTTTCAGGCCGGCAGTGGCATCAAGGTGATCTACGACGTCTTCGACTCCAATGAAACCCTGGAAGGCAAACTGCTCGCCGGTCGCACCGGTTACGACGTGGTCGTTCCGTCCAATCACTTTCTCGCCCGTCAGGTGAAGGCTGGCGCGTTCCTCAAACTGGACCGCTCGCAACTGCCGAACTGGAAGAACCTCGATCCGAAACTGCTGGCATTGCTTGAAAAGAACGATCCGGGCAACGAGCACTCGGTGCCGTACCTGTGGGGCACCAACGGCATCGGCTACAACGTCGACAAGGTCAAGCAGGTGCTGGGCGTCGATCACATCGATTCCTGGGCCGTGCTGTTCGAACCGGAGAACCTGAAGAAACTCACCCAATGCGGCGTGTCGATGATGGATTCGGCCGACGAAGTGTTCCCGGCCGTTCTCAACTACATGGGCATGGACCCGCGCAGCGAAAACCCTGAAGACTTCAAGAAAGCCGAAGCCAAACTGCTGAGCATCCGTCCGTACATCACCTACTTCCATTCCTCGAAATACGTGACCGACCTGGCCAATGGTGACATCTGCGTGGCCTTCGGTTATTCCGGTGACGTGTTCCAGGCGGCCAACCGCGCCAAGGAAGCAAAGAACGGCGTGAACATTGCCTACGCAATTCCCAAAGAAGGCGCCAACCTGTGGTTCGACCTGCTGGCGATTCCCGCCGACGCAGCCAACACCAAGGAAGCCCACGCCTTCATCAACTACCTGCTCGATCCGCAAGTGATCGCCAAGGTCAGCGCCGCGGTCGGCTACGCCAACCCGAACCCGCCGGCCAAGCAATACATGGACATGGCACTGGTCAGCAATCCCGAGGTGTATCCGCCTCAGGAAGTGCTCGACAAACTCTATATTTCCACCACCCCGCCCCAGTCGATCATGCGTCTGATGACCCGCTCCTGGAGCAAAGTGAAGTCGAACAAATGAATCAGTACACCCAGGAACACGCCCGCTCCTACTACGCCGCATCGGCCCGGGCGAGCACGCAATACCCTGCGCTTGAAGCCGACCTGATCGCCGATGTCTGCGTGATCGGCGGCGGCTTCACCGGCGTCAACACCGCCATCGAGCTGGCCCGGCGCGGCGTCTCGGTGGTGCTGCTCGAAGGCCGGCGCATCGGTTGGGGCGCCAGCGGGCGCAACGGCGGCCAGTTGATTCGTGGCATCGGCCATGAAGTCGAGGGCTTCGCCCGTCATGTCGGCGCCGAAGGCGTGCGCTACTTGCAACAGGCCGGCGTCGACTCGGTGGAGCTGGTGCGCCGACGCATCGAAGACCACGCCATCGAGTGCGACCTGCGCTGGGGCTTCTGTGAACTGGCCAACACCCCGGCACAGTTCGAGGCGTTCAAGGCTGAACAGGACAGTCTCGCGGCTTCGGGTTATGCCCATGAAACGCGACTGGTCAGCCCTGAGGACATGCGCCGGCAAGTGGTCAATTCGGATGCCTATAAAGGAGGCCTGATCGACATGGGTTCGGGCCACCTGCACCCGCTCGATCTGGTGCAGGGCGAAGCGCGACTGGCGGCATCGCTCGGGGTGCGGATCTTCGAGCAGAGCCCGGTGCTGGAAATCATCCACGGTGCGACGGTAAAAGTGCGCTGCGCTTCGGGCACGGTGCGCGCCGGCAGTCTGGTGCTCGGTTGCAACGCGCATCTGGACGAACTCGAGCAACAACTCAGCGGTAAAGTCCTGCCCGCCGGCAGCTACATCATCGCCACCGAACCCTTGTCCAAAGAACGCGCCGCCGAGCTGATCCCGCAGAACCTCGCGCTCTGCGACCAGAAAGTCGGCCTCGATTATTACCGGCTCTCGGCAGACCGGCGCCTGCTGTTCGGCGGTGCCTGCCATTATTCCGGTCGGGACCCGGCCGATATCGCCGCCTACATGCGACCGAAGATGCTCAAGGTGTTTCCGCAACTGGCGGACGTGGGCATCGAGTTTCAGTGGGGCGGCAAGATCGGCATCACCGCCAACCGCTTCCCGCAGGTCGGACGGCTCAAGCAGCACCCGAACGTGTTCTACGCCCAGGGTTACTCCGGCCATGGCCTGAACGTCACCCACTGGTGCGCCAAGTTGCTGGGCGAAGCGATTCATGCCGGCCACAGCCAGGGCATGGACGTGTTCAGCGGCGTACCGCACATGACCTTCCCCGGCGGCCCGGCGTTGCGCTCGCCGCTGCTGGCACTGGGCATGTTCTGGTATCGCCTGCGGGAAATGCTGGGCTGAAGCTCGCCGATTTGCTCTATCGCAAAGCACTTCTATATTGATGAAGTGCTTTTGCGTTCCTGACGCTCAGTGCCCAACACACTCTGGAGGTCATGGATGGAGTCGTCAGCCGCCGATCAACCGCGAGCACCCGGCCAGGCACCGGTCAAGACCCGGCGCTTCAGCATTTCGCTGGTGTGGATCGTGCCGATCGTCGCGGTGCTGGTGGGCATTTCGCTGGTGGTGCACAACCTGATGCAGGAAGGCCCGACCATCGTCGTCACCTTCAAGACCGGCAGCGGTCTGACCGCCAACAAGACCGAAGTCAAATACCGCAACGTGGTGGTCGGCCAGGTTTCGGACGTCGAGCTGGCCGACGACCAGAAGAGCGTCAACGCCACGATCAAACTGGCCAAGCAGGCCGAAACCTTTACCCGCGAAGACTCCAAGTTCTGGGTGGTACGCCCGCGTATCGGCGCCGGCGGCGTCTCGGGCATCGACACCCTGCTTTCCGGCGACTACATCGGTGCCGACATCGGCCAGTCCGATTCGCGCGGCAAATACTTCAAGGGCCTGGAAAACCCGCCCCCGATCACCTATGGCGAACCGGGCAGACGCTTCAACCTGCATTCCTCGGATCTGGGCTCGCTGGACATCGGCTCCCCGGTCTATTACCGCAAGATTCCGGTCGGTCAGGTCGTGGCCTACGCGCTCGATCCCGATGGCAAAGGGGTGAATATCGAAGTGTTCATCCACGCGCCAAACGATGCTTTCGTCACCGAGAACACCCGGTTCTGGAACGCCAGCGGTATAGACGTGAACGTCGGCGCCAATGGTTTTGCGGTGAAGACCGAATCGCTCTCGACCCTGCTGGTCGGTGGCATTGCCTTCCGCGCACCGGATTACAGCCCCAACGATGTGGCGGCAGCGGATGAAAAATCCTTCGATCTGTTCGACGACCAGCAGACCGCCCTCGCCCCGCCCGCCGGCAAACCGCAATACCTGAGCCTGCGTTTCGATCAGGCCATGCGCGGCCTCAAGGTCGATGCGCCGGTCGAATTCCTCGGTATGGAAATCGGCCGTGTGGTGAGCATCAACCTGGACTACGACGAGAAGAAACGCAGCTTCCCGGTCAACGTCGGCATCGTGATCTACCCGCAACGCCTCGGACGGGCCCACGAAAAGATGCTCAAGGTGCTCAACCACAACCCGGAAGACGAAGCCGCCGCCGTGCGCCTGATCGGCACCTTCGTCGACAACGGACTGCGCGCCCAGGCCCGCAGCGGCAACCTGCTGACCGGTCAGCTGTACATTGCTCTGGATTTTTTCCCGAAAGCCGAAAAAGTCGCGTTTGACCCGACGGCGCGTCCGATCGTCATTCCGACCATTCCCGGTAGCCTCGAACAGTTGCAGGAAAAACTCGAGGCGATGGTCGACAAGCTCAACAAACTGCCGGTGGAACGCATTGCCGGCAATCTCGACGGCAACCTCGTCGAACTGCGCAAAAGCCTGACCCAGTTCAACGCGAAGACTTTGCCCAGTGTCCAGAACACTTTGGCGGACGTGAGCAAGACCCTGCAATCGGCCAACTCGACGCTGGCCGAAGATTCGCCGCAGCGAGAGAAACTCACCCAGACCCTCGACGAACTCGGGCGCATGTCGCGTTCGCTGCGTGAACTGTCGGATTACCTCGGTCGCCATCCGGAATCGCTGATTCGCGGCCGCCCCGACAACGCTGCGCCACTGGATCTCAAAGGACCGCCGCGCAATTGAGCACAGGAGCTTTGCCATGGCTTTACCGCTGAAGTTCACCGTGCTCGCCGCGTGCCTGCTGCTGGGTGCCTGTCGCAGCGACCCGATCAGTTTCCACACCCTGACCCCGGCGCAACCGATGCCTGGCCGATCAGGACAGGACATCGCAATCGAAAGCATCAGCGTGCCGCCCCAGGTCGACCGTCCGCAAATCGTCATCCGCCAGGGCAACAGCGGGCTGGCAATTCTGGAAACCCAATGGTGGGGCGCGAGCCTCAGTGACGAGCTGCGCAGTGCGCTGGTGGATCAGTTGAGCAACGCTGGAGTTGCGCGCAAAACATCGGTGCGCATCGATGTGCAGCGTTTCGATTCG
Organism: Pseudomonas sp. 91RF; assembly: GCF_003576265.1. NCBI lineage: Bacteria > Pseudomonadati > Pseudomonadota > Gammaproteobacteria > Pseudomonadales > Pseudomonadaceae > Pseudomonas > Pseudomonas sp. 91RF. The sequence goes on from NZ_QWFC01000029.1 coordinate 84,357, forward strand.
ATCCCCGGACAATACGGGCTGATGGATGTGAAATGGCGCCTGCGTCCGGCCGATGCGGGCGACAGCGGCCTGCTCACCTGCCGCTCGATTCTGCAGACGCCTTCCGGATCGAGCATCGACGATCTGGTGAATGCTCAGCAGAACAACGTCAAACGCCTCGCCGAGCTGATCCGTCAGGCCGCCGGCAATGCGCGCAGCTGCCCGCCGTCCTGAGCCGCCGGCTTCAATTCCACGCTGAAGCGGCTGCCGCTGGACTGGCCGCTGCTCAACTGCACCCGCCAGTGCTGGCGCTTGCAGATCCGCTGCACCAGCGACAACCCCAGGCCAAGGCCCTCGCCGCGCCCCTCATCGCCGCGCACGAACGGCTGGAACACTGCCTGACGCTGTTCCTCCGGAATACCGATGCCGCTGTCTTCCACCACAAAACCGTTGGCGGTCAAGGTCAACCGGACGAACCCGTGATCGGTGTAGTGCCAGGCATTGCGCAACAGGTTGCCCATGACCGATTGCAGGAACGTCAGGTTGAAGCGTTCCATGCACGGCTGCTCCACCTCGTAGAAAAACTCCAGGCCCTTTTCACGAATCAACCGGCCCCAGATCTCGCTCTGGGCATCCGCGACGTCCTTGAGCGTGACGCAAATGTCGCTGCCGGTATCGTCCTCGGCGCGAGCCAGCATCAGGAAGGTATCCACCAGCTGGCGCATCTCGTGGCTGGCCCGGGCGATGCGATTGACCTGTGCGGTTGAACGGGCATCGAGCGATGGATTGGCGAGCAACAACTCGCAAGAGCCGCAAAGCACCATCAATGGCGTGCGCAGTTCATGGCTGACATCGCTGGTGAACAGTTTTTCGCGGCTCAGGGTTTCACGCAGGCGGCCCAGGGTCTGGTCGAACGACAGCGCCAGCTCGCCCACTTCGTCTGCGGCGTAGTCCGGGTGCAGCGGAGGCGCCAGCACCAGCAGTTGGTCTCGATGGCGCACCTGACGCGCCAGACGAATCACCGGCGCCATCACCCGTCGAGCCAGCAATCGCCCCAGCACGACCGCCAACAGAACACTCAGGACAAAACCGACCGTGACCACAATGAACAGCAATCGCTCGCGCTGTTCGAGGCTCTCCTGATCGCGCAACAACACATATTTGCGTCCACCGACCACCTCGACCATGGCGAAGAAGTCATCACCATCGAAGCTGATTTCCTGAAAACCTGGGGCCAGTGACGCCAGCGAGGGAATGAGCGCCATCGCGCCAGAGCCGCCCTCGAAGAAAAACAACTCGCTCTTTTCCGGCTGATGGCTCCAGCGATTGATGTCCTCCATGGCCAGCAGGCGATGCAGACCGCCGCTCAAGGTGCTGGTAGCCAGCCGGTGCTCGACGACATGCACGGCAGCCACGATGCCCAGCGCGAACACCCCAGCGACGAGAGCGCTCATCAAAGCGAACACGATGACGATCCGTTTCGTCAGGCTTTGCTTGAGATCCATTCGGGTCGATGACTCCACTGCTGAATTCAGACTTCGCGGTCAAAAACAGGCTAGCACCGCGATATTGACCGAACCTGCGCAGCTTCACCGCAAACATAAACATTTGTTAAGACTGGCCGGTAAAAAAAGGGTATTTGAGTCTGGTTATCAAACACCGGATTAGTTGGGTTTTATCGACTCTCGCGAAATTTTCACATGTTCTTCACCGCCCCCCGACGTGCACGAACGTAATGTTCAGCCATTATTCAAGTACATAACTATAAAAGTTGGTTAAATCGCCGGCCCAACTCGCCTGCGACGTCAAGGGGCATGCCGTGGAGCGACAGATGCAATTAACAGCGACATATAAACAGCGCCGCACGCTTGGACTTGGAAAACTGTTGACCGGCATCGGTGTAGTGGTCGCCATCGGGCTGGTCAGCGGCTTCGTCTGGGTAACCCGCTCGCCCGTCGACCTGGGTAACGCCGGCAAGGCCGCCCGGGCTGACTGGACCCAGGCCTGGCAGGCTGGCGAAATCGTGGCACTGGTGCGTCACGCCGAACGTTGCGACCGTTCCGACAACCTCTGCATGGGCCCGGCCGATGGCATCACCCAGGCCGGCAACGACTCTGCAGCGCTTGTAGGCAAAGGCTTCGTGGGTCTGGGCATGCAGCAGGCGCAGGTGTTCACCAGCCCGTTGACCCGTACCGTGCAGACCGCGCGTGCCATGTTTGGTCAGGACGCCACAGCCCAGACCTGGCTCGAGTCCTGCGGTTCTTCCCTGCGCAACGACGTGGTGGCGCACAAGGTTGCCAAGCACAATCTGGTGCTGGTCACCCACAGCGGATGCATCAGCGATTTCGAAAAGCAGACCGGTTTTCCTCACGCGGTCGCCGCCGAATACGGCAGTACTCTGTTTGCTCGCATCGATGACAAAGGCCAACTTAAAGTGTTGGGCATCATGAATGCCGATGCCTGGTCTCAACTCAATAGTCATTAATGCTTTAGTTGGGGCGGACCGACAAGGTTGCACTTTTTAACTAGTCAGGAACGGACTTCATTAATTTGTAATGAAAGATGTATCTGCCCCCGATTTACTGGACAACGGTTTTTTTTAAGCTTGGCTATAGTGCGAGAACTCCGGCCTGGAGGTTCGGCAGTTCTCTGGATACAGGAAACGCCCGTCTCCCGATCGCACACCTGCATTCATTCAACACGATGACCCGCCCGCTCAGGAACGCGCCGGGCAGGCCATCGACACAAGAACTTCGTTTGGCACCAAGGCTTTGTCATGACGTCTGAAAACAACCCGCTGCGACACGCTGCCCGTCATTTCTCCCCCACCACGACTTTCGAGCGTTGGGCCATTCCCGGCCTGATTCTGGCTTTCGTGGTGTTTTATCTGTTGCCGCTGATGACCCACGGCCTGTGGATCCCCGATGAAACCCGCTACGGCCAGATCAGCCAGGAAATGCTGCTCAGCGGCAACTGGGTCGCACCGCATTTCATGGGTATCCGCTATTTCGAAAAACCGATTGCCGGCTACTGGATGATTGCGATCGGCCAGGCGATCTTCGGTGAAAACCTGTTCGGCGTGCGTATCGCTTCGGCCCTGAGTACCGGTGTCAGTGTCTGGCTGACCTACCTGATAGCTCGCCGGCTGTGGAACAACCCGCGCATCAGCGTCGCCAGCGCCCTTCTTTATATGAGCTTCGGGCTGATTGCCGGCCAGGCCGGTTACGCCAACCTCGATCCGCAATTCACCTTGTGGGTCAACCTGAGCATGGTCGCCGTGTGGTTTGCCATCGACAGCCAGACCCCTCGCGCTCGCCTGGGCGGCTGGGCGCTGCTCGGTGTCGCCTGCGGTATGGGCCTGATGACCAAAGGATTCCTGGCGTTATTGCTGCCGGTGCTGATCGCCCTGCCCTACATGATCTGGCAACGCCGCTTCAGCGAACTGGTGCGTTACGGACTGGTTGCCGTGGTGGTTTGCGTGCTGATCAGCCTGCCGTGGGTCTTGGCGGTTCATTACCGGGAACCCGATTTCTGGCGATTCTTCTTCTGGCACGAACACATCCGTCGTTTTGCCGCCGGCGATGCCGCGCAGCACGCCCGTCCTTGGTGGTTCTACCTGCCGCTGCTGTTTGCCTCCACCCTGCCGTGGGCCGTTCTGCTGCCTTCGACGCTCCTGCGCACCTGGCGCGAAAAGCGTGAAGCCAAAACCGCCTACCTGGCGTTGTGGTTCCTGCTGCCACTGGCCTTTTTCAGCCTGAGCAGCGGCAAGCTGCCGACCTACATCATGCCGTGCCTGCTGCCGATCGCCCTGTTGATGGGGCAGACCGTGGTCAACTGGCTGGATCAGCACAGTGGCCGTGTCCTGCGCCTGAACGGTGTGATCAATACCGTCATCGCCAGTGCGGCGCTGGTGGCACTGCTTTATCTGCAGGCGACCAAGGAAATCTACGAAAACACCGAGATGTTCAGCCTGTCGCTGGCCTATATCGTGCTGGTGGGCTGGATCATCGCCAACGCCTTGCAAGTGCTGCGTCCGCTGACGTTGTGGGCGATGCCCGCGCTGGGTATCGGCTTGCTGGTGGCGTTGTTGCCGGCGGCCATGCCGGGGCAGATCGTCAACAGCAAGATGCCTGATCAGTTCATTGCCGAGCATCAACAGGAACTGAGTGAAACTGCGTCGCTGCTGAGCAACGACCTGGGCGCGGCTTCCGCGCTGGCATGGCGCCTGAAGCGTCCGCAGGTGGATCTGTTCAACACTATCGGTGAGCTGAAGTACGGCCTCGAAGACCCGGCCATGGAAGCACGTAAAGTCACGATGGACGGCGTCGGCCAGTGGATGACCGAAGCGCGGAAGAAAGGCGCGGTCGGTGTGGTCTTGCGCGTCAACAGCACGCAGGAAGAGCAGGAAGTCGAATTGCTGCCGGTAGACGGCAAGCATTATCGTCGCGGCAATCTGCAGATCTTCATCTTCCCGCAGCGCCAGCCATGACCTTGCGCAATAACGACCGGGGCGCCCTGCTGCTCCTGCTGGCCGCCAGCGCCCTGATGTTGCTGCTCGGTCTGGGCAGCCGCGAACTCTGGGGCGCAGAAACCCGCTGGGCGAACATCGCGTTGCAGATGATGCAAAGCGGCGATTATTTCGACCCTTACCTCAAGGGTGATCCCTACTACGACAAGCCGCTTTTGTCGTACTGGCTGATCACCGCGACCGCCTGGTTGACCGGCAGCCTGGATCACTGGTCGCTGCGCCTGTCTTCGGTGGTGTCCGCCTGGCTCAGTGTCTGGCTGGTGTATCTGCTGGGCGAGCAGTTGTTTCGCAAAGGCACGGGCCTGATCGCCGGGTGGATGCAGGCGACCACCTTCTATTTCGTGTTCTGGGCGCGGGTCGCCACTGCTGACATCCTGACGGTCTGCGGTGTGCTGGCGGCGGTCTGGTGGTATTGGCGAGGGCCCGACGACACGCGGTTTTCGCGTTATCTGGTGTTCTGCGTTCTGCTGTCGCTGACGTCGTTGTTCAAAGGTCTGATCGGTTTCATCCTGCCGGGGCTGGTATTGCTGCCGCACCTGCTGAGTGAGGGCCGCTGGAAACGTCACCTGAACCTGCGCCTGCTCACGGCGCTGGTGATTGCCGGGGCGTTCTACATGACGCCGTTCCTGCTGTCGCACCTATACGGCGCGCCGAACTACGGGGAAAGCGGCCTGGGGCTGGTGTTGCGGGAAAACGTCGTGCGGTTTTTCCAGCCGTTCGACAACATCGGCCCGATCTACACCTATTTGCTGTACCTGCCGATCTACACCCTGCCCTGGGCACCGTGCTGGATCATTGCCCTGTGGGTCGCGGCGAAGAACTGGAAACACATCGAGCCCGACACCCGTTGGCTGATTCAGGGCCTCGGGTTGTTGATGCTGTTCTTCACCGCCAGCGGCAGCCGGCGCAGTTACTACGTGCTGCCACTGGTGCCGTTCGCGCAACTGCTCGGGGCCTGGTGGATCACCCGGCGCATGGCGGCGCGCAACGCCGAAAGCCCGTTTGGCGGGCGCGGACTGAAAATCGGTTTTGCCGTAACCACGGTGTTGCTGCTGGGGATTCTCGGCGTGCTCTACCCCTGGACCAACAGCGGTGGCGGCGCGATCCGTTTCGGCGAGACCGTGCGCCTGCAAGCCAGCCAGCGTGCGCCGTTGAGCCAATGGCACTTCGTCATGGTCGAGGTGGACAACAAGGTTCCGATGTACCTGCAGACCGGCGGCGAGCCGTTCTACTATGTGCCGGAAACCCGCGACTTCCCTCGCGATGGCGATGCTGCCGCGATGTTCGAATGGCTGGAACGCACCAGCGGCAAGCACTGGGATCCGAAGCGTACGATCTTTGTCGCCCAGTACCGCACCGGCGAACCCGTGCCGCTCTCCAGGCTCGGTCAAGACCATCAGGTCATCACCACCACCCCGACACGCGGCGAACAAGTGTTCCATGGCCGCGAGGATCAAAGCGTCGCCTACCTGCCCCAAGGCTCCTGAAAGACAACGCCGGGTTCGCCCGGCGTCCCCGCCCAGTGACTGCTAACCTGAATGGCAATGACATGTATTAACGGTTTGTTTGACGTTTTTTTCTCATTTGCCTCTCTACATTGCCAGCCAACATATGCAAATCATTCGCATTGAAGTTTTCCGGCGAATGCTTGCCCATAACGTCTAAAAAAACAGGAGCTGCTCCGTCATGAGTCCATCCCTTCCGTCCTTTCTCAAGCACGCTACTCTGGCAACCGCGCTGCTCGCAGCCGGTCAGGTGTTTGCCGCCGATTCCGTCGGCATCGTGGTCTACAACGCCCAGCATGAAACCCTGACCAAGGCCTGGGTCGCCGGCTTCACCGAGGAAACCGGGATCCCGGTCACGATCCGCAACGGCGACGACACGGAAATGGGCAACCAGCTCGTGCAGGAAGGCGCAGCCTCTCCAGCGGACGTGTTCCTGACGGAAAACTCCCCGGCCATGGTGTTGGTGGACAATGCGAAACTGTTCGCCCCGGTGGCACCGGCCACTCTTGAACAAGTGGGCTCCGCCTATCGTCCGGCCCATGGTCAGTGGGTCGGCATCGCCGCTCGCTCGACAGTCTTTGTCTACAACCCGGCCAAGCTGCCGGAAAAAGACCTGCCAAAATCCCTGATGGATCTGGCGACCTCGGCGTGGAAAGGTCGCTGGGCTGCGTCCCCTGCCGGTGCCGACTTCCAGGCCATCGTCGCCGCCGTGCTGGAACAGAAAGGCGAAGCCGCCACCCTGGAATGGCTCAAGGGCATGAAAGCCAACTTCACCGCCTACCGCGGCAACAGCTCCGTGCTCAAAGCGGTGAACGCCGGCCAGGTGGACAGCGGCGTGATCTATCACTATTACGCTTTCGTCGATCAGTCCAAGACCGGCGAAAACAGCAAGAACACCGCCCTGCACTACTTCAAGCATCAGGATCCGGGCGCGTTCGTGAGCATCTCCGGTGGTGGCGTGCTGAAGTCCAGCAAACACCAGGAAGAAGCACAGAAGTTCCTCCAGTACATCACCGGCAAGCAAGGCCAGGAAGTGCTGCGCACCGGCAACTCCTTCGAGTACGCCGTGGGCAAGGACTCGGCTTCCAACCCGAAACTGGTGCCGTTGAAGGATCTGGACGCACCGAAAGTCGACGCATCGAAGCTCGACAGCAAGAAAGCCGTCGAACTGATGACTCAGGCGGGACTGCTTTAATTGATGCCTGAAACTCTGCCGGCGGGGATCGCTGCGGCGCCCTCCGCCAACCTTTCACGCAGGTCCCGCGCCCTCAACGGGCGCGGGAGCCCCTGGGTGGTCGTACTGGCGATCGGTGTTTCATTGCTGTCGTTACTGCCGATCGGCTTTGTGGTCGGCGTGTCGTGGTACACCGGCTGGGCGACCATCGAAGCCTTGATCTTCCGCCCTCGGGTGGCCGAACTGCTGGTCAACACCGTGCTGCTGGTGTTGATCACCCTGCCAATCTGCATTGTGCTGGGCATTACACTGGCCTGGCTGACCGAGCGCACCAATCTGCCCGGTCGGCGATTGTGGTCAGTGCTGGCGGTCGCGCCGCTGGCGGTGCCGGCGTTCGTGCACAGCTATGCATGGGTCAGTCTGGTTCCGTCGATCAATGGGCTGCCGGCCGGTGTGCTGGTGTCGGTGATCGCTTACTTTCCGTTCCTTTATTTGCCGATTGCGGCGACGTTGCGTCGTCTCGACCCGGCGATCGAAGATGTGGCCGAATCCCTCGGACTAAAACCGTGGGCCGTGTTTTTCCGGGTGGTACTGCCGCAATTGCGGCTGGCGATCTGTGGCGGTGCACTGTTGGTCGGCCTGCATTTGCTGGCCGAATATGGCCTGTACGCGATGATCCGTTTCGACACCTTCACCACGGCCATTTTCGATCAGTTCAAATCTACCTTTAACGGCCCGGCCGCCAACATGCTCGCCAGCGTTCTGGCGCTGTGCTGTCTGGCGATGCTGACCGTAGAGTCTGCCGCCCGTGGCCATGCACGTTATGCCCGGGTCGGTTCCGGCAGCGCCCGGGAACAGCGGACCGTAGGCCTGAAGCGTGGCACCGCCGCCCTGGGCCTGTGCCTGCAAACCCTGACCTGCCTGCTCGCCCTAGGCGTTCCGATGCTGACGTTGGGCAGATGGCTGATCGCTGGCGGCGCTGAAGTCTGGCAAGGCGAAGAATTGTTGCCGGCCTTGCTTCAGACCCTGTCGTTCGGCGTGGCCGGTGCGGTGTTGACCAGCCTTGCAGCGATCCCGATTGCCTGGCTGTCGATCCGCGCGCCCGGCAAACTGCAACGTTTGCTGGAAGGCTGCAACTACATCACCAGTTCTCTGCCGGGGATTGTCGTGGCGCTGGCGCTGGTCACCGTGACGATCCACTTCGCCCGGCCGATCTATCAGACCACCATCACCGTGCTGCTGGCGTACCTGCTGATGTTCTTGCCGCGGGCGCTGGTCAGCCTGCGTGCCGGTTTCGCCCAGGCGCCGGTGGAGCTGGAAAACATCGCGCAAAGCCTCGGCCGCTCGCCGCTGCGCGCCTTGTGGCTGATCACCCTGCGTCTGGCCGCACCCGGTGCGGCGGCGGGTGCAGCGCTGGTGTTCCTGGCGATCACCAATGAATTGACCGCAACCCTGTTGCTCGCGCCCAACGGCACGCGCACCCTGGCCACCGGTTTCTGGGCCATGACCAGCGAAATCGACTACGCCGCCGCAGCACCTTACGCGCTGCTGATGGTGGTGCTTTCGCTGCCGCTCACGGCCATCCTCTATCACCAATCCAGGCGCAGTGCCGGCCGATGAACGCTCTCGATATCATCAATCTCAGTAAATCCTTCGGCGCACAAACCGCACTGGACACCATCAACCTGTCCGTCCCGACCGGCAGTCGCACCGTGATCGTCGGCCCGTCCGGCTCCGGCAAGACCACGCTGCTGCGGATGATCGCCGGGTTCGAGTTCCCCGATGCCGGCAGCCTGACGCTAAACGGCCAGACGTTGGTCGACAGCACCCACGCCGTGCCCGCCTACCAGCGCCAGATTGGTTATGTTCCCCAGGATGGCGCGCTGTTTCCGCACATGACCGTGGCGGACAACATCGGTTTCGGACTGAGTGAAACCGGCAGCGCCAGAACCGAACGCATCCAGGCCTTGATGGACAGCGTGGCCCTGAACGCCAGCATGGCCAGCCGCTGGCCCCATGAATTGTCCGGCGGCCAGCAGCAACGGGTGTCGCTCGCCCGGGCATTGGCCCAGCAACCGCGCCTGATGCTACTGGATGAACCCTTTTCCGCCCTCGACACCGGCCTGCGCGGTGCCATGCGCAAAATGGTCGCCCGTCTGCTCGAAGAGAGCGGCGTGACAACGATTCTGGTCACCCACGACCAGGGCGAAGCCTTGTCGTTTGCCGATCAGCTGGCCGTCATGCGTGACGGGCGACTGGTGCAGTCAGGGCATCCGATGGACCTTTACCGCTATCCGGACGACGAGCAGACCGCACGGTTTCTCGGCGAAGCCGTGGTCATGCCAGCGCAGATCGAGGCCGGTTGGGCCCATTGCGATCTTGGACGAATCGCGGTGAACAGCAACGGTTTCTCCGGTCCCGCACAGATCATGCTGCGCCCGGAACAGCTTCAGCTGCCCGCCCTCCCCGCCGATTCAGACGGCTGCAACGCCGTGGTCACCGAACGCGATTTCGGCGGCAACACGTGCACCCTGACGGTCGAGTTGCGGGCCGCAACCAATGAAGAACCCGGTCGTTCGCTGCTGGTTCGCAGCACCGGAATGCACGCGCCGCCGGCCGGCAGCGCGGTACAACTGTCGATACTAGGGGCGGCCCACGTCTTCGACGCGTCGTAGCACTCGACTACAGATCGAAACGATCCACGGCGCGACGCCGTTCATTGTCGTCGCGCACGTCGTAGTTGGCGGTCGTCTGGATATTGCTGTGGTGCGCGAGTTTCTGGGCGATCGACAGATCGTGCTCTTCGATCACCCGGGTGATGAACGAACGCCGGAAATCGTGGGGCATGATCTTCACCCCGACCTGAGTTCCACGCTGGCGGGCGATGTAATAGATCGCGTGCTTGGTGATGCGCTCCCGGGTGATGTGGCTGCCACGGCGGATGCGGTTGAACAGAAACGTATCGTCGCTCTCGCCTTCCTTGAGTTCTGAACGGCGAAACTCCAGCCAGGCATTGAGTTTGGCAAAGGCCCAGGCCGGTGCGTATTTGATCAGTTGCTTGTTGCCCTTGGCCGTGACGCACAGGCTGCGTTCAGTGAAGTCCACCTGGTTCAGGTCCAGATCCACCGACTCGGATTTACGCATGCCGGTGCCGTACAACAGCGCAATCACCGCCGCATCACGCAGCCCCTGCGGACGCGGATCGGCCGCGCAGACTTCCATCAATTCATGGATCAGCGTGCGCTTCAGGTTGCGCCCCTGAGACAGCCGCGTACCGGCAATGCCCTTGACCGAGCGCATCTTCAACAGGTGATCCTGGCTGATCAGGCTCATGCGCCAGGCTTCGTTCATGACGCCGCGAATGGCGTTTACATAGAGTGAAGAGGTGTTGGGGGCGTAGTTGTCGGCGCGCAATGCGGCGACTAACGCGACAACATCCTCGGGTTGCAGGGCGTGCCAGGGAATGTCCTCGACATTCATGTCTTCAAAGCCGAGGCGATCGGCGGCATCTTGTAAAACGTACCGCATGGTGAGTTGGCTGGAAGGTGCCAAACGCGCCAAATACAAGGACAAAGGGTTACTGGTGATAGATTCTGAAGAGGTAACGGATAAGCTGCTCAAACGAAAGGCCTTGAGTAAAAAACAGTCCAGCACAACAACTAACAACTGCAATGAACTTGAAGTAAGAAAGAGTCTTGTAGTAGGACTTTTCCGATAAAGCCGCGGAAATCTGAACAGCGGCTGTATGAATTACAGATAAACGATTCGCCGACCGGTTTTTCATATTCCTTTCACAAAATCGGGAATAACCTTAGCTAGATAGGTCCTCAGTCGGTACCGCCCAACCTGCCGGGCAACGCCTGAAAAGTCAACCAACCCCCGACGTCATGCTTACCAAGCAACTCGTTGATGCAAAACCCGTTTTTTGCGTCTACGCTGGGATTGGATCCGATGAACAGATGGATCTGTCCATTTTTTTCGCAATGAGGTGTCCATGAGTCAGGCGTTTCTCCCCTTCTCTCGCCCGAGTATCGGCGATGAAGAAATTGCGGCCGTCGAGCAGGTTCTGCGCTCGGGCTGGATCACCACCGGGCCGAAAAACCAGGCACTTGAAGAACAGTTCGCGCAGTACGTGGGATGCAAGCACGCCGTTGCACTGTCATCTGCCACCGGCGGCATGCACATCACCCTGCTGGCCCTGGGCATCGGTCCCGGCGATGAAGTCATCACGCCGTCGCAGACCTGGGTCTCCACCGCCAACATGATTTCCCTGCTGGGCGCCACGCCGGTGTTCGTGGATGTCGACCGCGACACCCTGATGACCGACGCCGCCCGCATCGAAGCCGCCATCACACCACGCACCAAAGCCATCATTCCGGTGCACTACGCCGGCGCCGCGTTCGATCTGGATCCGCTGTACGCGCTAGCAGACAAGCACGGCATCGCCGTCATCGAAGACGCCGCCCACGCAGCCGGCACCCGCTACAAGGGCCGCCACGTCGGCGCCCACGGCACGGCGATCTTCTCGTTCCACGCGATCAAGAACATGACCTGTGCCGAAGGCGCGATGTTCGTCACCGACGACGAAGCCCTGGCCAGCCGCGTGCGCATGCTCAAGTTCCACGGTCTGGGCGTCGATGCCTACGACCGTCTGACCGGTGGCCGCAAGCCGCAGGCCCAGGTCATGGAGCCTGGTTTCAAGTACAACCTGGCCGACATCAACGCCGCCATTGCCCTGGTGCAACTGGAGCGTCTGGACGCCATCAATGCCCGCCGCACCGAGCTGGCCGGTCAGTACCTGCAAAAGCTCGAAGGCTTGCCGGTGCAGCCACTGGTTGTTCCACAGCAATACGCCCAGCAGCACGCCTGGCACCTGTTCATCCTGCGTATCGACAGCGAGCGCTGCGGGATGGATCGCGAAGCCTTCATGAAGGGCCTGCAGGAGCAAGGTATCGGCACCGGCATCCATTTCATCGCCACCCACCTGCACACCTGGTACCGCCAGCGTGACCCTGACCTGTACCTGCCCAACACCGAATGGAACTCGGCGCGGCTGTGCTCGATTCCGCTGTTCCCCGACATGACCGACCAGGATCTGGATCGTGTTGTCGGCGCCATCGCCACTCTTATGGACAAACGCTCGTGAGACCTTACCCGATTAAATGCGTGTCGATCGTCATCCCGGTCTACAACGAACAGGACAGTCTGCCTGAGCTGCTTCGGCGCACAGAGGCGGCCTGCGCCCAACTCAAACATGACTACGAAATCGTGCTGGTCGACGACGGCAGCCGCGACGAGTCGGCCAACATGCTGGAAGAAGCCGCCGGACGCGAAAACAGCCCGTTCGTGGCAGTCATCCTCAACCGTAACTATGGCCAGCACGCCGCGATCATGGCCGGTTTCGAGCAATGCAAGGGCGACGTGGTGATCACCATCGACGCTGACCTGCAGAACCCGCCGGAAGAAATTCCGCGTCTGGTGGCCGAAGCCGAAAAGGGTTACGACGTCGTCGGCACCGTGCGTGGCAACCGTCAGGATTCGGCCCTGCGCCGCTACCCGTCGAAGCTGATCAACCTCGCGGTGCAACGTTCCACCGGCGTGGCCATGAGCGACTACGGCTGCATGCTGCGCGCCTACCGCCGCACCATCATCGACGCCATGCTCGCCTGCCGCGAACGCAGCACGTTCATTCCGATCCTGGCCAACAGCTTCGCCCGCCACACCACCGAAATCGTCGTGGCCCACGCCGAGCGTGAACACGGCGACTCGAAATACAGCCCGATGCGCCTGATCAACCTGATGTTCGATCTGGTCACCTGCATGACCACCACGCCGCTGCGTCTGCTGAGCATCGTCGGCTTCGCGATGGCGGGTCTGGGCGCACTGTTCGCCGTTGCGCTGATCGTCCTGCGCCTGGCGTTCGGTGCAGTCTGGGCCGGTGACGGCACGTTCGTACTGTTTGCGGTGCTGTTCGTGTTCACCGGTGGCCAGTTCATCGGCATGGGTCTGCTGGGTGAATACCTGGGACGCATGTACAGCGACGTGCGCGCCCGCCCGCGCTTCTTCATTGAAAAGGTGTTGCGCAGCCAGCCGGCCTCCCCGGCACCTGCGGTCACCGTTGACGGCCTTACTTCCAATTCCACTTCCGATCAGGTTCTCTCATGAGTGCAAAAACTGTTGTCTTCGCTTACCACGATATTGGCTGCGCCGGCATTGAAGCCCTGCTTAACAGCGGCTACGACATTGCAGCAGTGTTCACTCACGCCGACGATCCGAAAGAAAACGCCTTCTACGCCTCGGTTGCACAGCTGTGCGCCAGCAAGGGCATCCCGGTCCACGCCCCGGAAGATGCCAACCACCCGCTGTGGATCGAGCGCATCGCCAAGCTCGACCCTGAGTACATTTTCTCGTTCTACTACCGCAACCTGCTGAGCGAGCCGCTGCTGGCACTGGCCAAAAAAGGCGCGTTCAACCTGCACGGCTCGCTGCTGCCACGCTACCGTGGTCGCGCTCCGGCCAACTGGGTGCTGGTCAACGGCGAAACCGAAACCGGCGTCACCCTGCACCGCATGGTCAAGCGCGCCGATGCCGGCGCCATCGTTGCCCAGCAGCGCGTTGCCATCGAACGCAGCGACACCGGTCTGACCCTGCACGCCAAACTGCGCACTGCCGCCAGCGACCTGCTGCGCGACACCCTGCCGAACATGCTGCAAGGCAAGATCACCGAAACCCCGCAAGACGAATCCAAGGCCACCGTATTCGGCCGTCGTACCCCGGCGGATGGCAAACTGGTCTGGGCCAAACCGGCCGAGCAGCTGTTCAACCTGGTTCGCGCCGTGACCCGTCCGTACCCGGGCGCCTTCTGCGCCGTGGGCGAGCACAAGCTGATCGTCTGGAGCGCCGAAGTCGTCAAGGGCAACGAAGGTCAGGCCCCTGGCCGTGTGATCAGCGTCGATCCGCTGCGCATCGCCTGTGGTGAAGACTCGCTGGTGATCAACGCGGGTCAGCGCAACGACAACGGTCTGTACCTGAGCGGCCCGCAACTGGCCAATGAACTGGGTCTGGTCGACGGTTCGCTGCTGCGCGGAGCCGAATCCGGCCGTGCGCCACGTCGCACCCGCGTGCTGATCCTGGGCGTCAACGGCTTCATCGGTAACCACCTGTCCGAGCGTCTGCTGCGTGACGACCGCTACGAGATCTATGGCCTGGACATCGGTTCCGACGCCATCGACCGTCTGCGCGACCACCCGCGTTTCCACTTCGTCGAAGGCGACATCAGCATTCACTCCGAGTGGATCGAGTACCACATCAAGAAGTGCGACGTGGTCCTGCCACTGGTGGCCATCGCCACGCCGATCGAATACACCCGTAACCCGCTGCGCGTATTCGAACTGGACTTCGAAGAGAACCTGAAACTGGTTCGCTACTGCGTCAAGTACAACAAGCGCGTGATCTTCCCGTCGACCTCGGAAGTCTATGGCATGTGCCAGGACAAGAACTTCGACGAAGACAGCTCGAACCTGATCGTCGGCCCGATCAACAAGCAGCGCTGGATCTACTCGGTTTCCAAGCAACTGCTGGACCGCGTGATCTGGGCTTACGGCGCCAAGGGCCTGAACTTCACCCTGTTCCGTCCGTTCAACTGGATGGGTCCGCGTCTGGACCGTCTGGACTCGGCCCGTATCGGCAGCTCCCGCGCCATCACCCAGCTGATCCTGAACCTGGTGGAAGGCACTCCGATCCGTCTGTTCGACGGCGGCGAGCAGAAGCGCTGCTTCACCGACATCGCCGACGGCGTCGAGGCGCTGGCCCGCATCATCGACAACGACAACGATGTCTGCAACGGCCAGATCATCAACATCGGCAACCCGGAAAACGAAGCCAGCATCCGTCAGCTGGGCGAAGAACTGCTGCGTCAGTTCGAAGCTCACCCGCTGCGCAGCAACTTCCCTCCGTTCGCCGGTTTCCGCGACGTGGAAAGCAAGGCGTTCTACGGTGCCGGTTACCAGGACGTGGAACACCGCAAACCAAGCATCGCCAACGCCAAGCGCCTGCTGAACTGGGAGCCGACCGTGGAAATGCGCGAGACCATCGGCAACACCCTGGACTTCTTCCTGCGTGAAGCCATGCTCGAAATCGCGGACAAGCGTTAATGCAGGCAGGTCTTCGTATCGATGTCGACACCTACCGAGGCACCCGTGAAGGGGTGCCCCGGTTGCTGGAAATCCTCGACGAAGCGCAGGTCAAGGCAACGTTTTTCTTCAGTGTCGGCCCGGACAACATGGGCCGGCATCTGTGGCGCCTGATCCGTCCGCAATTCCTCTGGAAAATGCTGCGTTCCAACGCCGCCGGCCTGTATGGCTGGGACATTCTGCTGGCCGGGACTGCCTGGCCGGGCAAGCCGATCGGTCGCGATCTCGGGCACCTGATGCGTCAGGCCCGGGACGCCGGCCATGAAGTCGGCCTGCACGCCTGGGATCACCACGGCTGGCAGGCCAATGCCGGCACCTGGAGCGACGCGCAACTGATCGAGCAGATCCGTCGCGGCGTCGACACCCTGAGCGACATCATCGGCGAGAAAATCCAGTGCTCGGCCGCCGCCGGATGGCGCGCGGACGAGCGCGTGGTCGAAGCCAAAGAAACCTTCGGTTTTCGCTATAACAGCGATTGCCGCGGGAATCGGCTGTTTCGACCACTGCTGGCCGATGGTTCCGTAGGGGCGCCGCAGATTCCGGTGGACATGCCGACCTTCGACGAGGTGGTCGGCCCGACCGTGGCGGCGAAGGACTTCAACGCCTTCATCCTTGACCGGTTCCGCCCGGACAACCTCAACAACTACACCATTCATGCCGAAGTAGAAGGGATTCTGATGGCCGACGATTTTCGCCGTTTGCTGGCCGATGCACGCCAGCGAGAAATCGAGTTCAAGCCTTTGGGCGATCTGTTGCCCGAGTTTCTCAACACATTGCCTGTGGGCCGTGTGCAGCGTGGCGTCCTCGAAGGCCGTGAAGGCTGGCTGGGAGTGCAAGGGGCATGAGCAAGCGCTGGGCATTACCGCTGCTGATCGGACTGTTTCTGCTGGCCTACCTGTTGCCGCTCGGCACCCATGGCCTGTGGATTCCCGATGAAACCCGTTACGCCCAGATCAGCCAGGACATGCTGCTGAGCGGCAACTGGGTGTCCCCGCATTTCATGGGCCTGCGTTATTTCGAGAAACCGGTTGCCGGTTACTGGATGATCGCGCTGGGCCAGGAACTGTTCGGGCAAAACCTGTTCGGCGTGCGTTTCGCCTCGGCCCTCAGCACCGGTTTGAGCGTGCTGTTGTGCTTCCTGGTTGCCCGTCGCCTGTGGAACGAGCCGAGCAAAAGCTTCATCTGCGCCCTGCTCTACATGAGCTTCACGGTGGTTGCCGGTCAGGCGGGTTATGCCAACCTCGATCCGCAATTCACCTTCTGGGTCAACCTGAGCCTTGTGGCCCTGTGGTTTGCCGTCGACAGTCGCAGCACCCGGCAGCGTGTGATCAGCTGGGCCGTTTTGGGGCTGGCCTGCGGCATGGGGTTCATGACCAAGGGCTTTCTCGCCTGGCTGCTGCCGGTGTTGATCGCCCTGCCCTGGATGCTCTGGCAGAAACGCTGGCGTGAACTGCTGATCTACGGCCCGGTGGCGGTTGCCGTGGCGATCGTCGTCAGCTTGCCGTGGGTGCTGGCCGTGCACAGTCAGGAACCGGATTACTGGCGGTTCTTCTTCTGGCACGAACACATCCGCCGCTTTGCCGGTGACGACGCCCAGCACGATGCGCCGTGGTGGTTCTACCTGCCATTGCTGGTTGCCTTCAGTCTGCCGTGGGTCGGCATGCTGGTGCCGGCGTTCAAGCAAGCCTGGCAGACCCGTACCCAACCGGGCATTGCCTTCCTGCTGCTGTGGCTGGTGATGCCGCTGGCGTTTTTCAGCACCGCCAACGGCAAACTGCCGACCTACATCCTGCCTTGCCTGCTGCCGCTGGCGCTGTTGCTGGGTCATGCTCTGGCCGACCGTCTGCGTCTGGAACAGGGCCGGGCCTTGAGCATCAACGGCTTGCTGAACCTGGTATTGGGTGTCGTCACGCTGATCGCACTGGTTTACCTGCAACTGAAAAAACCGGTGTACGACCATGAGCTGCACAGCATGGTGCTGGTGTTCATTGCCCTGATCGGCTGGATCATCGCCAACCTTGCGCAAGCATTTCTGCCGCTGCAGTGCTGGGCCGCTCCGGCGCTCGGCAGTCTGCTGCTGATCGGCGTGCTGCCGGCGGCGCTGCCGAAATCCGTGGTAGCCAACAAGACTCCGGACCAGTTCATCCTGCATCACCTCGACGAACTGTCCGGCACCACGCACCTGCTGAGCAACGATCTCGGTGCCGCTTCGGCACTGGCCTGGCGCCTGAAGCAACCCAAGGTGGCGTTGTACAACACCGTGGGCGAGCTGAAGTACGGCCTGAGCTATCCGGAAGGCGCGGAACAGCGGATCACCACCGATGAAGTCCAGCAGTGGGTACGCGATGCCCGCCGCACCGGCTCGGTGGGCGTGGTCATGCGGGTCAAGGGCGACGACGAGCTGCATGAAGTCGACCTGCTGCCCAAGGACGGCACCCGTTATGAGCAAGGCAACCTGGTGATCATCGTCCTGCCCAAGGATCCGTCATGAGCTGGTTGCTGTTGCTGACGGCATGTCTGCTGACATGCCTGGGTCAGGTTGCACAGAAGTACGCAGTGGAGAGCTGGCGCGGTGTCGACTCGTCCTGGGCCGACAAACTGCGCTCGCCGTGGCTGTGGCTGGCGCTGTTCGCACTCGGTTCGGGCCTGCTGGTCTGGCTGCTGGTGTTGCAACGCCTTGAAGTGGGCATCGCTTACCCGATGCTCAGCCTCAACTTTGTGCTGATCACCCTGATTGCGCGTTTCGTGTTTCGCGAACCGATCGATCGCCAGCACTGGATCGGCGTCGCACTGGTCATCGGCGGCGTGGCACTGCTGGGGCAACAGTCATGAGTCAGGGACGCGGCATCGGCTTTGCACTGGGCAGCGTTTTGCTGGTCAGCGGCGCCCAACTGGGCATGCGCTGGAGCATGACGCGCCTGCCGCAGCCGGAACAATGGCTGTCGACCCTGAGCAGCGGCAGCGTCGATCTGTCGGCGCTGGCGGTGGTTGTCACGGCCATTTTTGCCTA
This sequence comes from Pseudomonas sp. 91RF, assembly GCF_003576265.1. Lineage (NCBI taxonomy): Bacteria > Pseudomonadati > Pseudomonadota > Gammaproteobacteria > Pseudomonadales > Pseudomonadaceae > Pseudomonas > Pseudomonas sp. 91RF. The sequence goes on from NZ_QWFC01000029.1 coordinate 102,745, forward strand.
CGCACTGTCGATGCTCTGCTGGCTCGCCGCCCTGCGCGACCTGCCGCTGGGCCGGGCCTATTCGCTGCTGAGCATCAGCTATGCGCTGGTGTATCTGTTGGCGGCCAGCCTGCCGCTGTTCAACGAATCTTTCAGTTTCACCAAATCACTGGGCGTGGCACTGGTCATGCTCGGTGTCATCACTATCAACACTCGTCCGGCACAAGCGCCCGATTTGAGGAGTGCTCCATGAAAATCACAGTATTTGGAAGCGGTTACGTCGGCCTGGTGCAAGCCGCGGTTCTGGCCGAGGTCGGCCATGATGTCGTGTGCATGGATATCGATCAGAAGAAGGTCGAACTGCTCAGCCAGGGTCACGTCAGCATCTTCGAACCGGGCCTGTCGAGCCTGGTCCGTGAAGGCCTGGATTCCGGTCGTCTGCACTTCACTGCCGATGAGAAAACCGCCGTACTTCACGGTCGCGTCGCCTTCATCGCCGTGGGCACACCGTCCAGCGAAGATGGCTCGGCCGACCTGAAATACGTGCTGTCGGTGGGCGATGCCGTTGCCCGCCATCGCGAGCAACCGCTGATCCTGGTGGAAAAATCCACCGTTCCGGTCGGCACCGGCGACACCTTGCGCGCCCATATCCAGGCCGCGCTGGACAAGGCCGGTCGCGCGCTGCAGTTCGATATCGTCTCCAACCCGGAATTTCTCAAGGAAGGTTCGGCGGTCTCCGACTGCCGTCGTCCGGACCGCATCGTCATAGGCTGCGAAGGCGATGAAGTGCGCGACGTGATGCGCGACCTGTACTCGCCGTTCAACCGCAACCATGACCGCATCATGTTCATGGACCTGCGCAGCGCCGAGCTGACCAAGTACGCCGCCAACTGCATGCTGGCGACCAAAATCAGCTTCATCAACCAGATCGCCGAACTGGCCGAACACCTGGGCGCCGACATCGAGTCGGTACGCCAGGGCATCGGCGCCGACACACGCATCGGTTACCACTTCATCTACCCGGGCTGCGGCTACGGCGGCTCGTGCTTCCCCAAAGACATGCGCGCGCTGATTCACAGTGCCGAACAGGCCCATTGCTCCAGCGACCTGCTGCAAGCGGTCGAAGCGATCAACGAACGCCAGAAGCACAAACTGTTCGACCGCATCAATGCGTTCTACAAAGGTGATCTGCGCGGCAAGACCTTCGCCCTGTGGGGCCTGGCGTTCAAGCCGAACACCGACGACATGCGCGATGCGCCAAGCCGCGTTCTGCTTGATTCGCTGTTCGCCGCCGGCGCCAGCGTTCGTGCCTTCGACCCGGAAGCGATGCAGGAAACCCAGCATCTGTACCCGAACGAAGAAAAACTGATGCTGATGGGCACCCCTGAATCGGTGCTTGCCGGCTCCGATGCGCTGATCATCTGCACTGAATGGCAGCAGTTCAAGGCGCCGGATTTCGACCTGATCCAGCAACGCCTCAAGGATCCGGTGATCTTCGACGGCCGTAACCTGTACGACGCCGATCGTCTGTCGCGCAATGGCTTCAAGTACTTCCCGATCGGCCGTGGGGACTCGCGCAAGCTGCCGATCCCGCTGCAACAATGGCCCAACACTGCGGACGTCGCTTGATCACGTTGTCGCCTGCCATCCGCCGGCAGTCCCTGATCGCAGGGCTGCTGGCACTGTTGTTGTTTATCGCCGGGGTTTATGGACAGGCACCCATTGGCTTTGATTCACGCTTTGTACTGTTTGCCCAGGAGATGCTGCGACACGGGCCGACGGTATTCCCGACCACCTACGGCGAGCCTTACGCTGACTATTCGGCCGTCTCGACGCTGTTCATCTGGCTGTTGTCGCTGCCCTTTGGCGCGATCAATACCCTGACCGCGTGGTTGCCCAGCGCCATCGCCGGCGGGGTGATCGTTATGTTGATGTACCGCTTGCTGGCGGTACATTCGCAACGCTGGGCATTGATCAGCATTGCACTGCTGATGCTCACCAGCACCTTCATCACCGAAGTCCGGGCAGTGTCGCAAGACCTGATGCTGGCTGCCGTGGCGCTGTCGGTGTTCTACCTGGGCTACGCACACGACCACTTCGGCTCCGGCCGGCGCTGGCCGCTGATTTTCGTCCTGCTGTTGCTGGGTTTCGGCATTCGCGGGCCGATCGGGCTGGTGGTGCCGACCGGCATGCTCTGCAGCTATTACCTGCTCAACCGTCAGTGGACACGGCTGTTCGTGTTCGGTGTGCTGGCGTCGATCCTGCTCGCGGCGTGTGTCGGCCTGTTGTTGTGGCTGGCCAAGCTCAGCGGTGGCGAGGCTTTCCTGCAAGACGTGATCCGCATGCAGTTCATGGGGCGCATGGATGGCAGTGAAGGCGTCAGCGGTTCGCTGTACTACTTCACCAGTTCGCTGGGCAACTACGCGCTGGCTTATCCGCTGGCCATTGTGGTGCTGGCGGTGGCATGGCTGAGCAAACCGCATCAGCGCGGACCGGCCTTGCGCCTGGTGCAATATTGCGCGGCGGCCGGGTTGATCGTCATGGTCGGTCTGTCGATTCCACAGGCAAAGAAGGCGCGTTACCTGCTGCCGATGTTGCCGATGGCCGCGATCATCGCCGCGTATCCGTTCCAGGTGGCCCACGGTCGGGTATTCGCCTGGTTGCGCGGGGTCATTCAGGCCCTGTGGCTGCTGACGCCGCTGTTGCTGATCGTTGCCCTGCTGGTTGCGCGACGCAAGTTCCCGGAGCTGTTGACCGGTGTCATGCCGGTGCTGATCGTGCTGGGCCTGCTGCAACTGCTGGCGTTGTCCCGACTGTGGAAGTCGCGCTGGCGTGCCGAAGTGCTGGCCCTGAGCGCGGTACTGGCGTTGTGGACGGTCTATGCCGCCGTGTTCGAGCCGGTGGAACGCGCGCTCTATGACACCCGTTCTTTCAGTCGTGCGGCGTTCGCCCAGGTTCAACAGAACCCGGCCCCGCTGGTGCTGCACGGCATGGGCAAGGACGCCAAGGCGATCAAGTTCATGGTCAACGTCGAGCAGGACCTGCAACCGCAGTTCACCGAAACCGTTCAGCAACTGGAAGCACTTCAGGGGCCGGCCTGGCTGATCATGGACAGCAAGGACCTGCAATCGCTGCAAGGCACGCCGCTGGCCAGCCTGCAACCGGTACTGAGCGGTCGCTTCGACAAGAACGATTACGTGCTGTTGTACCTGAAACCCTTGTAGACCTCGCTGAAGGCTGCGATCTTGCGGAGCTTCCCAGGATCGCAGCCATCGGCAGTACCCGCATGACATTTCTCATTCGCCCCGCCCGGCCCGCAGACGCGGCCGCCCTCCCCGTCATCGAACGTTCGGCTGCCGAGCTGTTCCGCCTCGACCCGGCACTGGCCTGGCTGGCCGACAGCGATGTACCCGACGCCGCGCAGCATTTACAGGCCATTGAGCAGGGACATGTATGGGTGGCAGAGAATACTGCCGGACAACTTGCCGGTTTTTTAAGGGCCGTTGAAATCGACAACCAGTTGCACGTTGAAGAGCTGTCCGTCAGCCAACACTTTCAGGGCCAGGGCATCGGTCGCAAGTTACTGTTGGGCGTGATTGAACACGCGCGACGGCAGCAACTTGAGGCGGTCACGTTGACCACTTTCCGCGACCTGCCGTGGAATGCGCCGTTCTATCAACGAATGGGTTTTGTGCCATTGAACGAACTGGATGCCGGGCCGCGTTTGATCGAGGTACTCAACGACGAAATCGCCCACGGTTTGCCCGGTGAGCGACGTTGCGCGATGCGATTGATGCTCGGCTGAATTACAACGGCGCTTTCAGATCAACGCCCAACGCCTGAGCGAACGCCTTCACCAATGGACTGCGCACGGTGTTGTGACGCAGGATCAGATTGAACGGCGTGGCGATGTTGATTCGCTCCGGCAGCACTGCGCGAAACTGCCCCGCCGCCACCAGCGTGGCCGCGTAATGCCGGGGCAGGAAGCCTACGAAGCGCCCGGTCTTGATCAGCAGCGCTACGGCTTCGACCTGCGTCGCCGAGGCGGAAAAACTGTCGTAGCGGGCAAAATTGAGTTTGTCGCGATGAATCGCGTAGCGGTGGTTGATGCACTCGTAATCCTGCAGCACCTCGCTGTTCATTTGTGCTTCCGGCATGTCGAACAACGGATGGCCGACAGCGCAGTAAACCTCCGAACGCTCTTCATATAACGGGTAATAATCAAACTCTTCCCGTTTTTGATAAACCGGCACTATTCCCGCCACCAGACGCCCTTCTACCACGCCTCTTTCCACCTCATCCAGCTGGGTGGCCTGAAGTTGAAATCTTACTTTCGGCGACTCTTCATTTATCTTTTTAAGCGCAGCAACTAACGGTGAATTAAGGTCGCTGATCGTATTATCAATAACGCCCACACCAAGATCGCCAATAAGTTCGTTTTGCGCGGAACTAAGCCGATCCCGAAAGTTGTCGACCGACGCGAACAGGTCAATCGACGCCTGATACACCAGACGCCCTTCCTCGGTCAGGTGAAAGCCCTCGCGACCCCGGGTACACAGACGCATGCCGATACGGATTTCCAGGTCGGAGATCTGCTTGCTGATGGCCGCAAGGCCCACGTTCAGCTCGTTTTGCGCGGCGCTGAAGCCTCCCGCTTCGACCACGGCCTTGAACACCTTGAGCAGTTTGAAATCCAGTCCGCTAAGGGACAGCGGCGCTCGGTGAGCCGTTTTCAGCGGCGGGTTTCCGGAATTGGAAAGTGGGGTTTCCATAATGCTGATTTACCTCTGGCGCAATGTTCAACAATCTGTGTCCAACAACAAAAACATCGCCGACTAATAATAATGATCACAGAAAACAGGCCTTGGCAACCGCCAAAAAATCCCGAACATCAGTGCCAACTCACTGATCGCCAAACATTAAAAGCTGACACTTCGATCAGCTCTTGTCTCTTTGCAACTGCCCTCTTGAAAACTGCTTTGGCCTGATTCCGCGCGCTGACTTTTCAGCGTTTTCGAAAGGCCCGGCACACCGATTTCAGTTCGCGTTACCGACGAGGAAAACAACAAATGTCTCAAACCACCGACCGTCTCTGGGGTGCCCGTTTCAAAAGCGGCCCGTCCGCAGCCCTGGCGGCCCTCTCCCGTTGCCCCGAGCGCTATTTCCGCCTGACGCCTTACGATCTGGCCGGCTCCAAGGCTCACGCCGGGGAACTGCAACGTGCCGGCCTGCTCGACGAGCAGGAAACCCGCACGATGATCGAAGCCCTGGACGGCATCGCTGCCGATTTTGCTGCCGGGCGCATCGCCCCGACGCTGGACGACGAAGACGTTCACACCTTCATCGAGCGCCTGCTGACCGAACGCCTCGGCGCATTGGGCGGCAAGCTGCGCGCCGGCCGTTCGCGCAACGACCAGACCGCCAACGATCTGCGCCTGTTCCTGCGGGATCACGTGCGTACCCTGGCCGTGGAAGTGCTGGCCCTGCAAACGGCGCTGGTGAATCAGGCTGAACAGCACGTCGAAAGCATCTGCCCGGGATTCACTCACTTGCAGCAGGCGCAGCCGATCGTGTTCGCCCATCACCTGCTGGCCCACGCGCAATCGATGCTGCGTGACGTGCAGCGACTGGTGGACTGGGACGCGCGCACCTCGCTGTCGCCACTCGGTGCCGCGGCCATGGCCGGTTCCGCGATCGCTCGTCAGCCGCAGCAATCGGCCAAGGAAATGGGTTATGCCGGGGTCTGCGAAAACTCCATCGACGCCGTGGCCAGCCGCGATCACGTTGCCGAATTCCTGTTCATCGCCAGCATGCTCGGGATCAACATCTCGCGTCTGGCCGAAGAGTTCTGCCTGTGGTCGTCGCGCCAGTTCCGCTGGGTTGATCTGGATGACGCTTACGCCACCGGCAGTTCGATCATGCCGCAGAAGAAAAACCCGGACATTGCCGAACTGGCACGGGGCAAGGCCGGCCGCCTGATCGGCAACCTGACCGGCCTGCTCTCGACGCTCAAATCCCTGCCGCTGTCGTACAACCGCGACCTGAGCGAGGACAAGAACGGCGTGCTCGACAGCGTCGACACCCTGCTGCTGGTGCTGCCGGCGATGGCCGGAATGGTCGCGACCATGACCGTCAACGTCGAGGAGTTGCGGCGTCAGGCGCCGCTGGGTTTCACCCTCGCCACCGAAGTCGCCGACTGGCTGGCGGTGCGCGGCGTGCCGTTCAAGGAAGCCCACGAAATCACCGGGGCGCTGGTGCAGGCCTGCGAAAAACACAACCTCGAATTGTGGGAAGCCTCGCCGGCGCTGCTGGCCGAGATCGACTCGCGCCTCACGGCGGACGCGCGCGACAGCCTGACCCTGGAAGCCGCCATCGCTGCCCGCAGCGGCTGGGGCGGCACCGCGCCGCAACAGGTGCGCGAGCAGATCGGCCGCCTGAAAACCGCCCTCGCTGTGCAACAACAGTGGACCGAAAACTACCAGGGCTTCCGCCTCTGAGCCGGGTCCCCCTCCCACCGGGAGGGGGTTGATCGACAAGTACAGTGTACGGAGAAACACCATGAGCCAGACTCAGGCAGAACGACTCCAGGCGGAGCGCAAACTGGCGGAAAACCAGTTCGACATCACCCAGTACCAGCATGTGCCACGGCGCTATTACGGGCGGATCTTCTTCGCCACGTTGATTGTGATCGCGATCATTGGCCTGGTAAGGGCCTTCGCCGAAGGCAAGATCGAATGGTCGTACATCGGCCAGTTCCTGACTTCCGAAGCGATCATGTGGGGCCTGCTCAACACGATCATCATGGCCGTGCTGGCCATGGCGCTGGGCATCGTGTTCGGAGTGATCACCGCGATCATGCGCATGTCGGCCAACCCGATCCTGCGCTACGTGGCGCTGACCTACACCTGGCTGTTTCGCGGTACGCCGCTGATTCTGCAACTGCTGTTGTGGTTCAACCTGGCGCTGATCTTCCCCACCATCGGCATTCCCGGCCTGTTTGAACTCGACACGGTGAGCCTGATGACGCCGTTCGTGGCCGCCCTGCTCGGCTTGAGCATCAACCAGGGCGCCTACACCGCTGAAGTGGTGCGTGCCGGCCTGCTGTCGGTGGACACCGGCCAGTACGAAGCCGCCAAGTCGATCGGCATGCCGCGCCTGCAGGCGCTGCGCCGGATCATCCTGCCGCAGGCCATGCGCATCATCATTCCGCCGGTCGGCAACGAATTCATCGGCATGGTGAAAATGACCTCGCTGGCGAGCGTGATCCAGTACTCGGAACTGCTCTACAACGCCCAGAACATCTACTACGCCAACGCCCGGGTCATGGAGCTGCTGATCGTCGCCGGTATCTGGTACCTGGCCACCGTCACCGTCCTGTCCTTTGGTCAAAGCCGTCTGGAGCGTCGTTTCGCTCGCGGCGCCGGCAAGCGCTCGTAAGCCGCGCAGGAGAATCGAACATGAGAAGCATCGTCAAGGCTGTGGCCCTGAACAAATATTACGACCAGTACCACGCGCTCAAGGACATCAACATCGAGGTTGAGCAAGGCGAAGTGCTGTGCATCATCGGCCCGTCCGGCTCGGGCAAGAGCACCCTGCTGCGCTGCGTCAATCAGCTGGAAAAGATCGACAAGGGCGGTCTGTGGGTCGATGGCGAACTGGTGGGGTACCGCGTCGTCGGGCACAAGTTGCACGAGCTCAACGAGTCGCAGATCGCCCGTCAGCGCCTGGCCACCGGTATGGTGTTCCAGCGCTTCAACCTGTTTCCGCACATGACTGTGCTGCAAAACATCATCGAAGGCCCGTGCCAGGTGCTCAAGCGTTCGCCCAAGGAGGCGCACGAAGAAGCCCTGGAACTGCTGGCCCGGGTCGGCCTCGCCGACAAACGCGACAGCTACCCGATTGAACTGTCGGGCGGTCAGCAGCAACGGGTGGCGATTGCCCGCGCCCTGGCCATGCGACCCAAGCTGATGCTGTTCGATGAACCCACTTCGGCACTCGACCCGGAACTGGTCGGTGAGGTGCTGTCGGTGATGCGCGATCTGGCGCAGACCGGCATGACCATGATCGTCGTCACCCATGAACTGGGCTTCGCCCGGGAGGTTTCCAACCGCATGGTGTTCATGGACGGCGGGCAGATCGTGGAGGCTGGAAGCCCCGAAGAAATACTAATAAGTCCGCAAAACCCGCGCACCCAAAGCTTCATTTCTGCCGTTCGAACCTGAGGCCCCTTTGGCCTTCACAACACTCATAAGAGAACGTCCATGAAGAACTTCGTTATCCCAGCAGTACTCGCAGGCCTGATGGCTTCCAGCATCAGCTTCGCCGCCGAATTGCCGGCCGGCATCAAGGAAAAAGGCGAGATCGTCGTCGCGATCATGCCCAACTATCCGCCGATGGATTTCAAGGATCCGGCCACCAACAAGCTCACCGGTCTGGACTACGACCTGGGCAACGCCTTGGCCGAGCGCCTCGGGATCAAGATCAAGTGGCAGGAAACCGGCTTCGAGCAAATGATCAATGCCCTGACCACCGACCGCGTCGACATCGTGTTGTCGGGCATGACCGACACCGCCGAGCGTCAGGCCAGCGTGACCTTCGTCGACTACTTCACCAGCGGCCCGCAGTTCTACACCCTGCAGAAGAACACTGCGACCAACGAAATCACCGACCTGTGCGGCAAGAAAGTCGGCACCAGCCGTCGCACCACGTTCCCGGCGGAAATCGCCGCGTGGAGCAAGGAACACTGTGAAGCGGCAGGCAAACCGGCGATCAACGTGATCGGCACCGAAGGCTCGGCCGACGCCCGCGCCCAACTGCGTCAGAGCCGTATTGATGCGGCGATGCAGGGCAGCGAGACCCTGTCCTACCTCAAGACCCAGGAAAAGGACATGTACAAGACGGTCGGCCAGCCGATCTCCGTGCAGTTCACCGGGCTGGGTGTGAGCAAGAAGAAACCTGAGCTGAGTGAAGCGGTGAAAGTGGCGTTGCAAAGCATGGTGGATGACGGCAGCTATAACGCGATCCTGAAGAAATGGGATCTGGAGCTGGGTGCGATCAAGGAAGTGACCATTAACGCGGGCAAGTAATCCTGCAGGCACCGCGACCCTATGTGGGAGCGAGCCTGCTCGCGATGAGGCCGGCACATTCAACATTGATGTCGCCAGTCAATCCGTCATCGCGAGCAGGCTCGCTCCCACAGGTCAGGTGCCCATCTTCAGACAGTTGGAGCGCCCTCGATGTCCTCCTTGCAACCCACCTGGCCCGACCAGCACAAAGCCTGCCTCGCCCTGGCCTTCGATCTCGATGGCCCGACCGGCGACGCGATGCTCAACGGTTCGATCTGGCACAAACCGGAATACTTCGGTTTCGGCGGCTACGGCCCCTACCGCGCCCTGCCACGTCTGCTGGATCTGCTCGACGCTTTCAAGATCCCGACCACCTTCTTCGTCCCCGCGTGGGTCGTGGAAAACTGGCCGAAACAATGCCAGCCCATCGTCGAACGCGGCCATGAAGTCGCCTACCACGGCTACAAGCACGAATCTTTCTACGCCCTGACGCTGGACCAGCAGCAGGCCGTGATGAACAAGTCTCGCGATATTTTCTGGCAGTACCTGCACATCCGCGCCGAGGGGTTTCGCACCCCGTCCGGCGACTGGCGCGCCGAAACCCCGGCGATGCTGGCCGATAACGGTGTCATCTATTCCAGCAGCATGCGCGGCGATGATCGGCCATATCTGGTCAACGTCCCCGGTCACGACACGCGGCTGGTGGAGATCCCCGGTCGTTGGGAAATGGACGACTACGCCTCGCTCGCCTACACCCGCGCACCGAATTTCCCGTCCGGGCTCGACCGCACCGCCAGTTATGAACTGACCCTCGACAACTGGCAGCGCGAGTACGACGGCGCGATGGACGAAGGCCTGTGCCTGACCACGCTGTTTCACCCGAAAATTACCGGCAAACCGGGGCGCATCCTGTTGCTGGAGAAACTCTTCGAGCACATGCGCCAGCGCGATGACGTGTGGTTCGCCACTTGCCGCGACGTCGCCCGCTGGTGGCTGAAGGAGCATCACCATGGCTGACGCGAACAATCTCTGGCCCGCCGGCAAACGCTGCGCGGTGGTGCTGACTGTCGATTACAACGACATTCACGGCATTCTCACTCAGGCCCCGGAAGTTGCCGGGCGTGACAAGACGCTCTCGGTGTGGCGCTACGGCACGCAACGGGGTGTCGAGCGCCTGCTTGGCCTGTTCAGGGAACTCGGCGTGCACAGCAGCTGGTTCGTGCCCGGCATCGTCGCCGAGGAAAATCCGCAGCACATCGCGGCCATCCAGGCTGACGGCCATGAGATCGCTTGCGCCGGTTACCGCCATCAGGATTACGACACGCTGAATCTGGCAGCGCAAAGCGCGGAAGTCGCCAAAGGGTGTGCGGCGCTTAAGGCCTTGACCGGCATCCGTCCAACCGGCTTCCGGATTCCTGCCGGTAATGGTGCCCCAGGATTCATCGAAGCCTTGAAAGATCAAGGCATTCGCTGGTCCTCGTCATGGCGTGGCGATGATCTGCCGTTCTTGCACCCGACCGCGCCCGAAGTGGTCGAGCTGCCGCTGCATTACGAACTGGAAGACGAACCCTACTTCGCCTTCAACCTGAGCCCGGCCGTACCGCCGGCGCAATCGCGAATCGCCTCCTACAGCCACACCCTGGGCAACCTGCAAATGGACTTTGCCGGATTCCACCGCTTCGGCCTGTGCTACATGTTGCGCCTGCACCCGGAAATCATCGCCACGCCGGGGCGTATCGGCGTATTGCGTGATTTGCTGCAAGGCATTCAACAGCACGACGACGTTTGGATCGCCACCGGCGCCGAAGTCGCACAATGGTGGAAGCAATCGGCAGCGCCGGTCGCGCAGGATCACCCGGCGTCAGTGTATGAGCGCCATTATCGGGACTACCTCGTATGACTGAACGCATGCAGCGGCTGGCGCAGTTTTGCGTCGAGACCCGCTTTGAAGATCTGCCCCCGGCGTTGGTGGAACAAGCCAAGCGGCACATTCTCGACACCTTCGGCGCAGCGCTGGCCGGGGCCGACAGTGCGGTGGCGCTTCAGGCGCGGCAGGTGTTCGGCGCCGAACCGGGCACCGCACTGGTCTGGGGTTCATCACTGCGTGTCGGCGCCGGGCATGCGGCGTTGCTCAACGGCATCGGCGCCCATGCGCTGGAGCTGGACGACACCGGCGGCTGCGATCATTCCGGCGCGGTGGTGCTGCCGGCGGTGATGGCGGTGCTGTCGCTGGTGGATCGGCCGGTGGACGGTCGCGAGTTCATCACCGCCGTGGTGATCGGCTACGAAATCGGCCGGCGGGTGCTGGAAGCCTGCGGCAGTTATTCGGCCCACAACGGCGCCGGCTGGCACTCCACAGCCACCTGCGGCGTGTTCGGCGCGGCGGCGGCCTGTGCACGGATCTTTGCCCTGGATGCAGCGCAAACCGTATCGGCGCTGGGCATCTCCGGCAGTTTCAGCGGCGGGTTATGGGCGTTCATCCACGACGGTTCGCAAAGCAAGAAACTACACAGCGGACGCGCTGCCGAAGGCGGCTTGCTCGCGGCGCGGTTTGCTCGCGAAGGTGTGAGTGGGCCGTCGGTATTGTTTGATGATGTCTGGGGTGGATTTCTCAAGACCCTCGCACCGGGTAGCGCGCAACCGGATGCATTGGACGCCGGGTTGGGACAGGTCTGGAAGCTCGCGCGCTGCTCGATCAAACCCTACGCAGCGTGTCGTGGCACCCACTCGGCGATCGATGCGCTCGGTTTGTTGCTGGAGCAACTGCAAGTCGGCGCCGATCAGGTGGAAGACGTCCAGGTGAACTTGTGCGGGTTTCTGCTCGACATGTGCGGCAGTCGCGACACCCGCAGTCTGGCCGCCGCGCAGATGAGTCTGCCCTACGCCCTCGCCGCGCGACTGGTGCATGGTCATTGCCGGCTCGAGGCTTACGATGAACAGCCGCGCAACGATCCGCGCATTGCGCAATGGCTGACGCGCATTCGCCTTGAAGTGGATGAGCGTCTGTCGGAGGATGGCGAGCCGGTGGTCATTGTTCGAACCCTGGACGGGCGTCAGGCAAGCCTGTGTGTCGAGGTGCCGCTGGGCGCGCCGGGCAATCCGCTGAGCGAGGCGGCGCTGGAGGAGAAGTTTTTCAGTCTGGCGTTGCGGGTGATTTCACCGCTCAAGGCCGAGCCACTATTGGCGCAGCTACGACAGCTGCAAACGCTGGATTCCGTGCGCGATCTCGAGCACCTGTTAACCGAATAAGGACATTTGATTTTCCGTGGCCACCTACTCGCTCGTTATCCGCCGCCTGATGATCGTTTCGCTGACCATCGTCGTCAGCCGCGCCATCACCAGCCCTTTGCTCACTCTGTTCTTGAGCAACAAGCTCGGCCTCAACCAACAGGACGTCGGGTTGTTGCTGGGCATCGCGGTGTTTATCGCCACCCTGCTCGCGCTGTACGGCGGCTACATCATCGACCGGCTGGAAAAACGCCGGTTGCTGATTCTGGCGATGCTCTCCAGCGCCATCGGCTTCGTGCTGCTGACCTTCGCCAAAGACCTGTACCTGACGACCGCGACGCTGGTCATCACCGAAACCGCCTCGGCTTTGTTCCTGATCGGTTCCAAGGCGATCCTCAGTGAAAACCTGCCCATGGGTCAGCGGGCCAAGGCATTTTCCCTGCGCTACACCCTGACCAACATCGGCTACGCCACCGGCCCGATGCTGGGTGTGGTGATCGCCGGGGTGTACCCGATTGCACCGTTCCTGATTGCCGCCGGCATAGCCTTCGGCAGCATCTTCCTCATGATCGGGATTCCCAAGGACGCCAGCCCGATCGCCGCCATCGGCCAGCCGCAGAGCTTTCTGAAAACCCTGATTACCCTGAAAAACGACCGCACGCTGATCATGTTCACCTGCGGCTGTCTGCTCAGCACTGTGGTTCACGGGCGTTTCACGCTTTACCTGTCGCAATACCTGCTGGTGGTCGAAGACTCGCAACGGGCGCTGCAAACCATGGCCGCACTGCTCGCCTGCAATGCCATCGCGGTGATCCTGTTGCAATACCAGATCGGCCGCTTTCTCAACCGGGAAAAACTGCGCTACTGGATCGCCGCCGGCACCAGCCTGTTCATCCTCGGCCTGATCGGCTTCAGCCTGGCCGACAGCCTGGTGAGCTGGTGCATCGCGATGTTCATCTTCACCCTCGGCGAGATGATCATTTACCCGTCGGAATTCCTGTTCGTCGACACTCTGGCCCCGGAAGAACTGCGCGGCAGTTATTACGGCGCGCAGAACCTCGCAGCATTGGGCGGTGCTTTGAGTCCAGTGATCTGCGGTTTCCTGCTGATGCACACGCCGGCGCCGACCATGTTCTACGCCCTCAGCGCGCTGACCGCGATGGGCGGATTCCTGTGCTTTATGAGCGGGCGGCGAGTGGCTTTACTTCATAAATAATGTACTGAAGATGCATTTATATGAATTTGTCAGCATCGAGATTGCTTGGCACACTGTGCGCGTTCCTCCCCCAATAGTTGGAACGCTTCGAAGGACTTTCCGGGTTGACGGACAAGTCCTTTTTTTTGCCTTCGGTTTTCTTCAAAGGATCGCTTCTTCATGCTCGCTCGCTGGTTGCCCGCTGCCATCAACACCCGTCCCACCGAATGGAGCCGCGCTGCCATCGGCATGGCGTTGGGCACATTGTTCAGTGTATGGGCGTGCAGTCAGGTGTTTGGCATCGAAGTGGCCTACCATCTGATCGGCCCGTTGGGTGCGTCGGCGGTGTTGCTGTTCGCCGTATCCTCCGGCGCCCTCGCCCAGCCGTGGTCGATCATTGGCGGTTACCTGTGTGCGGGCGTCGTCGCATTGCTGGTGGCTCATGTCCTTGGCCGAACGCTGGGCAGTGCCTGCCTGGCGGCGGGCATGGCGTTGATCCTGATGTGCTGGCTGCGCTGCCTGCATCCGCCGGCCGGCGCGGTCGCCTTGACCATGGTGCTGGCCGATCCGACGACCATCGCCATGGACTGGAAAGCCCTGGAACCGGTGATGCTCAGCGCCGCGTGCCTGCTGCTGGCCGCACTGGCCTACAACAACCTGACCCGCATCCGCTACCCGAAACGCCCCGCAGAGCCTGCGCCGGCCGTGGTGCCGGTCGATTCTCAGGCCATCACGGCCGAGGATCTGAAATTAGCGTTGGCCGATATGGAGGCGTTTATCGACGTCACCCCGGAGGATCTGGAACAGTTGATTCACGCCAGTGAATTGCACGCCAGGCGGCGGAGCATTGGCCAGGTGTTCCGCTGAGTCCAGAGCCTGCCCCTGTCAGCGTTGTCGATTGAAGAGAAGCCGCGATCCCGTGCATTCAGCCCAAGGCAAAAATGCAGACACCCCATGCACATATCCCCGTTGTACACGGCAAATTTGCACTGTTACGATCCGCTAACGCCCGTGCGCGGGCTTCTCGAATAAAGACAATAAAAGCAGGGAGTTAGTGATGACTGCTCAGGCTTCATCCCCGCGGACTTCGTCCATGGATGCCACGCAAAACGAAGTGCTGGCCGAGGTTCGCAATCACATCGGTCACCTGACCCTCAACCGCCCCGCCGGCCTCAACGCCCTGACCCTAGACATGGTGCGCCAGCTCCAGCAACACCTGGATGCCTGGGCCTCCGACGCCAGTATTCACGCCGTGGTATTGCGCGGTGCCGGCGAAAAGGCCTTCTGTGCCGGTGGCGACATTCGTTCCCTGTACGACAGCCATAAAAGCGGCGACACGCTGCACGAAGTCTTCTTCGTCGAGGAATACGCCCTCGACCTGACGATCCACCACTACCGCAAACCGGTGCTGGCGCTGATGGACGGTTTTGTCCTCGGCGGCGGCATGGGCCTGGTCCAAGGCGCCGATCTGCGGGTGGTCACCGAAAAGAGCCGTCTGGCGATGCCGGAAGTGGCCATCGGTTATTTCCCGGATGTCGGCGGCAGTTATTTCCTGCCGCGCATTCCCGGCGAACTGGGGATTTATCTGGGCGTTAGTGGTATACAGATTCGCGCGGCGGATGCGCTGTATTGCGGCCTCGCCGACTGGTATCTGGACAGCAGCAAGCTCGGCACCCTCGACGAGCAACTCGATCAGTTGCAATGGCACGACACGCCGCTCAAAGACCTGCAAAACCTGCTGGCCTGCCACGCCGTGCAAACCCTGCCGGATGCGCCACTGGAAGCCTTGCGCCCGGCCATCGACCACTTCTTCGCCTTGCCTGACGTGCCGAGCATCGTCGAGCAACTGCGCGCGGTGACCGTCGCCGACAGCCACGAATGGGCAACCACCACCGCCGACCTGCTGGAAACCCGCTCGCCGCTGGCCATGGGCGTGACCCTGGAGATGCTCCGTCGCGGCCGGCACCTGAGCCTGGAACACTGCTTCGCCCTCGAACTGCATCTGGATCGCCAGTGGTTCGAACGCGGCGACCTGATCGAAGGCGTACGCGCCTTGCTGATCGACAAAGACAAATCACCACGCTGGAACCCGCCGACCCTTGCCGCGTTGCACGCCGAGCACGTCGCGAGTTTCTTCCACGGTTTCGAAGAGAGCGGGAGCTGAGCCATGCACGATCTCGAATTGACTGAAGACCAGGTAATGATCCGCGACATGGCCCGGGACTTTGCCCGCGGCGAAATCGCCCCCCACGCCCAGGCCTGGGAAAAGGCCGGCTGGATCGATGACGGTCTGGTGGCGAAGATGGGCGAACTCGGCCTGCTGGGCATGGTGGTGCCGGAAGAATGGGGCGGCACTTACGTCGACTACGTGGCCTATGCGCTGGCGGTGGAAGAGATTTCCGCCGGCGACGGCGCCACCGGCGCGTTCATGAGCATCCACAACTCCGTGGGCTGCGGGCCGGTGTTGAATTACGGCAGCGAAGAACAGAAACAGACCTGGCTGGCAGACCTGGCCAGCGGTGTAGTGATCGGCTGCTTCTGCCTGACCGAACCCCAGGCCGGTTCCGAAGCGCATAACCTGCGCACCCGCGCCGAACTGCGCGACGGGCAATGGGTGATCAACGGCGCCAAGCAATTCGTCAGCAACGGCAAGCGGGCGAAACTGGCGATCGTGTTTGCCGTCACCGATCCGGATCTGGGCAAGCGCGGCATTTCGGCGTTTCTGGTGCCGACCGATACGCCGGGTTTCATCGTCGACCGCACCGAACACAAGATGGGCATCCGCGCCTCCGACACCTGCGCGGTGACGTTGAACGATTGCCGTATTCCCGAGGCCAATCTGCTGGGTGAGCGCGGCAAAGGCCTGGCCATTGCCCTTTCCAACCTCGAAGGCGGACGCATCGGCATTGCCGCGCAAGCACTGGGCATCGCCCGTGCGGCGTTTGAAGCGGCGCTGGGTTATGCCCGTGATCGGGTGCAGTTCGGCAAGGCCATCGTCGAGCACCAGAGCATCGCCAACCTGCTGGCGGACATGCAGATGCAGATCAACGCGGCGCGCTTGATGATCCTGCATGCGGCGCGGCTGCGCACGGCGGGCAAACCGTGTCTGTCGGAGGCTTCGCAGGCCAAGTTGTTTGCGTCGGAAATGGCTGAAAAGGTGTGTTCTTCAGCGATCCAGATTCATGGCGGGTATGGGTATCTGGAGGATTACCCGGTGGAGAAATATTACCGGGATGCGCGGATTACCCAGATTTACGAGGGGTCGAGTGAGATACAGCGGATGGTGATTGCTCGGGAGTTGAAGAACTACCAGCTCTAAAAGCATCGCCAGCAGGCTGGCTCCCACAGGGATTTGTGTAATCACAGATCCAATGTGGGAGCCAGCTTGCTGGCGATGGAAGCGCCGCGTTACTTGCCTTGGAATTCAGGCGGCCGCTTGGCCACAAACGCCGCCATCCCTTCCTTCTGATCCTGCGTCGCAAACGCCGCATGGAACACCCGGCGCTCGAAGCGCACGCCTTCAGTCAGGTTCACTTCAAACGCGCGGTTGACGCTTTCCTTGACCATCATCGCAATCGGCAACGACTTGCTGGCGATCACCGCCGCGACTTTCAGCGCCTCATCCAGCAACTCGTCGCTCGGCACGATCCGCGCAACGATGCCACAACGCTCGGCCTCCACCGCGTCGATCAAACGCCCGCTCAGGCACATTTCCATGGCCTTGGCCTTGCCCACGGCGCGGGTCAGGCGCTGGGTGCCGCCCATGCCCGGCAGCACGCCGAGGTTGATTTCCGGCTGGCCGAATTTGGCGTTGTCGCCGGCCAGGATGAAGTCGCACATCAGCGCCAGTTCACAGCCGCCACCAAGGGCAAAGCCGTTGACCGCCGCGATGATCGGCTTGCGGCGGTTGGCCACACGGTCGCTGTCGCTGAACAGGTCGTCCATGTAGATCTGCGGGTAGGTCAGCTCGGCCATTTCCTTGATGTCGGCGCCGGCAGCGAAGGCTTTCTTCGAACCGGTAATGACAATGCAGCCAATGTTCGCATCGGCTTCCAGGCCATCGAGGGCGCGGTTCACTTCGCTGACCAGTTGCGCGTTCAGGGCATTCAGCGCCTGCGGGCGGTTCAGGGTGATGACGCCGACGCGGCCATGGGTTTCCAGCAAAATCGTTTCGTAACTCATGTGCAGATTCCTTATCAAAGATTGCGCGAAATGACCATGCGCTGAATGTCGCTGGTGCCTTCGTAGATCTGGCAGACCCGCACGTCGCGGTAGATGCGCTCCAGCGGGAAGTCGTTGAGGTAACCGTAACCGCCAAGGGTTTGCAAGGCCATGGAGCAGACCTTCTCGGCCATTTCCGAGGCGAAAAGCTTGGCCATCGACGCCTCGACCAGCGCCGGCTGACCGCTGTCACGCAGGGCGGCGGCGTAATGCACCATTTGCCGCGCCACGGCGATCTGAGTCGCCATGTCCGCCAGACGGAACGCCACGGCCTGATGCTCGATGATCGGCTTGCCGAAGGTGTCACGTTCACGGGCGTAATCGCGCGCCGCTTCGAACGCGGCGCGAGCCATGCCCACCGATTGCGAAGCGATGCCGACACGGCCGCCTTCGAGGTTGGCCAGGGCGATCTTGTAGCCCTCGCCCTCCTCACCCAAACGGTTGGCCACCGGTACTTTGACGTCTTCGAACAGGATCTGACAGGTGTCCGAGGCATTCTGGCCGAGCTTGTCTTCGACCCGGGCGACTTTGTAGCCCGGCGAGTCGGTCGGCACGATGAACGCGCTGATCCCGCGTTTGCCGGCACTCGGGTCAGTGACGGCAAACACGATCACGATCCCGGCGTTTTGCCCGGAGGTGATGAACTGTTTGCAGCCGTTGAGCACGTAGTGATCGCCTTCCCGTCGTGCACGGGTTTTCAGGCTGCTGGCGTCGGAGCCGGCCTGGGGTTCGGTCAACGCGAAGGCACCGAGCATCTCGCCGCTGGCCAGCGGTTTGAGGAAGCGCTCGCGCTGGTCGTCATTGCCGAACTTGAGGATCGGCACGCAACCCACCGAGTTGTGCACGCTCATGATCGTAGAGCAGGCGCCGTCGCCGGCGGCGATTTCTTCCAAAGCCATGGCGTAAGCCAGGTAACCGGTGTCGCAACCGCCCCACTGCTCCGGCACCAGCATGCCGAAGAAGCCCAGTCCAGCCATTTCGCCGATGGCTTCTTTCGGGAAGCGATGTTCGCGATCCCATTCGGCGGCGAACGGTTTCAGCCGTTCCTCGGCAAACTGCCGGGCCATGTCGCGGATTTGTTGCTGGTCGTCATTGGGAATCATGGCAAATCCTTAATACATGAAACTTGTGGGAGCCAGCCTGCTGGCGATTGAAGTCTGTCAGTCAACATTTGCTGGTATGACACACCGCTATCGCCAGCAGGCTGGCTCCCACAAGGATTTGGTCTTGACCTCAGTTGAGGCATTCCACGGCCATCGCCGTGGCTTCGCCGCCGCCGATGCAGATCGCCGCGACGCCGCGTTTCAGGCCCTTCTGGCGCAGGGCCGAGAGCAAGGTCACCAGAATCCGTGCGCCGGAGGCACCGATCGGGTGACCGAGGGCGCAGGCGCCGCCATGGATGTTCAGCTTGTCGTGGGGGATTTCCAGGTGGGTCATCGCCGCCATGCCGACCACGGCAAAGGCTTCGTTGACCTCGAACAGATCGACCTGGTCCAGCGACCAGCCGGTTTTTTTCATCAGTTTCTTGATCGCGCCAATCGGTGCCACCGGGAACAGGCCCGGGGTGTCGGCGAAGGCAGCGTGGCCGTGAATCACCGCCAGCGGTTTCAGACCCTGTTTCTGCGCTTGCGACTGACGCATCAGCACCAGTGCGGCGGCGCCGTCGGAGATCGAACTGGAGTTGGCTGCGGTCACGGTGCCGTCCTCACGGAACGCCGGTTTCAGCGAAGCGATCTTGTCCAGTTTGGCTTTTGGCGGTTGCTCGTCATTGCTGATCACAACCTGTTCCTTGCCGACGGTCACGGTCAGCGGAACGATCTCGGCCTTGAAGCTGCCGTCCTTGATCGCCTGCTGGGCGCGTGTGGTCGAGGCGATGGCAAAGGCGTCCTGGGCTTCGCGGCTGAAGTCGTTGGTTTCAGCGCAGTCTTCGGCGAAGGTGCCCATCAGGCGGCCCTTGTCGTAGGCGTCTTCGAGGCCGTCGAGGAACATCGAGTCCAGCACCCGGCCGTGGCCCATGCGGTAACCGGCGCGGGCGCGGTCCAGCAGGTACGGCGCGTTGGACATGCTTTCCATGCCGCCGGCGATCACCACATCGGCGCTGCCGGCCAGCAGCATGTCGTGGGCGAGGATGGTGGTTTCCATGCCCGAGCCGCACATCTTGTTGACGGTGGTGCAGCGGGTGGATTTGTCCAGCCCCGCTCCCAGTGCAGCCTGACGCGCAGGCGCCTGGCCGAGACCGGCCGGCAGTACGCAGCCGAACAGCACTTCATCGACCGCATCGGCGGCAACACCGGCGCGTTCAACAGCAGCCTTGATCGCAGCCGCACCCAGTTGCGGTGCAGTCAGGCTTTTCAGTTCGCCCTGAAAACCGCCCATCGGGGTGCGGACGGCGCTGACGATGACAATCGGATCGTTGGAGATAGTCATGGGAAATCCTCCTTATTTGGCGGCCATGCGCAAAGCACCGTCGAGACGGATCACCTCGCCGTTGAGCATGCTGTTTTCAATGATATGCCGCACCAGCGCGGCGTACTCGGCCGGTTTGCCCAGACGCGGCGGGAACGGTACGCCGGCGGCCAGGGAGTCGCG
This sequence comes from Pseudomonas sp. 91RF, assembly GCF_003576265.1. Lineage (NCBI taxonomy): Bacteria > Pseudomonadati > Pseudomonadota > Gammaproteobacteria > Pseudomonadales > Pseudomonadaceae > Pseudomonas > Pseudomonas sp. 91RF. The sequence continues at coordinate 123,022 of NZ_QWFC01000029.1, forward strand.
CACTTCCGGGGTCATGCCGGCCATCATCGGGGTTTCGAAAATGCCCGGAGCGATGGTCATCACGCGGATGCCGAAGCGCGCCAGTTCACGGGCGGCAGGCAGTGTCAGGCTGGCGATCGCGCCTTTGGATGCAGAGTACGCCGCCTGGCCGATCTGGCCGTCGAACGCCGCAACGGACGCGGTGTTGATGATCACGCCGCGTTCGCCGTCGGCGTTGGCTTCGCTTTCGGCAATCGCTGCCGCTGCGAGGCGCAGCATGTTGAAGCTGCCGATCAGGTTGACGTTGATCACCTGGGCGAAGCTGGACAAGGCGTGAGGGCCGTTCTTGCCGAGGATCTTCTCGCCGCGAACGATGCCGGCGCAATTCACCAGACCATTCAGGCTACCGAAAGCTTTTACCGCCGCCTGCACGGCGGCTTCGGCGGCGGCTTCGTTGCTGATATCGGCTACCACGCTCTGCGCACCAAGGCGCTGGGCCTGGGCGGCAACGGCGTCGGCATTCATGTCCACCAGCATCACTTTGGCGCCGGCGCTCACCAGTAACTCAGCGGTGGCGGCACCCAGGCCGGATGCGCCTCCGGTGACGATAAAAACCTTGTTCTCGATCTGCATGATTGTTTCCTTGGATTCAAGCTGAAACGTTGTGCGCCGCGGCCTCTTGAGCCTTGGCGATTTCCTGGTTGCGCAAGATAAAGCGCTGCAATTTGCCGCTCGGGGTTTTCGGCAACTCGCTGACAAATTCGATTTCACGGGGGTACGAATGCGCGGCCAGACGCTTGCGCACGTGTTGGCGCAGTTCTTCGGCCAGCGCCGGCTCCGCGCGGTATTGCGGGTTGAGCACGACGAAGGCTTTGACCAGTTCGGTACGCTCGGGATCGGGCTTGCCGACCACGGCGGCTTCGACCACCGCCGGGTGCTCGATCAGTGCGCTCTCCACATCGAACGGGCCGACCCGGTAGCCGGAAGTGGTGATCACGTCGTCACTGCGGCCGACAAAGCTGATGCTGCCGTCCGGGTTCCACTCCACGGTGTCGCCGCTCAGGTAGTAATCGCCGACGAAGGCCTTGGTCGGTGCGCCTTCGTAACCGGCGAACCAGCACATCGGCGACTGTGTGCGGTCGATGGCGAGGATGCCGGGCTGGCCCACACCGAGTTCGTTGTACTGATCGTCGAGCACCACGATGCGATGGCCCGGCGAAGCAAAACCGGCGGCGCCGAGGTGGATCGGGTGTTCGAGGCCGTGGTGGTTGCACAGGACCATGCCCAGTTCGGTCTGGCCATAGTGGTCGTGAATGACCACGCCGAGGTTGTCGGCGAACCAGCGGATCACTTCCGGGTTCAACGGCTCGCCGGCGCTGCTGACGATGCGCAGCTTGCCCTTGATCGACTTGGCGAATTCATCGCCGCCGGCAATCAGCAGACGATAGGCCGTGGGCGACCCGGTGAGATTGGTGATGCCGTATTTGTTGATGACCCGGCAGGTGCTTTCGAGGGTGAACGGGCCATCGTAAAAGGTGATCGGATGGCCCATGGACAACGGGCCGGTCACGCCGAAATAAATGCCATAGGCCCAACCCGGATCGGCGACGTTCCAGAACGCATCTTCGGGTCGCAGATCCACGGCATCGCGGGTGTAGCTCTGGAACGCGACGACAGCCTTGAGCGGCACCGACAGCGCTTTCGACGGGCCGGTGGTGCCCGAGGTGAACATCAGCAGGAACGGGTCTTCGCCGGTCAACATGACCGGTTCGCAGACACTGGAATGGTTGGGCAATTCGGCCCAGAAACTGTAATCGCCACGGACGATGCCCTGGCCTTTCGGGCCGCCAACGGTAACCAGCGTCGGGCAATCGGCGACTTCGCTGAGCTTCGGCCGGTTGACGGCGTCGGTTACCACGACTTTGGCGCCGGAACTGTTCAGACGATGTTCGAGGGCTTTGGGGCCGAATGCGGTGAACAGCGGTTGATACACCGCGCCGATGCGCCAGGTGGCGAACACGGTGATGAGCAATTCGATATTGCGCGGCAGCAGGCCGGCGACCTTGTCCCCTTTCTGCACGCCCTGGGCGAGCAGGAAATTGGCGAAACGTGCGGCCTTGTCCTGAAGATCGCTGAAGGTGTAGGTCGCACTGGCGCCATCGCGGCCCTCCCAGAACAGCGCGATGCGCCCCGGCAAGGCGTGACGGTCACAACATTCGACGCAGGCGTTGAGCGCCTCGAGCGAGCCGCTGAGCGCGGCGTCCACGGTGTGCTGATAATTGAACTGTTCGGTGGCAGACAAGTAATCGCGCATTGCCAGAATCCCTCTGTGTTTTTATTAGGTCGGGGAACCGTAAACATCAGAGGAATACTCGCGCCGCACGCTGGCTGCGGCAATGGTCAAAGCCATCAAAGTGGATGACTGGTTTGGCCAAGGTTCATGCGTTGTATTGCCTGGACTGGCCCTATCGCCAGCAGGCTGGCTCCCACAGGGGGCGGGTTTCAAATGTGGGAGCCAGCCTGCTGGCGATGGGGCCGGATCAGACGGCCTCATTCAATATCAGGCTGCGATAGTGCCCCGGATTGGTCCCGGACCACTTGCGAAACGCCTTGTAGAACGAACTCGCATCGGCAAACCCAAGTCGCGAGGCGATGTCCACAAAGCTGATTGAAGGTTCCGCCAGCCAGGTGATCGCCAGTTCCTTGCGCACGCTGTCCTTCAACCCCTGATAAGTCTGCCCCTCTTCCGCCAGACGCCGGCGCAGGGTCGAGGCCGACATGCACAACTGCTGGGCCAGCGCGTCGGTTTCTGGCCACTGTTCGGCGGGCAGCTGACGCAAATCCTGCTTGATCCGGCTGGCGAGGCTTTCCGGGTCGCGGTACTTCACCAGAATGTTGGCCGGGGCATGGGCGAGGAAGCGTTTCAACTCCTCGGCGCTGCGCTTGATCGGCAGATCCAGCACGTCAGCGGCGAAGATCATTCTCGTGCGCGGCCGGGCAAAGCGCAGGTTTTCCGAGAACATCACCCGATAGTCATCGCAGAAATCCGGCGCCGGACAGCGCAGTTCGATGGCCAGGATCGGAATCCGCCGCCCCGCCAGCCAGCACGCCACGCCGTGGACGATCATCCAGTAGGTGAAATAGGTGAAGGCGCGGCGCGGCTCGGGGTCATCCTCCAGCAGCACGATCTCCGCCAGACTTTGCTGGTGCACCAGTTGCGCCGGCAAGCGTTCAAGCATCAGCGACAGGAAATTCAAACCAGTGCTCAACCCGACCGCCAGATTCGGCTGGGCCATCGCGCTGCGGCAGAGGAATTCCAGGCTGCCGGATTTCAGCTTGCGCGGGTCCATGCCAAAGAACTCGTCATCGCCCCGCCGCGCCAGCAATCGCCATAACCGCGCGTACTGGCTGGCTGGCACGCGGGCGTCGTCGGTGACCAGCAACGCCGGATCGATGCCGACCTTGTTCAAGACTTCTTCCGTGGCCACGCCCGGAGCACAACTTTGCTGCAGCGCTTCACGCACCAGTTGAATGGCGATGGTGTCTTTTTCCGACATGGATCTAGGCGAATCCTGTGGTTGTACGAGTGGCTGGCATCTTAACGCAGCCGCCCGGACACGGCTCGCTTCATCCGCAATGGCCGTGACGCATTTGAGAATGGTTGATCTTCAAGCCTGTTCAGCTACCGTTCAGGTAAATGTCAATGAGTGACATGTGAGAATGACTTTCATTATGTTACAACTTGTAACCTCATTTCGTGACACAGTGGATGCCGAATGCTCGTTCCCTTTCTGATCATGCTGCGCGAAGGCATTGAAGCCGCACTGATCGTTGGCATTATCGCCAGCTACCTGCAACAGACCGGCCGTGGCCAATGGATGCCGGCGGTGTGGATCGGCGTGTTTCTCGCCGCTGCGCTGGCCTTGCTGGTGGGCGGTGGCCTGGAGCTGGTCAGTGCCGAATTCCCGCAAAAACAGCAGGAACTGTTCGAAGGCGTGGTCGGCCTCGTCGCCGTGGGCATTCTCAGCTCCATGGTGTTCTGGATGCGCAAGGTGGCGCGTTCGATCAAGCATTCGCTGCAAGCCTCCCTCGATCATGCGCTGACGGCGTCGAAGCATCAGGTCATCGCCCTGATCGCCATGGTGTTTTTCGCCGTCGCCCGAGAAGGCCTGGAAACCGTGTTCTTCCTGCTCGCCGTGTTCCAGCAGAGCGAAGGCCCGGGCGCGCCGATCGGCGCCCTGCTCGGCCTGATCCTGGCCATCGTCGTTGGTTTCCTGATCTACAGCGGCAGCATGCGCCTGAATCTCTCGGCGTTCTTCCGCTGGACCGGGCTGTTCATCCTTGTGGTCGCCGCCGGGATCCTCTCCAACTCGGTGCAGGCACTGCATGAAGCCGGCGTCTGGAATCACCTGCAAACCGTGCTCTTCGACTTCAGCGCAACGCTGCCGATGGACGGCCCGTTGGGCTCGGTACTGGCCGGCATGTTCGGTTATCAGGATGCGCCGACCGTCAGCACCCTCGGCGCGTACCTGATCTATCTGGTGGTAGCGCTGGTGATGTTCTTCTATCCGGCGCCCGCCGCGGCGCCCAAAGCCGCCGCCTCGAATTCCGCTTCCAGTCAATAAGGGCCTCCATGTCAAAGCCTAATATTCCTCAGGCGTCCCCTCCCCGTGCCTTGCGCTGGGCGGTGGCCGGTTCGGTGGTCGTGATGATCGCCGCCGGCGGCCTGTTCTACTACGCCTCGAAAATGGCTGCGGCCAAACGTCAGCACAACCATGACGAAGTGGTGGTCAACATCCACCCCGGCAGTTGCGAGCCGAACGAGCTGAGCGTACCCGCCGGCCGTGCCAGTTTCCGCATCGTCAACCGCTCCGACCGGGCGGTGGAATGGGAAATCCTCGATGGCGTTCTGGTGATCGAAGAACGCGAGAACATCGCACCGGGCCTGAGCCAGGTGATCAACGCCAACCTGCAACCCGGCGACTACGCCATCACCTGCGGCCTGTTGAGCAACCCCCGCGGTGTGCTGCATGTGACGCCGACCGCGGCCTCCGATGCCGCCGCCAAGGCCAAGCCGTCGATGGTCGCGTTTGTCGGGCCGTTGTCGGAGTTCCGGGTTTATCTGGCCACCCAGGGCAGCGCGCTGATCAGAGCTGTCACCGCACTCAATCAAGCGATCACCAGCGGTGATCTGGCCCAGGCGCAAGCCGCCTATCTGCCGGCCCGCGCGGCTTATCAGCGTCTGGCCCCGGCCGCACAACGCCTGGCCGAGCTGGACAACAGCATCAACGCCCGCGCCGATTACTTCGAGAAACGCGAGCAGGATCCGGCCTTCGTCGGCTTCCATCGCATCGAGTACGCGCTGTTCCAGCAACGCAACCTCGACGGCTTGTCGCCGATTGCCGAGCGCCTGCTGGGCGATGTCACCACGCTGAAACAACAGTTGCTGGCCCAATCGCTGCCGCCGGAGCAACTGGTGGAAATCCTAGTGCGCAACCTCAACACCCTGGCCGACGTTCGCGCCGCCAGTGGCGAAGAAGAACGCTACAGCCACGGCGACCTCAACGGCTTCGCGGCGAACCTGGAGACGGCGCACAAGGTCGTCGAATTGCTGCGCCCCCTGCTGACGAAATCCGCCGCCGACCTGCTGCCGAAAATCGACAGCGCGCTGACTGACTTCGACAACACCCTGAACGGTTTCAAGATCAAGGACGGCTACGCGAGTTACGACACCGTCAGCGGTGAACAACGCAAACAGATCGCCGACAAGGCCAAGGCTCTGGCCGACGCCCTCGACGCCATTGATCCCGCCCTCGGCCTCTCCGGCCTGTAAGTAGAAGACGAATACCGATGAACGATTCCGAACACTTCAACCTGCAACGCCGTCGCGTACTGATGGGCATGGGCGCCGCCGGCGTCGCGCTGGCCGGTACCGCCCTGAGCTGCCCGGCCATGGCCGCTGCGCCTGCACAAGTCACCGAAGCACCGAGCAGCGACAAGACCCAGGATCACCACGATTTTCATGGCGTGCACCAGACCGGCATCGTCACCCCGCGTCCGGCGTCCGGCATGCTGGTGTCGTTCGATGTACTGGCCAGCGACCGCGAAGACCTCGAACGCCTGTTCCGCACCCTCAACGAGCGCATCGCGTTCCTGATGAAAGGTGGCCCGGTGGCGCAGATCGATCCGAAATTGCCGCCGCCGGATTCCGGCATCCTCGGCCCGGTGGTCACCCCGGACAACCTGACCATCACCGTGTCGGTGGGTGAGTCACTGTTCGACGAGCGTTTCGGCCTCGCCGCCGCCAAGCCCAAGCGCCTGATCCGCATGGTCGGTTTCCCCAACGATGCGCTGGAGGCCGATTGCTGCCACGGCGACCTGAGCCTGCAGTTCTGCTCCAACACCGCCGACACCAACATCCACGCCCTGCGCGACATCGTGAAAAACCTGCCGGACCTGCTGCTGGTGCGCTGGAAACAGGAAGGCAGCGTGCCGCCGCAAGCCCCGGCCAAACCCGGCGTGCCGGCGCAATCGGCGCGTAACTTCCTGGGTTTCCGCGACGGTTCGGCCAACCCGGATTCCAACGACGGCAAAGCCATGGATCGCATCGTCTGGGTGCAACCGGGCAGCGACGAACCGGCCTGGGCGGCCCACGGCAGTTATCAGGCGGTGCGGATCATCCGCAACTTCGTCGAGCGCTGGGACCGCACGCCGTTGCAGGAGCAGGAAAGCATCATCGGCCGCGTGAAAACCACTGGCGCGCCAATGGGTGCCAGCCATGAGACCGAAGTCCCGGACTACAGCAAGGACCCGGAAGGCAAGCTGACCAAGCTCGACGCGCACATCCGTCTGGCCAACCCGCGCACCGCCGCGAGCCAGGCCAATTTGATCCTGCGCCGGCCGTTCAACTACTCCAACGGTGTGAACAAGAACGGCCAGCTCGACATGGGCCTGCTGTTCATCTGCTACCAGGCTGACCTGGAAAAAGGCTTCATCACCGTACAGACCCGCCTCAACGGCGAGCCGCTGGAGGAATACCTCAAGCCGGTCGGCGGCGGTTACTTCTTCACCCTGCCGGGTGTTACGGGCGACAAGGATTTCATCGGTCGCTCGCTGCTCAACGCTACCCAACCAAAAACAACTGCATAGCATTCAACAGGAGCCGCCCCCATGAAAAAGACGCCCATCGCGTTATTGCTGACCCTTGGTCTACTCAACACCCCGCTGTCGGCGCTCGCGGCGACTGCACCGCTGGATCTGGTCGGGCCGGTTTCGGACTACAAGATCTACGTCACCGAGCAACTGGACCAGCTGGGCACCCACACCAAACAATTCACCGACGCCGTGAAAAAGGGCGACCTGGCCACCGCGCAGAAGCTCTATGCACCGACCCGCGTCTACTACGAGTCGATCGAGCCGATTGCCGAGCTGTTCAGTGACCTCGATGCGTCCATCGACTCCCGCGTCGACGACCACGAAAAAGGCGTGAAGGCTGAAGACTTCACCGGTTTCCACCGCCTCGAGTACTCGCTGTTCTCGGAGAAGAGCACACAGGGCCTGAACGATCTGGCCGACAAACTGGATAAAGACGTGCAGGACCTGCAGACCCGCGTTGCCGGCCTGACCTTCCCGCCCGAGAAAGTCGTCGGTGGTGCTGCCGCCCTGCTGGAAGAAGTCGCCGCCACCAAGATCTCCGGTGAAGAAGACCGGTACAGCCACACCGATCTCTATGACTTCCAGGGCAACATCGACGGCGCGAAGAAAATCGTCGACCTGTTCCGTCCGCAGATCGAGAAGCAGGACAAGGCCTTCGTGGCCAAAGTCGACAAGAACTTCGCCACCGTGGACAAGATCCTGGCCAAGTACAAGACCAAGGATGGTGGCTTCGAAACTTATGACAAAGTGAAGGACAACGACCGCAAGGCGCTGGTGGGCCCGGTCAATACTCTGGCAGAAGACCTTTCCACATTGCGTGGGAAATTGGGTCTGAACTGAGTTCTATAGCGTTTTGTAGTGCCTCATCGCGAGCAGGCTCGCTCCCACAGGGAAATGCATTCCAATGTGGGAGCGAGCCTGCTCGCGATAGCTATTTTTGCCGCGCCAAAGATTTCGAATCTTAGAGAATCCGATACAGCAACCGCTCGACCCGCACCCGGCTCACGCGCTTGAGGAACTTGGCCACCCCGGCCGGGTAATCCGGCAAGGCTTCCAGGTCCTGGAATCGCTCGATCCGCGAGGTATGTTCGAAGATGTTTTCCAGCTCCAGACGACGTGGCTCCAGCCACTCGCCTTTCGGGTCATCGATCAGCAGCGCGTTTTCCAGATCGAGACGGAACGCCCGCGGGTTGAGGTTGTTGCCGGTCAGCAGCGTGTAGCGCTGGTCGATCCACATGCCCTTGAGGTGATAGCTGTTGTCGCCCTCACGCCACAGATGCAGGTTCAACTGGCCGCTGTCGATGTTGCGCTGATGACGCTTGGCGAAACGGCGCAGGCTGATCTCGTAGAGATACGGCAGCGCGGCAATCACCTTGAACGGCTCGCTCGGCGGGATGTAGAAGTCGTTGGCGGTCTTGTCACCGACTACGATGTCGATCTTCACGCCGCGCGCCAGCGCCCGGTTGATCTCGCGGATCACCCCCAGCGGCAGGTTGAAGTACGGCGTGCAGATGGTCAGTTGCTTCTGGGCGCTGGCGATCAGCTCCAGAATCACCCGGTTCAGCGGGTTGTTCTTGCCCACGCCGAGCAACGGGCTGACCGACAGGCCGGTATGCGCCGTGCTGCCGGCGCTGGTGTCGTACGCCGCGTATTTGAGACGGCTGCGCAGATCGCCGATGTCGTTGCGCAGGCTGCGGGTGGTCGGCAGGTGCGGCAGGTCGAGGCGATGCACCGCTTTCGATTCGATCAGGCCATGCTTGACCAGATGGTGCATCGAGTCCGCCAGTTCACGGCTCTGCAACACGTGATAGCGGTCGAAGCGATACTTGTCGAACTTGTGCAGATAAACGTTGTTCAGGCTGGCGCCGCTGTAGACCACGCAATCGTCGATCACGAAGCCCTTCAAGTGCAGCACGCCGAACAGCTCGCGGGTCTGCACCGGCACGCCGTAGACCGGCACCACGCTCTGGTGGGTGCGGGTCATTTCCTGATACCACGCGGCGTTGCCCGGTTGCTTGCCGGCACCGATCAATCCGCGCTGGGCGCGCAGCCAGTCGACGACCACAACAATCTCAAGCTCCGGGCGCTTGAGCTTGGCGGCGTGCAAGGCATCGAGGATTTCCTGACCGGCTTCGTCGTTTTGCAGATAGAGCGCGACGAGGTAGATGCGCTGGGTCGCCTGGGCGATTTTCTCCAGCAGGCAACGACGGAACTCGGCGGCGCCGGACAGAATGGTCACGGCCTCGGCGGTCAGCGGAAAGCTGCGCAGCTTGGGCAGCAGAGAGCGTTTGAAAAGCAACGGCATAGGGCTCGCAATGGGTCGAATCCGAAGAACCCGAGAGCTTACACCATCAACTCCTTCGGGTCTTGTGAGTGTCTGTAATAACTTCGTCGCCAGCAGCCTGATTCCCACGTGAATCACATTTCCAATGTGGGAGCGAGCCTGCTCGCGAAAGCCATTCCAAAATTAGCGCTTGACCAAGGAGAACGATCGTTCTACTGTTCACCACATGAACGAAATCACTAGCAACGACACGACCCGCGACATCATTCTGGATGTTACCGAAAAGTTGATCTACAAAAGTGGCATCGCCGCCACGGGAATGGATCTTCTGGTGAAAACCGCCGGCGTCTCCAGAAAGAGTATCTACCGCTACTTCGCCAACAAGGAGGAGCTGACCGTCGCCGCCCTGCAACGCCGCGACGTGCGCTGGATGCACTGGTACAGAAGCGCCGTCGATCAGGCCGAAACCCCGGCCGATCGCCTGCTCAACCTGTTTACCGTGCTCAAGGGCTGGTTCGCCTCGGAAGGCTTCCGGGGCTGTGCCTTCATCAATACCAGTGGCGAAACCGGCGATCCAGAGGATCCGGTCCGTCTGGTCGCCAAAGACCACAAACAGAAGCTGCTCGACTACGTGTGCGAGCTGTGTACCGAACATGGTGCCGAGGACCCGCAACTGCTGGCCAAACAGTTGCTGATCCTGATTGACGGCGCCATTACCGTAGCGCTTGTGATGGGTGATCACAGTGCCGCCGATAATGCGCAATGCATGGCGCGAAAGTTATTGGACCTGTAAAGCCTCAATAAGCGACAAGTTGTTAAATCGTTAATTTGATCGGGAGACAAACATGTCTACTGCAGCCGAAGTACGTCCGCCATTGCCACCGTTCAACCGTGAATCGGCCATTGAAAAAGTTCGTCTGGCCGAGGATGGCTGGAACTCCCGCGACCCTCAGCGGGTTTCGCTGGCCTATACCCTGGACACCAAATGGCGCAACCGCGCCGAATTCGCCAACAACCGCGAAGAAGCAAAAGGCTTCCTGACCCGCAAATGGGCCAAGGAACTGGATTACCGCCTGATCAAGGAGCTCTGGGCGTATTCCGACACCCGCATCGCCGTGCGTTACGCCTACGAATGGCACGACGACTCGGGCAACTGGTTCCGTTCCTACGGCAACGAGAACTGGGAATTCGACGAGCACGGCCTGATGTTCCAGCGCTATGCCTGCATCAACGACATGCCGATCAAGGAAAGCGAACGCAAGTTCCACTGGCCGCTGGGCCGGCGCCCGGATGATCATCCGGGGCTGTCCGAACTCGGTCTGTAATTCAGCCGATCCCTCCTGCACAAAATGCAGGAGGGATTCTCAGGCAACTTCCGCAGTCGGGACCGATTGCGCTTTGGCTTCCAGCTCCCGCACCAACGGCAACACCCGCTGGCCGAAATACTCCACCTCTTCCTGAAAGTGCAGGAACCCCGCCAATACCAGATCCACACCCACCGCCTTCAACGCCACAATCCGCTCGGCAATCTGCTGTGGCGTGCCGATCAGATTGGTCTTGAAGCCATCGTTGTACTGCACCAGATCCTCAAAGGTCGATTTCGCCCAGTTGCCCTCACCTTCCGGCGACGCCCTTCCCGCCTGTTTCGCCGCATCACCAAAGGCATTCACCGCTTCCGGGTCAGCCTGATCGATGATCTGCGCCAGCACCGCTTTGGCTTCCTCTTCCGTATCTCGGGCAATGACAAACGCATTGACCCCGACTTTCACCGAATGATGATTCGCTGCCGCTTTGGCACGAATGTCGTCGACTTGCGCCTTGATGCCCTCGACGCTGTTGCCGTTGGTGAAATACCAGTCCGAGACCCGCGCCGCCATGTCCCGCGCCGCACGGGAGCTGCCGCCCTGAAAGATTTCCGGGTGGCCCAGCGGTTTCGGCTTGAGGCTGTAGTTGTCGAAGCGATAGAAATCGCCTCGGAAGGTGAAGTTGTCCTGACTCCAGATCCCTCGCAGCGAACGGATGAACTCTTCCGAGCGACGATAGCGCTCGTCGTGCTCCAGCCAATGTTCGCCGATGGCCTGGAATTCACCCTTGAACCAGCCGCTGACGATGTTCACCGCAATCCGGCCATTGGTGAGTTGATCGATGGTCGCCAACTGTTTGGCCGCCAGCGCCGGTTGCCACGGGCCGGGCAGAATGGCGGCGATGACTTTGAGTTTGCTGGTGGCGGCGAGCAGCGCGTGGCTGAAAGCAACCGACTCATGCTGAAACTCGGCGCCGTAGCCGGCGGTGAAACGGATCTGGGTGAGGGCGTATTCGAAACCCGCCGCTTCGGCCAGTTGCGCCAGTTTGCGGTTGTAATCGATGCCCCAATCGGTGCGTTGTTCGATCTTGCTGACCACCAGCCCACCGCTGACGTTCGGCACCCAGTAGGCAAATTTCACGGCTTGCTGACTCATAGGCGTGTCCTCGGGACAGTTGATGAAGGTGAGAGAACCAGAGCAGCAAGCGTGCCAGCCTCGACAGCCCGGTTTTATTGGGCTTGAGGTGATCGGGATGCATGGCGGGAGGGTGATTTGTTGTGTGCGTGTTGGCTGGGCAACAGTTGGGCAGCTGGTGGCCGGGTCTTATGGGTCGCCGCAACACCTGGAAATGAGTAACATGACTGCCCTCCCCGCAGCCCAGCTCTGCAACCTGCCGAATAAGCCGATTCCATGCCTTTCGAACTCAGCGTTGACCTCACTACCCTGGCCGTTCTGGCCCTCGTTGCTTTCATTGCCGGATTCATCGACGCCATCGCCGGCGGTGGCGGTCTGTTGACCACGCCGGCGCTGCTCACCGCCGGTCTGCCGCCGCATCTGGTGCTGGGCACCAACAAACTGAGTTCGACCTTCGGCTCGGCCACCGCCAGTTTCACCTTCTACCGGCGCAAGCTGTTTCACCCACGGCAGTGGATGCACGCGATCATCGGTACGCTGGTCGGCGCGTTGACCGGCGCCATCGTCGCCCACTATCTGCCGGCGGAATGGCTGAACAAAATGCTGCCGGTGATCGTATTTGCCTGCGGCCTGTACCTGTTGTTTGGCGGCACGCCGAAAGCGCCGCTGGACAGCGATGCACCGATCAAGAAAAAGTGGCAATCGAGCCAGGGTTTCAGCCTTGGTTTCTATGACGGCGTGGCCGGCCCGGGCACGGGCGCGTTCTGGACCGTCAGCAGCCTGCTGCTGTACCCGATCGATCTGGTCAAGGCCAGCGGCGTGGCGCGCAGCATGAACTTCGTCAGCAACATTGCGGCGCTGTCGGTGTTCGTGTTTTCCGGGCAGGTGGACTGGATCATCGGCCTGAGCATGGGCCTGTCGGTGATGGTCGGCGCGTTCTTCGGGGCGCGCACCGCGATCAGCGGCGGCGCCAAGTTCATTCGTCCGGTGTTCATCACCGTGGTCCTGGGGTTGACCGTGCGTCTAGCCTGGCAGCACTGGTTCAGCGTGGCCTAAGCGCCGCGCCACGTAGACGTCGATCAGGTAACGTGCAATCGATTTGGACGCCGGCAACGGTGGCAGATCATGCACGTTGAACCACTGGGCGTCTTCGATCTCGTCTTCCTGACAGACAATCTCGCCGCCGGCGTATTCGGCATGGAAACCCAACATCATCGAATGCGGGAACGGCCAGCACTGGCTGCCCATGTACTGAATGTTCTTCACTTCGATGCTGACTTCCTCTCGCACCTCGCGGATCAGGCAATCCTCGGCCGACTCCCCAGGCTCGGCAAACCCGGCCAGCGTGCTATAGACCCCGGTGACGAAACGCGGCGAGCGCGCCAGCAGCACTTCATCGCCCCGGGTCACCAGCACGATCATGCTCGGTGAAATGCGCGGATAACTGCGCAAATCGCACGGCTGGCAATACATCGCCCGCTCCCGTGGCACCTGGGTCATGGGCTGACCGCAGTTGCCGCAGAACCGGTGTTCACGGGCCCACGTCCCGATCTGCGCCGCGTAACCCAACACTTTGTAGATCGTGTGATCGCCGTCGAGCATGAACGCCCGCAAGCCTTTCCAGTTGCAACCCGGCACCTCGCTGGTGCTGCGCAGTTCCAGCAGATAGACCGGCTCGCCATCAAGGTGACCGATACCGTGCTCGGCGAGGATCGACAGGTCCTGGCGCTTGAGCCATTCACGAGGGAACAGCACGCCGTTGTCATCGAACAGAAAACCCTCGGGGCTGCGCGCGACGGCCCAGCCGCCCGGTTGATCGGTGTCCAGTACTGCGGTGGTCCAGCGAGATGTCATGGTTTCTCAATCCAGAAATTCGGGTTTCTGTTTGCTCATGTGGGCGGCCATGGCCACGCGCAAGTCGGTGGATTGCAACATGGCGGCGTTCCAGGTGGCAACGTACTCCAGACCATCGTCGATACGGTGGTCGCGCATGTAGCTGATCATTTCCTTGGTGCCGGTGACCGCGATCGGCGACTTGCCGGCGATGTCCCGGGCAATGTCCATCACGCCTTCGATCAGGCTGTCCTTGTCGCTGTAGACGCGGTTGACCAGCCCGATGCTGCGCGCCTCTTCGGCGCCAAAGGTGCGACCGGTGTAAGCCAGCTCACGCAGCATGCCGTCACCGATGATTCGTGGCAACCGTTGCAAAGTGCCAACGTCGGCTGCCATGCCGATATCGATTTCTTTAATGGAGAACTGCGCGTCTTCAGCGGCGTAACGCATGTCGCAGGCCGCGATCAGGTCGATGGCACCACCCAGGCAATAACCCTGAATCGCCGCGAGCACCGGCTTGCGGCAATTATCGACGGCATTGAACGAGGCTTGCAGGGTCAGGATCTTCTTGCGCAGCAGGCGCGCGTTGCGGCCGACGTCCTTGCCCAGCTCATTGGCCACGCCGGCCAGCATCATCAGGTCGATGCCCGAGGAAAAGTGTTTGCCGGCACCGCTGAGCACCACCACCCGCACTTCGTCGGTGTCGTCGACCCACTGGAAAACCTCGACGATTTCGCTCCAGAACGCGGCGTTCATCGAGTTGATCTTTTCCGGACGGTTGATCTGCACATGGGCGATGTTGTCGGCCAGTTCGACGCTGAAGGCGGTGTATTGAGTCATGGCAGAAATCCTTTACCGGTCTGAAAATGAGGCCTGAACTATATCAAGGCCTCAGAACGGCGGTTCGGCCAAATGCAGGACTCTAGCCGCCCTTCACTGCCACGAACGCGGCAGTCTCGTAGGGCACGGTCATCACATCCCTGCCCCGCAGCTCGGGATCGGACGCCACCAGCGCCCGCAGCTGCTCATCGATCCGCGCACGCTCTGCATCCGGCAGCGCCGCGATGAAACTGGTGGAGCGCACCCGGTTGAAAATCACATCTTCCGGCGAGCCGGTATGTCCATGATGAAAATGCTCGGCCTGCAGCGGCCCGAACGCCGGATGCGGGAACACCTTGCGCCAGGCACCGGTGTAATAGCGCGGTGTGTCGCCTTCCCGGGCGTTGACGATGGCATCGAGCTTGGGCACCCAGCCGACCCGGGTGTCGCGCAGGTTCCAGATCAGCCCGAGCTTGCCGCCGGGCTTGAGCACCCGGGCGATTTCGTCCAGCGCCTCGGTGCTGGCGAACCAGTGAAAGGCCTGGGCGCAGACCACCGCGTCAACCGAGGCATCGGGCAATGGCAAATCGGTCGCCATGGCGCTGACGGCCAACACGTCGGGCCAGTTGGCAGACAGTTTTGCCAGCATCTGCGCCACCGGCTCCACGGCAATCACCTGGGCACCGGTCGCCACCAATCGTCCGGTGAACTTGCCGGTACCCGCGCCGAGGTCGATAACAGTCTTGTGGCCATCCAGGTCCAGGGTTGTCGTCAGCCATTCAGTAACAGCCGGGGGATAGTCCGGCCGGCCTTTGACGTAGGTTTCCGCTGCGGTCTTGTAACCGGCGGCAGCGGAGTGGTGAACCTGATCTTTCATGGCGCAACTCCCGGGGTAGAACGGCGGATTGACGACAGACGACACGAGCATAGCCCGCGACTTTGAGCTTTCCTTGAATGGCACCTGACAAAGCAATGAATAAAACTTCACCTTGCGGTGTTCAACGTGAAACATGACCCACTATGGAGCCTTGCCCATGACTTTCCGTTCCGTTATGTTCGCCGCCCCGTTGCTGATGGCCGCGATGTTGTCCAGCCCTTTGGCCCTGGCCCACGGTGATGAAGACGAGCCGGTGCAAAAGCCCAACTGCCCGAAAGGTCAGGTGTACGACAGCAAAACGCAGAAATGCGTGACGCAGACCAGCAGCCTGGTGCCGGACGCCGACCGTACCGACTACGCCTATCGCCTGGCCAGGGACGGTCGCTATGAAGAAGCCCTGGCCTTGCTCGACACCCTGAAACAGCCGAACACCGCCAAGGCGCTCAACTATCGCGGTTATGCCACGCGCAAGCTGGGCCGAACCGACGAAGGCATCGGTTATTACCTGCAATCGGTCAAGCTTGATCCGCAGTACGCGCAAGTCCGCGAATACCTGGGCGAGGCTTATGTCATCAAGGGTCGGGTCGATCTGGCGCAGGAACAGTTGCAACATATCCAGAAGATTTGCGGCACGACCTGCGAGGAATACCGGGACCTGGCCGAAGCCATCAACGATTCATCGAAAACCTGACACGACACGCGGAGGCGAACATTTTCAGCGATCAGGCCTTCAGAGCCGAACTCGGACAACACCTGGCGCGCCTTTGGCGCTACGGTTTGCTGCTGTCGCGCAACCGGCACGTGGCCGAGGATCTGGTACAAGCCACCTGCGTACGGGCGCTTGAACGTTCGGGCCAGTACGTGGCCGGCACGCGCATGGACCGCTGGCTGCTGAGCATCCTGCATTCGATCTGGCTCAATGAAGTGCGCGCCCGCCGGGTGCGCCAGGGCCAGGGCGTGGTGGACGCGGACAACCAGCTCACCTTCGACGGCGAATATGCCGCGCAGACCCACGTGATGGCGACGCAGGTGATCCGCCGCGTCGACGCGCTGCCGGAGACCCAGCGCGAAACGGTGTATCTGGCCTATGTCGAGGGACTGTCCTACCGCGAAGTCGCCGAGATCCTGCAAGTGCCGATCGGCACGGTCATGAGTCGCCTCGCCACCGCCCGCCTGAAACTGGCCGAATACCCGCCGCTGCATGCGGTACCGAACACCCCCGCAGGAGACCGGCAATGAATACGCCTTCCGACGAGCAACTGGTGGCGTATCTGGACGATGAACTGGACCGCGAACAACGCAGCCAGCTCGACAGCCTCATCGCCGACGATCCGCTGCTCAACCTGCGCGTGCAGTGGCTGAGCCGCAGCAACCTGCCCTATCGCGACGCCTACGACGAGCTGGCACGACAGGCACCGCTCGATCGCCTGCAAGCCCGACTGGATGCCGCACCCTCTCCGCAACGCCCCGGCTTCAGTCGTCGCTGGTTCATCGGCGCGGCAGCAGCGGGCTTGGCGCTCGCAGGTGTCGCGGCGGATCGGTTGTTCCTCGGCTGGCAAGCGCGGCAATCGCATAGCTGGCGCGAGCTGGTGGGCGATTACATGGCGTTGTATGTACCGCAAACCCTTGAACATCTGGCCACCGACGAAGCCTCGCAACTGGCGCAATTGCGCACCGTCGACGCACGGCTGGGCCTGAACTTGTCGCCCGCGAAGCTGAAGCTGCCCGGTGCGCAGTTCAAACGTGCGCAACTGCTCGAATACGACGGTGTGCCGATTGCGCAGATGACCTGGCTCGACGCCGCCCACGGCCCGCTGGCACTGTGTGTTACCCGCTCCAACAGCGGCAGCCAGCCGCTGGCCCATGAACGCCGGCACGGGATGAACGTGGTGTACTGGACCGAACGCGAGCACGCCTGGATGCTGATCGGCCATAACCCGGCCACCGAGCTGGAAGGTCTCGCGAAAATGTTTAAAGAGCGGCTGAGCACATGAGCCCGCCTGTCACTATGCTTGGCCAGTGATTATCCAGGGAGGAACCCTTACATGACGATTTCACCGCGCACTGCATTGCTGGTCATCGATGTACAGAACGACTTCATTCCCGGCGGCCAACTGGCCGTGCCCGAGGGTGACCGGATCGTTCCGCTGATCAACCGTCTCGCCGAACAGTTCAGGCAAGTGGTCATTGCCCAGGACTGGCATCCGGCGGGCCACGCTTCGTTTGCCTCCAGCCATCCCGGCCACCAGCCTTACGACGTTATTCAACTGCCATACGGCGAACAGACGCTCTGGCCGGATCACTGCATTCAGGGCTCACACGGCGCCGAATTTCACTCGGGACTCAACCTGCCCCACGCTCAGCTGATCATCCGCAAAGGCTGCAATCCGGACATCGACAGCTATTCGGCGTTTCTGGAAGCGGACCGCATCACAACCACAGGTCTGGCGGGTTATCTGAAGGAGCGCGGCATCGACACGGTGTACATGGTCGGCCTGGCGCTGGATTTCTGCGTGATGTTTTCCGCACTGGATGCACGGGCAGCGGGGTTCAATACCCATGTGGTGCTGGATGCGTGCCGGGCAATCGACATGAACGGCTCGCTGGCATCGGCCATCGAGCGGATGCAGGTGGCCGGGGTCGGGCTGATTCAATCCACTGAATTGCTCTGATCACGGATCGCTCCCGCGCCATGCGCGGGAGCGATCAAATCAAACCGGGGTCGGCAGCCAAAGCCTGAACCGCGCTCCGCCCAACGGCGACCCCTCCACCGTCAATGTCCCGCCCTGTGCTTCCAGCGCCCGTCGGCTGATCGCCAGCCCCAGTCCAAACCCGCCAGTCGCACGGTCGCGGCTGCGATCCAGTCGATAGAACGGCTCGAAAATCCGCTCCCGCTCGTCTTCCGGAATGCCGATGCCATCGTCATCCACCCAGATCTCACAGCCCTTCGGGCAGACCTGCACACCGATCTGAATGCGTTTTTCGCAATAGCGCATGGCGTTGCGCAGCAGGTTCTGAATGGCGCGGGCAGTCAGGCGCGGGTCAAGGGAGAAGCGTTCCAGCTGATTGTGCAGCAGCACATCGATAACGATTTCCGGGGATTCCAGCTCTTCGTCGACGCTGCCCAGAATGCTGTCGATGAACTCGTCCAGCGACACTTCGACCTGTTCCGGCAAACGCGCCGGATTTTGCAGGCGGCTGTAGGACAGCAACTCCAGCACCAGCTCATCCAGTTCGCGAATGTGCGCGACCAGACCTTGCAGGCGTTCACGGCTGGTTTGCGGCAAATCATCGGACAGCGCCAGCGCCAGGCCGAAATCCAGTCGGGTCAGTGGCGTACGCAGTTCGTGAGACACCGCGTTGAGCAGATCACGCTGCTGGTTGAGCAGGTTTTCAATGTCGCCGGCCATGGTGTCGAAGACGTTGGCCAGACTGCCGATGTTCGAACTCGAGCCGATTTGCGTACGTTCGCTCAAATGGCCTTTGCCGAAGCGCTCGGCGGTTCCCTTCAGGCGTTCAAGATCACGCCAGTGCGGACGCAGCCAGAGCAGCAGGCACGCCAGCAAACTCGCACCGATCAGAACGTTGATGCTCCAGTACAGCAAGTTCACGTCCATCGGATCCGGTGGCACCACCATTTGTACGGCCACCTGGTCGTTCAGCGGCGTCACCGCCAGCGTGCGCCAGCCCCAGTCACCGATGCGTACCACGTTTTCGCCGCGACGCAGGCGCTCTTGTTCGATCGGGGTGAAGTCGGCGTTATCGATGCGGGCGAGGACGATGTGCAGCGGCTGGAAATCCTTGTCCATTGCCGCGGCAACCGCCGGCCATTGATCCTGCGGCACGGCGCGAAACTGCTTGGTGATCAGCGATTGCAGGCCACGGGAGTAATCGAGGTTGTAAGTCACGAACCGATCCCTGAACGCCATCACCACCAGATCCGGCACCAGATAGATCGCCGCGCTGTAGGAAACGATCGTCACCAGATAGAGGCGAAACAGGATTCTGAACATCGGCTCAGCATTCCCACTCGGAACGGCTGAACAAATACCCCTTGCCCCACACCGTCTTGATCTTGCGCGCCTCGCCGGCGTGATCGTCGAACTTGCGTCGCAGCTTGGAGATCGCCACATCCACCGAACGGTCGGTGCCGTTGAACTCGATTCCGCGCAGGCGTTGCAGGATCTGGTCGCGGCTCAGCACTTCACCGGCATGCCGGGCCAGCACCACCAGCAGGTTGTATTCGCCGCTGGACAGTTCCACCGGTTGTTCGCGCCAGGTCACCGTGCGCTCCGACAGATCGATGCACAGATTGCCCATCAGGATCCGGTCGTTGGCGGTCATCGGTTCGCCGAGGCTGCTGCGCCGCAGCAAGGTGCGCACCCGCGCCAGCAGGACACGTGGCTCGCAGGGTTTGGTGACGTAATCGTCGGCGCCCATTTCCAGACCCAGCACCTGATCGTGGCTGTCGTCGCGGGCAGTGAGCATCAGGATCGGCAGCGTCGCCGAATCGGCGCGCAACAGACGACAGACCTGCAAGCCATCTAGGCCCGGCAGCATCAGGTCGAGAATCACCAGGTCCGGCGGATTGAGCCGCGCCCGTTCGCGCACATGGTCGCCCCGGCCGATCACGCTGACGGAATAGCCGTTGCGCTCGAGATAGCTGGAGATCAGTTCGGCGAGGGCGGTGTCGTCTTCGACCAGGAGGATGTTGGGCATTGATGATCCAGAAAGTGCTGTGGCGACTCATCATCCGCTATCGCGAGCAGGCTCGCTCCCACAAGGACTGTATTCCAAATGTGGGAGCGAGCCTGCTCGCGATGCTTTATCTGTCGCAATAAATTTCAAGGCGTAAAGGATATACGCCCTCACTCGTCCCTGAGCAAAACCCTTACACAATTTCACACAGCGCCTACAAAGCTTCACCGCTACCCTCGGCGACTGTCCGTAGGATGCGCAGATCAATATTGGGGGTTGTACATGTCGAAGAATCTGCTGGCCGGGCTCGGCCTGATCGCATTGGCGCTGACGCTGAGTGCCTGTGGTAAATCCTCAAGCACCGAGGAACAGGCACCGCCGGCCACCGTGCGGGTCGAAACCCTTGAGACACGCCCCCTGTCGATCAGCAGCGAACTGAGCGGGCGCATTGCCGCGCCACGCATCGCCGAAGTCCGCGCCCGAGTCGCCGGCGTCGTGCTGCAACGCACCTACCGCGAAGGCAGCGACGTGAAAAAGGGCGACGTGCTGTTCCGCATCGATCCGGCGCCGTTCAAGGCCGACCTGGACAGCGCCGAAGCCGCCCTGCGCAAAGCCGAGGCCAATGCGTTCCAGGCAAAACTGCAGGAGCAGCGCTACGCCCAGTTGATCGACGACAAGGCCATCAGCGCTCAGGACTACGACAACGCCCGCGCCAATGCCCGGCAGACCGCCGCCGACGTCGCTGCCAACAAGGCTGCCGTCGAACGAGCGAAGCTGAACCTCGGTTACGCCACCGTCACCGCGCCGATCTCCGGCCGCGTCGGTCGTGCACTGGTAACCGAAGGTGCATTGGTCGGCCAGAATGAAACCACGCCCATGGCGCTGATCCAGCAACTGAACCCGATCCACGCCGACCTGACCCAGTCGACCCGCGAACTCAATGAGCTGCGCCGGGCGTTCCGTTCCGGGCAGTTGCAGCAGGTCGGTCAGGATCAGGTCAAGGCCACGCTGATTCAGGATGACGGCAGCCTGTATCCGCTGCCGGGCAAGTTGCTGTTCAGCGACATCACAGTCGATCCGGGCACCGGGCAAATCGTTCTGCGCAGCGAATTCCCCAACCCGGACCTTGATCTACTGCCCGGCAGCTACGTTCGCGTGCGTCTGGAACAAGGCGTGATCCAGCATGGCCTGACTGTGCCGCAACGTGCGGTGCAACGCGACAGCGCCGGTGTCGCGCAAGTGCTGACCGTTGACGATCAGATGCGTGTCGCCCTGCAACCGGTTCAGCTCGGCGCGGTGCAGAACGACCGCTGGATCGTCACCGGTGGCCTGAAGGCCGGCGACCGCGTGGTCATCGAAGGCCTGCAGCACGCCCGCCCCGGCGAAACCGTGCAGATCGACGACACCCCTCTTCCACTTGCCCAGACCTCTGGTCAGTAAGCAGGACGCTCTTCTATGCCGCAGTTCTTTATCGACCGCCCGGTGTTCGCCTGGGTCGTCGCGTTGTTCATCCTGTTGGCCGGTGCGCTGGCCATCCCGCAATTGCCGGTGGCGCAATACCCCGACGTCGCGCCGCCGCAGATCGAAATCTATGCCGTATACCCGGGCGCCTCGGCGCAGACCGTCGACGAAAGCGTGGTCAGCCTGATTGAGGAAGAACTCAACGGCGCCGATCACCTGCTGTATTTCGAATCCCAGAGCAGCCTCGGCAGCGCCACGATCAAGGCGACGTTTCAGCCGGGCACCAACCCGGAACTGGCGCAGGTCGATGTGCAGAACCGCCTGAAAGTGGTCGAATCGCGCCTGCCGCAAGCGGTCAATCAGCAAGGCTTGCAGGTGGAGAAAGTCTCCGCCGGTTTCCTGCTGCTGATCACCCTGACTTCCAGCGACGGCAAACTCGACGACGTGGCGCTCAGCGATTACCTGGCGCGCAACGTCATGAACGAAGTCAAGCGCATCGACGGCGTCGGCAAGGCCCAGTTGTATGGCGCCGAGCGGGCGATGCGGATCTGGGTCGACCCGCAGAAGCTGATCGGTTTCAACCTGACGCCGGCGGACGTCAACGCCGCCATCGTCGCGCAGAACGCTCAGGTCTCTGCGGGCAGCATCGGCGATCTGCCGAACCCGGGCACTCAGGAAATCACCGCGACGATTCTGGTCAAGGGTCAGCTGTCGACGCCGGAAGAGTTCGCCGACATCGTGCTTAAGGCCAATCCGGACGGTTCCACCGTGCGCATCAAGGATGTGGCGCGGGTCGAGATCGGCAGCCAGGAGTATCAGTTCGGCACCCGCCTGAACGGCAAACCGTCCACCGCCGTCGGCGTGCAACTGTCGCCGGGCGCCAACGCCCTCAGCACCGCAACGCTGATCCGGGCGAAGATGGATGAACTGTCGCGTTACTTCCCGACCGGCGTGGAATACAAGATCCCCTACGACACTTCGCCATTCGTGAAGGTCTCGATCACCAAAGTGGTCTACACCCTCGGCGAGGCGATGCTGCTGGTGTTTGCGGTGATGTTCCTGTTCCTGCAGAACATCCGCTACACGCTGATCCCGACGCTGGTGGTGCCGGTTGCGCTGATGGGCACCTTCGCGACCATGCTCGCGCTGGGCTTCTCGATCAACGTGCTGACCATGTTCGGCATGGTATTGGCCATCGGCATTCTGGTGGACGACGCCATCGTGGTGGTGGAGAACGTCGAGCGGATCATGGCCACCGAAGGCCTGTCGCCCAAAGAGGCGACACGCAAGGCGATGCGGCAGATTACCGGCGCAATCATCGGCATCACGCTGGTGCTGGTGGCGGTGTTCATTCCGATGGCGTTCATGCAGGGTTCGGTGGGCGTCATCTACCGGCAGTTCTCACTGTCGATGGCCACTTCGATTCTGTTCTCGGCCTTCCTTGCCCTGACTTTGACCCCGGCACTGTGCGCAACGCTGCTCAAGCCGATCGCCAAGGGCGAGCATCACGAGAAGACCGGGTTCTTCGGCTGGTTCAACCGCCGCTTCGAGCAACTGACCGATCGCTATCAAGACTGGGTCGGCTACGCGCTGAAACGCACCGGGCGTTATCTGCTGATTTACGTTGTGTTGCTGGTTGGCCTGGGCCTGTGCTTTGCGCGCCTGCCCTCCTCGTTCCTGCCAGTCGAGGATCAGGGTTACACCATCACCGACATTCAGCTGCCGCCGGGGGCGACCAAAAACCGTACCGTGCAGGTCGCCGAGCAGCTTGAGGCGCACAACAGTGGCGAACCGGGCGTCAGTGACAGTGTGGTGATTCTTGGTTTCAGCTTCTCCGGCAGCGGGCAGAACGCCGCACTGGCGTTCACCACACTCAAGGACTGGTCGCATCGCGGCAGCGACGACTCGGCCAGCTCGATTGCCGAACGCGCCAACATCGCCCTGAGCCAGATCAAGGATGCGATGGCATTTTCGGTACTGCCGCCGCCGGTTGACGGTCTCGGCACCTCCAGCGGTTTCGAATTCCGCTTGCAGGATCGGGGCGGCCTCGGCCATGCAACCCTGATGGAGGCGCGCACCCAACTGCTGGAAGCCGCCGAGAAAAGCCCGATCCTGATGAACGTGCGTGAAAGCGCCTTGGCCGAAGCGCCGCAAGTGCAGCTGGAAGTGGACCGCAAGCAGGCAAACGCCTTGGGCATTTCCTTCGCCGACGTCGGCAACGTGCTGTCCACTGCCATCGGTTCTTCGTACGTCAACGACTTTCCCAATCAGGGGCGCATGCAACGGGTGGTGGTGCAGGCCGAAGGCGACCGTCGCAGTCAGGTCGACGACCTGCTGAAGATGCACGTGCGTAACGACGCCGGGAAAATGGTGCCGCTGTCGGCGTTCGTCCGAGCCACATGGACTCAGGGCCCGGCGCAGCTGACCCGCTACAACGGCTACCCGGCGATCTCGATTTCCGGCGAACCGAAACCCGGCCACAGCACCGGCGAAGCCATGGCGGAAATCGAACGGCTGGTAGCGCAAGGGCCGAAAGGCATGGGTCAGGAATGGACCGGTCTGTCGCTGCAGGAACGTTTGTCCGGCAGTCAGGCGCCGCTCCTGCTCGGATTGTCGTTGCTGATCGTGTTCCTGTGTCTGGCGGCGTTGTACGAGAGCTGGTCGATTCCGACTTCCGTGCTGCTGGTGGTGCCGCTCGGTGTGCTTGGCGCAGTGCTGGCGGTGACCTTGCGCGGGATGCCCAACGATGTGTTCTTTAAGGTCGGCCTGATCACCATCATCGGTCTGTCGGCGAAGAACGCGATCCTGATCATCGAGTTTGCCAAGAGTCTGTATGACGAAGGTCACGATCTGATTGACGCCACGCTGCAAGCGGCGCGTCTGCGGTTGCGGCCGATTGTCATGACTTCGCTGGCGTTCATTCTCGGCGTGGTGCCGTTGGCGATTGCCACGGGCGCGAGTTCGGCGAGTCAGCAGGCGATTGGTACCGGAGTAATTGGCGGGATGATTACCGCGACGTTGGCGGTGATTTTTGTACCGGTGTTCTTCGTTGTCGTGATCAAACTTGTGCGCCGGTTCACCAAGCCTGATTGATCGAGCGCTCCCGGCGCGGTGGCCACAGGTCGCCGCGCTGGGCTAAGGTGTCTGAACCACCCTGGCCCATCGAGTCCTCATGCGCTTCCTCGCCCGCACCCACCCTCGCCTCTCCGCTGCCGCCTTGCTCGGCCTTGCCGCAGGCCTCCTGGCCCCGGCGGAATCTGTCATCAGCAAAATCCTCATCGGCTGGAACGCCGGGGTCTGGACTTACCTGATCCTGATGCTTTGGCTGACCATCCGCGCCAAAGCGCCGGACGTCAAACGCATTGCCGAAGTCGAGGATGAAAATGCCGGGCTGGTGCTGTTTGTCGTCTGCATCGCTGCTTTGGCGAGCCTGGCGACCATTACCGTCGAACTGGCTGGCAGCAAGGACCTGGAAACCACCCGCAAACTCCTGCATTACGGTTTTACCGCGCTGACCGTCATCGGTTCGTGGCTACTGATCGGGGTGATTTTCTGCGTTCACTACGCCCGGCTGTTTTACACCTGGGACGGCAAGGAGCCGGCGCTGCGCTTTGCCGAAGGCCTGACCACGCCCAACTATTGGGACTTTCTGTACTTCTCGTTCACCATCGGTGTGGCTGTGCAGACGGCGGATGTTGGTGTGGCCACGCGGGAGATACGCAAGATCGTGCTGGCGCAGTCGTTGATCGGGTTTGTGTTCAATACTGCCATCCTCGGTTTCTCGATCAATATTGCAGCGGGTTTGTTTGGGTAACGCCTGGGACGTTTCTCGCGGGCATATTCATCACCAAGACAAATCACAAAAAACATATTTTGCATAGCTGTCATACCTGACAGTTTACAGTGCGTCCATATTGGCTCTATATAAGGACTCCATATTGGCGATATTCAGAATATCGCCATGGGTCCGCCTTGCAATAATAACGGAGTATTAAGTCATGAATAACGCCGCATTGAAAACCGATTGTACTCTTTCCGAACAAAATGAATATTTTTCCGCCAACCTGGAGGACGGCTCAACGTTTGGTGCCCTGCACACCGAATTAAGAAGCGACACAACACCCGAAAGAGGTGATATTTGGGTTGTCATTGCATCAGACCCCAAAAACGGTACAACAAAAACTTTTACCATTACATTTCCGAAAGATTCTAAAGAAGGCATTGTGAAAATCACAGAAGGAGATAGCGACGCCTCAGTGTTTTACAACGACTACAAAGACATCCAGAATCCCACATTTCAACTCGCAAGATCCGGTGCCATTCAATACAAACTGAACACCGAGAACATGACATTCATTGGGTCATTCAATGCAGAGATTGATAAAGCTGATGGCAGCGAAACCTATCTCTGCAGGGCGCATTTCGATACGATCCTGAGCCTGCAAGACTGACAAAAAGAAAAGCCTTGGCAAGACCAAGGCATTTCTTTGTCACACATAAAATTGGCAACCGCAACGCTTTACCACTTGAACTGTATACCCACAGTTCCACCCAAAGGCATTTCGATGTTTTTGCCGTTCATGTATTCAAGTTCGGCATGAGCCTGCCATCGCTCTGACAAGTTAACGGCAATACCAGCTCCGAGCTCGGCTCGCGATCCGGAAAGGTCATTATTGAACACGTTATTATTGACTTTGATTTCGTTATTTTTAGAGAACTCGTGTGTCAGTGCCGCACGCATGTACGGCTGAAGTTCAGTACCGTTGCTCAATTGCATATCCCGCCCTGCCGTTACACCGACTTTACCGAGCAAGGAACGAGTGCGATCGCCTTCGGCCTGAAGACCACTATCCAACTTGTAGTCTTTGCCTTTTATCGTCACAGCCGATACTTGTGTGAACGGTTCGACGAAATAGCCATTCTCCAGTTTCAGGTGACGACCGAACTCCATGGACCCACCGACTCCGATGTTGTTGTAATCACCTTTCGACTGTGTGCCATCACTCATTCCCACTTTCGCGTCATTCCGGAAACGGTTGAGTTTGAGTACCCCATCGACGTAATAGCCACTGACTTCGTCCATCCAGGTCAGGTATGTACCAACGTAGTCACTTTTGATCGTGCCAGAAGTTCCGCGACTCAGATCCAGATCCGAAGTACTGTGCCCCCCCATTACCCCAAGCAGCCATTGCCCATCCCCCAATTGCAACGGTACATCAGCCCCCAGCGAGAACCCTTGCTGAGTCTGGCGATAGCCATCACCGAAAGCATCCGACACGTTGTACTTGTTGCCGTAGGCCCTGATCCAGGCACCTGATTTATCCGGATTGAAGCGTAATTCACCCATCCGGCTACGCAGGGAAGTCAGTTCGCCGTACCACACAGTCGGCGCTGTGTTGAACAGAGCAGTGACCACCCGCGTGGAAGGACTCGCAGTGCGGGTTGTTGGGTCGAGAAACCAGTCTCGACCAGTCCCGTCGGATTTCAACCCGTAGGAAAACGCCCCGAGATCAACTGCACCACCGGCATTAGCCAGTCGGAATGTGGCATCTCCTGCTGCGGTATGAACCACTTGAACGGGCTGACCGCTTGGCAGCTCGTTACCACTGCTGGCAATCAAAAGCTCATGGGCTCCCGTTGCAGTGCCGGCCACATTGAGAAAGTCAGTCTGCCCCGTCGTGAAATCAGTGCGCATCAGAAACAGTCCGTTGCCGGACAAGTTGGTGACGTTCAATTGATAGAACGTGTTGTCAACGCCAAATTTCACTTGACCACCGTTAACCACCAGGTCACCTACCTGGCTTTTTCCCGTCATGGTCCAACTCGAAGTCGCATCGATGGTGGCCGTAGCGACATTGCTCATGACACCGGTCAAATGCGAACTTCGTTGCAATGACACCGTCGCCGTGCTGCCCGTATCGGCCGTCACATTGCCGACCAGCGAGGCTTGATCGAAATTCACCCCAGCGACACTGTTTCCGGAGGCCTGAACATTACCGGCCAGATCACTGTTTGCCACATTCAGTACAGCATTGGCACCTCCCTTGACCTCCAGAATGGTGCCGTTGCTTCCGGTCAGCGTCGAACCATTAAGTACATTGATCGTGGAGGCCGCAGCTGAAGTGCCTGCGTAATCCACCACAATGGCGGAGCCGTTTTTACCTTCGATGCTTGAGCGATCCAGACTGAGTTGGCTCGCGGGCAAACCAGCACCTTCCAGCCCCAGGGTCGCGCCATTTTGTCCGCCGGTGATACGCGTACCGTTAGTCGCATTGGCGGTACCACTGATCAAGGAGAGACCAGCACTGCCGGCACCTGTTCCGTCAATTTTCGCATTGGACAGCCCCAGATTACTGAACGCCGTGACCCGAGCCCCACCCGTCACACCGGTAATGTTGCTATCGGTGACCGTTACATTGGAGCCGGTATTGGTAGTGACCTCATGCCCTACCTGCAGGCCAAGGCGATTGCCGGAAATGTTGCTGTTGCCACTGATGGTCGCGTTACTGTTGATGACCTCAAGTGCCGTTCTCGCGTTACCGCCGCTTACCGTTGTATTAACGAGATTTACACTGGAACCGTTAGTGGCGGAGATCTGCTGAGTCGTGGCGCCGGTGGCATTCAATGTAGATTCTGTCGCCGTGATATCAAGTGTCTGTGCGCCATTTACATTCAATGTCGCCGCCTGAGAAAGCACCCACTGCTCAACGTTTGAGCCACTGCCGATGGTCTGACTACCACCGACCAACTGGCCGGCGCAAACAGATTGAGCTATGAGGAACGAAATGCAAAAAGTGGAGCTGCTGCCCAACACTCTGTTGACGTGTATCGGATTAAAAATTCTAACTGCACGCATCGTAAAGTTCCTGCTCTTGCCCCTCGGAAGCAGAGGCGAATTATCCAGACCGGCGACTCTTCGCTCATTTCGGCCGGCAAACTACAGATGGAACTGGAAGCTGTATGTAGGACTTATCCGAGATTGTTCTAGGATTATTTTCTGCTCACGTAAGAAATCCCGGGGAAAGCCAGCCTTCCCCGGGACCGATACGTTATGCCTCCTCGCAATACTTGAAGCTGTCATTCAGCAAAGAAACAATATTCAGAAAAATATCAGAAGGATTCTCCACCCCTGCGATAGGTACGAAGTACTGGATTTTGATATATCCTTTCGGCAAACCGGAGCCGTTTGGCGGCTGGATCGGTTTGATTTTTGTCAGATACGGTTGGACGTCAACCGTGAATACCCCTCCAGTTTCTGAGCCGTTGATAGGGTAGGTAGTAGTGAACTCCGTACCTGTAATCTCTTTCAAACCCGCTGAGTCTTCAGTGCCGACTGATCTGATCCTGACAGTCGTTCCTGTTGGCATATGAGTGGCATCAATCGGAACGGTTACCGGCAGTTCCCAGGTGAAAGGTTTCAGAGACACGCAGGAAACAAAACCGTTATGAAGCCGTACTGTCGGTGGAGGCAGATTGACCAGAACCGGATCAACGGTGACTTCGGTATCGAAAGACTTGATTACGTTTCGCCCACCGGTTTCTTCAATTGTCCAGTACGCAATTTTTTTGCCTGGACCGGCGGCGTCGATATCAGCGGCATCAATGGTGGCACTCAAGGGCGTAACGGCACCGGCAGTCAGAAGTACACTGAATACCTCTTTACCGTCATACCAGAGTCTTGCCGTCTCATCCCCAAGCGGAACCCACGCATGACCGGCAGAAACCATTGGTGTACTGATGGTCGCATCCTTTCCACGGTCGCTGGACAGAATGTGATTCGGCGTGGCGGAGTCGCCGACAACCAGCACCTTGACCATGTCAGGGTTTTCCGTTCCGGGGAAACCCGGGTTGATGGGTCCTTTGTACGAGAAGTCGATGCCTGAAGGAGTGTCCACTGAGTCAACAAGTGGCTCGACGCCGCGGCCGAATTTATAGTTGGCAATTAAATCCACTACAGTCGTGGCATTCGCCCATAGATGGAGAAGCCGGCTGGTAGTGATGAGGAACTGAAGCGTTCTTGTTGTATCAGGGCCGAGAGTCTGACTTCCAAGAGGAACTGAATTACCTCCGGGAACAGCAACCGTGGGAATGATGCGATCATTTTGATTGCCATTGGTGGTATACGGCACTTCCAGATAAACCGGCCCCTTGAGATCCTCCAGATCAATGACATCCGGCGATATACCTTTGGGAATCAGACAATCCCTAAGGGATGGTGGCGGAACTCGCTCTACAACGACTGTGGCCGTGAGGGAAATATCGCTTATATTGCCACACACATCCCTCAATTTGTACCAGATGAAATAAGTTCCATCGATTTTTGGAAGATCCGCTACTGGAATGGACACGTTTGCCGATGTCAACGGTTTGGAATAGACAGGCGTACCGACTCCGATATTGGTACCAATATAAATATCAATATTGTCATCGGGACGATAGTACAGATACGCAATATTGATAGTCAGATCAAGCGATGTATGACTTCCCAGCCATACCTCATCAATTTTATGAGGTGGACTTAAGTTGACGAAGCTGACCGCCTCAGGTCGAAACTTTGTCCCTGGCACGTCTTCTTCAGGCGCGCGCCGATCAATTTCAATGTTGAACCACCCATGATTTTCCGGGTTACCATCAGCGCCTTTGATAAAGCTGAAAAACCATTGCCAGGTTGTAGATCCTTTGCTCGTATCATCATCAACAAGTTGAGCTGTAAGGACTTCTATATCCACAAAGTCAGGGCGCCCTGCAACAACACCAATATCTTTATCTACGATCGTAATCGGAGTTCCCGACGCGCCCTTGCGAATAAATAACCGGTATGCATCAAGGTCATGAGGGTTTGTTATTGTTCTGGTATCGAATTGAATGTTCAACGGGCCCGGATCCAGAATTGCCTTGGGAATCAAATCATCGACGATTTTTCCAATAACTTCCGGGGCGGCTGACCTGACTCCCACATTTACATAATTGGTTCGCAATGCCAGGCGAGAGCGCTTGGCAATTTCCTGAGGGGTCAGTTTTTTTCCACTGCTTATTTTTTCTTGAGCGGTCATTATTTCTCTCCCGATTTGTTTAATTCAAATACTATTTAAATAAACGATCAGAAACACGAACAGCGTGACAAACGACGCAGTCTCTCAACGACTTCGCTGCACATTCTCAGGCAATCGTTTGTTACTTCACCCTACCACCACTTTCAAGGATAGCCGCCACAGGGAACCAGCTCGCCTGCTATCTTGCGATCTATCGAGACCACAACATCAAAAGATTTATAAACAGGTGTTCCATTTCGAAAAACAATGTATCTCGCCACTCCAGAATGGTTGTCAAACATAGGCCGGACATAAGGATCAAACAAAATATCGAACACAAATCCATTGACAGCCTCATTCGCATCAACTTTTTTATTAAATTTAAAAATCTGAGTCAACGCAGGAGGTTTTCCGTCTCTTGTCGCGAAACCTTGCCATTCAATTACAAAATCATCGAAAGCAGCAAACACCGACTCCGGATTTACTCTTACTCTTATTTTCTCCGACACCGGAGGAACAGAATAACAATGCAGGGTATTCCATATATCCACGTCCGGGCACACAGGAGCCCTAAGCGACGCATGTAAAATAGTTAACTTTTTCACAGGTGACGGATCGTCATTGCCATCAAAGCCTTCCAGAACGTAACGAATAAACGCGGTCCCGTTGGAGCTCATTTGTTGCGGTGTTAACGAAAACGTGAACTCGGGCTGATCATCGACGTAAGTGTAAGTTTTCCTGACGATCTCTGTTTCGACATTGTTCTGCTGCCAGTAGATATGAAGAACCGTATGTTTGGCAGCCTCTCCCGGAGCTGGCGGCGGCGGAAAGCGAGCCCAGCGCGGTATCCTTATCAGAGTTCCATTAATCAATATGTCCGACGGTACGTAGCCCTCCGGGTCGAGATCACTCACACCATCGATTTTCAAAGCCTCTGCGGTTATTTGTTGATCGGGCGGCATGGCGATCTCCCTTGATGCAGGCGTTATGAATGCGCACTTGATTCAATGTCGGACTCAATTCGATTAGGCGACGATTTTCCACGCTTGCCTACTGTCAGATCTGACAGGTCTCAAGACCGCCTGTCGGAACAATCTGAACTGGATGTCAGACTTGACGCTTCGGGAGCTTGACGAAGAACGGTTTTTTCAGGCCAACTGAAACCGGTTTCAGCATTTGTTTCGTTAGCTGCACACAGACATAAAAACAAGGTCCATCACCGTGAACGACTTCTCCGCCGCCCAACGCAGCCGCGTCACCATGCTTGACGTCGCCGAACACGCGGGCGTATCCAAGGCCAGCGTCTCGCGTTTCATCGGCGATGACCGCGCCCTGCTCTCCGATGCCATTGCGCAGCGCATCGAGCAGTCCATTGCCGAACTGGGCTACCGCCCCAATCAAATGGCCCGAGGCTTGAAGCGCGGCCGCACCCGGCTGATCGGCATGCTGGTGGCCGATATCCGCAACCCTTATTCGATTGCCGTGATGCACGGGGTGGAAACCGCCTGCCGCCGGCATGGCTACAGCCTGGTGGTGTGCAACACCGACCGCGATGACGAGCAGGAACGTCAGCACCTGGCGCTGTTGCGCTCGTACAACATCGAAGGACTGATCGTGAACACCCTGGGCCATCACCGGGATGAACTGGACGAGCTGAAGCGGGAAATGCCGCTGGTGCTGGTGGATCGCAAGGTCGACGGGCTCGACAGCGACATGGTCGGGTTGAACAACCCGCAAGCCATCGAGATGGCGCTCTCACATCTTCAGCAGCGTGGCTATCGCGATGTACTGCTAGTGACTGAACCGTACGACGGCACCAGTTCACGAATCGAGCGGGTCAGCAGTTTTCAGCAGCAGATTGGCCAGCGCGGAGACCTGCGTGGCGCGGTGCTGGAAACCGGTCCAAGCCTTGCGAACGATCTTCAAACCTTTTTGAACACACCTGATAACGGGCCGAAAGCCCTGTTCTGCGCCAATGGCGTGGCAGCGCTGGCTTGCACGTTGGCCTTGCGCGAGATTGGCTGCCGGTTGTTCGAGGATGTCGGGTTGATCGCGCTGGATGATCTGGATTGGTACCCGCTGGTAGGCAGCGGGATCACCGCCCTCGCCCAGCCAACCGCCGAGATTGGAGCACAGGCATTTGAATGCTTGCTCACGCGCCTCCGTGGAAATGATGAAGCGGCGCGAACTCGGGATTTTGCGTCGGTGCTGATCGAGCGCGGCTCAACGCGCAGTAAGGCGGAATAAGGCCCTGCGGAGCCACCAAAATTTTTTTGACCAAAAATGAAACCGGTTTCAGAGGTAGATAACAATGAATAAACCTGCCGTCTCCATCAGCCTGTCCAGCTACGGCGCCGACCTCGTTCGCCGCCGCGGTCAAGGCTCATTCATCGAAGTGCTGGCCGCCGCCGGCGCCAATCGCATCGAATGGCGCGAAGAGCTGCTGACCAACGAAGTCCCCGAACAGCTCGCCGCCGCAACACAAGTCGAAGGCCTTCAAAGCATCTACTCCTCGCCCACCGAACTGTGGCTTGCCGGCCAGTCGCGACCCAATCCCGAACTCATCACCGCACTGCAGAACGCCCAAGCGTTCGGCTCGAAGTGGTTGAAAGTTTCCCTTGGTTTCTTCACCGACAACAACGATCTGCAGACGCTGGCGCAAATCCTTGCGCAAAGCCCGGTGCAACTGCTGGTGGAGAACGACCAGACCCTGCACGGTGGTCGCATCGAACCGTTCCAGCGCTTTTTCGCCGCTGTCGAACAACACAACCTGCCAATCAAGATGACCTTCGACATCGGCAACTGGCAGTGGCAAGACCAGTCCGCCACCAGCGCCGCACGCTTGTTGGGCCGCCACGTCGGTTACGTGCATTGCAAAGCAGTGGCCCGTCGTGCCGACGGCAAACTGGTGGCGGTGCCGCCGGCCGCCACTGATCTGCATCTGTGGGAACAACTGCTACGGCACATGGCCCAAGGGGTCATGCGCGCCGCCGAATACCCGTTGCAGGGCGATGACCTGATGCAACTCACTACCGAACACGTCGCCGCCCTCGCCCGCCTCGGCCAATCCTCCCTGGAGCCTGCTCATGTCTGAGATCGATATTCTGTCCTTCGGCGAAACCATGGCCATGTTTGTCGCCGAACAATGCGGTGATCTGGCATTCGTCGACCAATTCCACAGGCGGATTGCCGGGGCGGACAGCAATGTGGCCATCGGTTTGTCCCGGTTGGGTTTCAAAGTTGCGTGGCTGAGCCGGGTCGGTGCCGATTCGCTGGGACGATTTGTCGTCGAGACTCTGGCTCGCGAAGGACTGGATTGCAGCCATGTCGAAGTCGACAACGCGCACCCGACCGGTTTCCAGCTCAAATCCCGCAACGATGACGGCAGCGACCCGACGGTCGAATATTTCCGTCGTGGCTCGGCAGCCAGTCACCTGTCGCCGCAGTCGATCACCCCGACACTGCTCGGCGCCCGACATCTGCACGCCACCGGCATTCCCCCGGCGCTGTCCGCCTCAGCGCGAGAAATGTCCCGTGAACTGATGACCCGCATGCGCAACGCCGGGCGCAGCGTGTCGTTCGACCCGAACCTGCGCCCGAGCCTGTGGGCCAGTGAGCGAGAGATGATCACCGAGATCAACCGCCTCGCCGCCCTCGCCCACTGGGTGTTGCCGGGGTTGAGCGAAGGCCGGTTGCTGACCGGGTTTGAAGATCCGGCGGATATTGCTGCGTTCTATCTCGATCAGGGTGCCGAAGCCGTGGCAATCAAGCTCGGGCCGCAGGGCGCGTATTACCGCACGCATCTGGATCAGGGGTTTGTCGCCGGGGTGCCGGTCGAGACCGTGGTCGATACGGTCGGCGCCGGGGACGGATTTGCGGTGGGGATGATCAGCGCCTTGCTGGAGCACCTGAGTTTTCCCGAAGCCGTCAGACGCGCCAACTGGATTGGCAGCCGGGCGGTGCAGAGCCGTGGCGACATGGAGGGTTTGCCGACCCGATCCGAACTTTCGGCTGAGCCGGAGGCCGTCAATCGCGAGCAGGCTCGCTCCCACAAGGGTTCTGAGTTGGAATCCGATCCAGTGTGGGAGCGAGCCTGCTCGCGATAGGGCCAGTACAAACAACCGATTAATTGAACCTGCTGCGACAAAAACAACAAGCTCAGGAGCAAGACCATGAAAACCGCAACCCTCGCCACCCGCCGCTGGTGGTACATCATGCCGATCGTGTTCATCACCTACAGCCTGGCGTACCTCGACCGTGCCAACTACGGCTTCGCCGCCGCCTCCGGAATGGCCGCCGACCTGATGATCACGCCGGGCCTGTCCTCGCTGCTCGGCGCGCTGTTCTTCCTCGGCTACTTTTTCTTCCAGGTGCCCGGAGCGATCTACGCGCAAAAGCACAGCGTCAAGAAGCTGATCTTCGTCAGCCTGATCCTCTGGGGCGGGCTCGCCACGTTGACCGGCGTGGTCTCCAACGCCTATTGGCTGATCGTCATCCGTTTCATGCTCGGCGTGGTCGAAGCCGCGGTGATGCCGGCGATGCTGGTGTATCTGTGCCACTGGTTCACCCGCGCCGAACGCTCACGGGCCAACACCTTCCTGATCCTTGGCAACCCGGTGACCATGCTGTGGATGTCGGTGGTTTCGGGTTATCTGGTGCAGCATTTCAGCTGGCGCTGGATGTTCATCATCGAGGGACTGCCGGCGGTGCTTTGGGCATTCATCTGGTGGAAACTCGCCGATGATCGTCCGGCCCAGGCCAAGTGGCTCAGCGACCGGGAAAAGCACGATCTGGAAAGCGCTCTCGCCGCCGAACAGGTCGGGATCAAAGCGGTGAAAAACTACGCCGAAGCCTTCCGCTCGCCAAAGGTGATCATTCTGGCGCTGCAATTCTTCTGCTGGAGCATTGGCGTCTACGGTTTCGTGTTGTGGCTGCCGTCGATCCTCAAGGCCGGCGCGCAAATAGACATGATCGAGGCCGGCTGGTTGTCGGCCCTGCCGTATCTGGCGGCAGTGATCGGCATGCTGCTGGTGTCCTGGGGCTCGGACAAACTGCAAAAACGCAAACGCTTCGTCTGGCCGCCGCTGCTGATTGCTTCGGTGGCGTTCTACGGCTCCTACGCTTTGGGTGCAGAACACTTCTGGTGGTCGTACACGTTGCTGGTGATTGCCGGCGCCTGCATGTATGCACCTTACGGGCCGTTCTTCGCCATCGTCCCCGAGATCCTGCCGGCCAACGTTGCCGGTGGCGCCATGGCGCTGATCAACAGCATGGGCGCCCTCGGTTCGTTCGGCGGTTCCTATCTGGTCGGCTACCTGAACAGCTCCACCGGTTCGCCCGGCGCTTCGTACTTGTTGATGAGCGGCGCGTTGTTGCTCTCGGTGGTGCTGACGATTTTTCTCAAGCCCGGCGCGAGCGACCGGCTGATGGCCAAGCACGTCGCACCGCGTCCGCTGCCGGCCCATTCCTGAATTGAAAGAGAGATGACTGCAATGAAAAAGCAGGTTGTGTTGTACAAGAAACTGTCGCCGGCGTTGATGGCGCGCCTTGAGGAACAGGTCGATGTGACACTGATCGACAGTCTCGACGCCACTGGCCTGATGAAACTGCGCGACGCACTGCCCGCCGCTCACGGTTTGCTCGGTGCCAGCCTGAAACTGGATGCGGCGCTGCTCGATCTGGCGCCGAAGCTCGAAGCGATTTCCAGCGTCTCGGTGGGCGTCGACAACTACGACATCGACTACCTGACCCGGCGCAGGATCCTGCTGACCAACACCCCGGACGTGCTCACCGAAACCACCGCCGACACCGGTTTCGCACTGATCCTGGCCACCGCCCGGCGCGTGGTGGAACTGGCGAACATGGTGCGCGGCGGTCACTGGCATCGCAGCATTGGCCCGGCGCATTTCGGCACCGATGTGCATGGCAAGAGGCTGGGCATCATCGGCATGGGGCGGATTGGCGAGGCGCTGGCGCAGCGCGGGCATTTCGGGTTCGGGATGCCGGTGATCTATCACAGCCAGTCGCGCAAACCGGCAGTTGAAGCGCGTTTCGATGCGCAGTACCGCAGTCTGGAGGATCTGCTGCGGCAGGCGGATTTCATTTGCCTCACGTTGCCACTGACCGCACAGACCGAGGGTTTGATTGGCGCGGAACAGTTTGGGTTGATGCGCCCGGAAAGCATCTTCATCAACATCTCACGGGGCAAGGTGGTGGACGAGGCGGCGATGATCGACACCTTGCGCCATAACCGGATTCGCGCGGCGGGGCTGGATGTGTTCGAGCGTGAGCCGCTGAATCATGACTCGCCGTTGCTGCAGTTGAACAACGTGGTGGCCACACCGCACATGGGTTCGGCGACCCATGAAACGCGCGAGGCCATGGCGCGGTGTGCGGTGGAGAATCTGTTGGCGGCGTTGGGTGGGGAGAAGCCAATGAATCTGGTGAACTCATCGGCTTGGCAGAGCTGAAACTCTCAGCGCTTGTACCGGCCCTTTCGCGAGCAGGCTCGCTCCCACAGGTCTTGTGTACACCGCAGTACACTGTGGGAGCGAGCCTGCTCGCGAAGGGGCCAGTCAAGGCAATACACAACTTTCAGGCACTGCGCACCTGGAGAAGCTGAGCAGCACAAAGGGCAATCCGCGAACACGCATCCGCCAGCTTCACCCGATCCACCACCAGCCCGATGCGGATATGCCCCGCCGCACTCGGCCCGAATGCCTCTCCCGCCAGCACCGAAACTCCATACCCTTCCAGCAGCCGTTCGGCAAAACCCTGCGCGCCGATCCCGGTCTGGCGCACGTCGACCATCACGAACATCCCGCCATCAGGTTTGATCGGGTACAGCCCCGGACAGCCGCGCAACCGTTCGCACACCAGATCCCGGCGCAAACGGTATTCCTCACGCATCTGGGTCACTTCCGGCAAATCCTTTTCCAGTGCGACCTGAGCGGCTTTCTGCACAAAATCCGGCAGACCGAACAGCATGCTCAGCGACAGGTTCACCAAATGCTCCGCCAACGGTTTGGGGCCGATCGTCCAGCCGATCCGCCACCCGGTCATGGCGTGGGATTTGGACAGGCTGTTGATGGTCGCCGTGCGCTCGGCCATGCCCGGCAGGCTCGCCGGGCTGACATGCGAGCCTTCGTATAACAATTCGCTGTAGACCTCATCGCTGATCAGCCACAGGTCATGACGGATGCACAGCGCTGCCAGCTCCTGCCAGATCAGCAGCGACAGACTGGCGCCGGAAGGATTGTTGGGACTGTTGAGCAGCATGGCCCGAGTCTTCGGGGTGATGCGCGCCGCGACATCCACCGGATCGACACGAAAGCCGTTTTCCGGACGAACCGGCACTGGCACCACGGTCGCGCCGCAAGCGCCAAACACGCCTTCGTAGGTGACATACATCGGTTCGGCGACGATGACTTCATCGCCCGGATCCAGCAGACATTGCGCCACCGAATACACCGCGCATTGCGCGCCCGGCAGCACAATCACATGGTCAGCGTCCACGTCCTGGCCGCTGCGTCGCCGATGGCGCTCGGCGATCCGCTTGCGCAGCTCCAGGCGGCCGCGCACTTCGGAATAATGGGTATCGCCCGCCAGCAGGCTGTCGATGGCGCCGTGGATGATCGGCAACGGCGTATCGAAATCCGGATCACCCACCGACAGCAGCAACACATCGACCCCTTCGGCGCGCAGCTCCAGCGCTCGGTCGTGAATCCGCCAGGCCGCTGCTCCCTCCCCGGCGATTCGTTGGGTCAAGGCTGAATAGCGCATGTACGTCTCCTGATTGCGCGGTCTCCAGCCTTCACCCTAGGTCAAATCACAAACCGCGCCACCATCGCATTCAAATCCACCGCCAGACGCGACAGTTCGTGGGTCGCGGCGCTGGTTTGATTCGCACCGGCTGCCGATTGGGTGGCCAGATCGCGGATATTCACCAGGTTGCGGTCGACTTCACGGGACACTTGCGCCTGCTCTTCCGAAGCGCTGGCGATCACCAGATTGCGCTCGTTGATCTGATGAATCGATTGGGTGATCTGCTCCAGCGCCACGCCAGCGGCGCGGGCCATTTCCAGGGTTGTCTGCGTGCGCTGGTTGCTTTGCTGCATCGACTCCACTGCTTCGCCGGTGCCGTTCTGGATGCCGGCGACCATTTTTTCGATTTCCTGGGTCGATTGCGCGGTGCGATGGGCCAGGGCACGCACCTCGTCTGCTACCACGGCAAAACCACGCCCGGCCTCACCGGCACGGGCTGCTTCGATGGCAGCGTTGAGCGCCAGCAGGTTGGTCTGTTCGGCGATGGCGCAGATTACGTCCAGCACCTTGCCGATGTCGCGGCCCTGTGCGGCGAGGCCTTCGATCATTTGTGCGGTGTTCTGCACGTCTTGGGTCATGGTCTGGATCGCGTCGACGGTTTTCACCACCTGATCGCGACCTTCACGAGCAGCGTGAGTCGATTGGTTGGAGGCTTCGGAGGTCGAGACTGCGTTGCGCGCAACCTCTTCCACCGCCGCGGTCATTTCGTTGACGGCGGTGGCGGCTTGTTCGATTTCGTCGTTTTGCTGTTGCAGGCCACGGGAGGCTTCTTCGGTCACGGCGCTGAGTTCTTCGGCAGCGGCGCCCAGTTGCGTGGCGGAACCGGCAATCTGCTCGATGGTCTTGCGCAGGTTGGTCTGCATCACTGCCAAGGCTTCGAGCAGACGCGCCGGTTCGTCCTTGCCGTCGACTTCGATGGCTTTGGTCAGGTTGCCATCGGCAATGGTTTGCGCAGCGGCCACGGCACGGTTCAACGGGGTGACGATGCTGCGGGTCAGCAACAGGGCCAGCAGCACGGTAGCCACAGCGGCGATGACCGCCACGATGACCACGCCGGTGATGGCGCTGTCGTAATGCTCACCGGCCTGAATCGAGGCGTCTTTCGCACCGGCGGCGTTGATCGCAATCAGCTTGTTGAGCTGCTCGCCCATCTGGTCGGTGCCGTCCTTGATCTTCGTGTTGATCAGGGTGCGCATGTCCTCGACCTTGTCCTGACGGGACAACTCCATCATCTGATTTTGCGCTTGCAGGTAGTTGTCCAGCGTCGTCGCGAAGGCCTGATATTGCGCGCGCTCTTCACTCTCTGCCGGCAATGCGGCGTAGGCGGCCTGGGCACTGCGCACTTTATCGACGAGTACGCCGATGCGGGTCTGTGCCTCCTGCAGACCGGCGGCGTCACGGTTGACCAGAATACGGAACGACAGAATACGCAGGCGCAAGACGTTTTCCGTCACCACACCAAGGTAGGCGACGCTGGGCAACTGATTGGTCTGCATCTCGACAGAGGCCTGGCGGATGACCGACATGCGGTTGACGGCGAAGACGCCGAGCACGATCACCAACAGGGCAATAAAGGCAAAACCGAGGAAGGCACGGGGTGCGATATTCAGATTACGCAGGGACATAGGAAGGCTCTCGGAAAGTCGAAGCTAAGAGCATCCATGCCGTAATCACTGGCCCGCGAGGGCGGGCTTCAGTCCGGCGTCACTGTTTGTGGAAATCCTGTGCGCGCCTGATCTATATATCGGCCAGGCTTGAGGAATTTTGCAGGTAAAGCGCAAATATTTTTCTAATTATTGCGAGTGTTTCGCGATTGAAACACCCGCCGTTTTAGATGATGGGTGACAGGTCAGCCCGCAGTCGCCATGCGCCAGACGCGGGCAATGTCAGTAGCACGTTCGCGCAACAGACGCGGCGCTTCGGCGCAGGCTTGTTCCAGCGTCATCGGGCCGCTGGTGACGGCGAATGCGGCGTCGATGCCGTGACCGTAGAGTTCTTGATAGCCCTCGCCCAAGGTGCCAGCGATGACGATTACGGGGACGCCGTGTTGCTTGGCGATTCGCGCGACGCCAAACGGGGTTTTGCCGCGCAAGGTCTGCGCGTCGAAGCGCCCTTCCCCGGTGATCACCAGATCTGCGCCTTTCACTGCATCGGCCAGCCCGACCAGTTCCGCGACCACTTCAACCCCGGCCTGGAACCGTGCGCCGAGAAACGCCTTGGCGGCAAAACCCAGTCCGCCCGCTGCACCGCTGCCAGGCTCGTCCCGAACATCCTTGCCCAACGCTTGCGCGCACAGTTCGGCGAAGTGACCGAGGGCCTGATCCAGTTGCTGCACTTGCGCGGGTGATGCGCCTTTCTGCGGACCGAAAATCGCCGAAGCGCCGTGGGGGCCGCACAGCGGATTGTTGACGTCTGCGGCGATGTCGAAACGGACTTGTGCCAGACGCGGGTCGAGTTCATCGAGATCCAGTTTGGCCAGTTGTGCCAGCGCCAGACCGCCAGGCACCAGTGATTGCCCTTGAGCATCCAGCAGTTTCACGCCCAGCGCCTGCATCGCGCCGGCACCGCCGTCGTTGGTGGCGCTGCCGCCGATGGCCAGAATCACCCGTTGTGCGCCAGCATCGAGCGCTGCACGGATCAGCTCACCGGTGCCGAACGTGCTGCTGATGCACGCATCCCGCTGCCCCGGTGGCACCAGTTGCAAGCCGCTGGCTTCGGCCATTTCAATGATCGCGGTGTGGTTGTGCGGCAGCCAGCCCCACGCGGCTTCGACCGCCGCGCCCAACGGGCCGCGCACGCAGGTGCGGCGCAACTCGCCTTCGCAGGCGTCGAGAATCGACTCCACCGTCCCTTCGCCACCGTCGGCCATCGGGCATTTGACCAGCGTCGCCTGCGACCAGACCTGCGCCAGGCCCAGCGCGATGGCTTCTGCAACGCCTTGGGCACTCAGGCTGTCCTTGAACGAATCGGGGGCGATGACGATTTTCATGCGAATTCTCCAGTTCCAATGCCCCTCATGCTGCCAGTCGCTTCAAACGTTGACGCCTGTCCGCTGCACAAGTTGGATTGGCGTTTATTGTTCATTTTCACAAAGGCAGGAATTTCGGTGCTGAATGTCCCACCGCCATCGCGAGCAGGCTCGCTCCCACAGAAGAATGGATTCCAAATGTGGGAGCGAGCCT
The DNA here is from genome assembly GCF_003576265.1 of Pseudomonas sp. 91RF. Classification (NCBI taxonomy): domain Bacteria; kingdom Pseudomonadati; phylum Pseudomonadota; class Gammaproteobacteria; order Pseudomonadales; family Pseudomonadaceae; genus Pseudomonas; species Pseudomonas sp. 91RF. Next base: position 164,604 of record NZ_QWFC01000029.1, read on the forward strand.
GCTCGCGAAAGCATTATCCGAGGCGCCGAATAAGCTTCAGTCAGTCTGCGGCAGCAATTGCACCCCGAGATACAACGCCAACATGCCGTCGAGCTTCAGCGGATCGACCCCGCTCAACTCGGCAATCCGCTCCATCCGGTAACGCAGGCTGTTGCGGTGGATCCCCAAGGCATCGGCGCAGGCCTGGCTCTGCCCGTCGTGATCGCACCAGCTGCGCAGGGTCGCGAGCAACTGGCCGTTGCTGTCCTTGGCGATGACTTTGCGTAACGGTTTGAGCAGTTCATCCAGCGCATCGTCGTTGCGATGACGCCAGAGCATCACCGGCAAGCGGTAGCGATTGAGGGTCAGCAGTCGTGAACGCGGCAGCACTTCGCGGCCATAGGCGAGTAAATCGCCGACCCGCCGATAGCAACGGCGCAACCCGGCCAGTCCATCAGCCTGCCCGCCAACGGCAATGCGCAGGATGTTCCAGCCCAGACCATCGAGCTTTTCCAGCAGCCGATCATGCTCGACGTTCTGACTCGCCGGCCGACACCACAACAGCGACGACTTGGCCGAACTCACGCACCAACTGTCTGGATAACGCGACATCAGCCAGGCACTCAGCGCCTCGACGGTTTGCCCCGGCCCGTGCTCCAGCCCCAGCTCAAACAGATAAGGCACTCGCGTCAATTGTGGTTTCAGCCCAAGCTGCTGGGCTTCATCCACCAGGCGCGGTGAATCCCCCGCCTCACTCAGCAACAACGCAAGCAGGTCATCGCAACGCTGCCGCCGCCATTGCTGCTCGGATTGCTGATTGCGCTGGCCGACCAGCATTTCAGCGGTCATGCGCACCAGTTCGGCGTAAGTGCGCAGTTGCTCCGGCTCGCCGGTAATGCCGAGTACACCGATCAGGCGTTGGTCGAGCAGTAGCGGCAGATTGATCCCCGGCTGCACGCCTTTCAAATGCACGGCGGTCTGCGCATCGATCTCCACCACCCGCCCGTTGGCCAGCACCAGTTGCGCGCCTTCGTGGCGGGTGTTGATCCGCTCCGGCTCGCCGCTGCCGAGGATCAGGCCCTGGCTGTCCATGACGTTGACGTTGTAGGGCAAAATGGCCATGGCCCGGTCGACGATGTCCTGGGCGAGGTCGTGATCGAGTTCGAACATAAGGGGAAAATCCTTGAAAACAGGCGCGGACGGTTGTTCACCCGCACAGGGTCTGCCGGCAAACCCTGTGCTCAGGCACAAAGACAATCCGGCCAAAGGTGACCGAGACTCTCAGGGCGATCAACGTTACCCTTTGCATCGCAAAAAATCATAATAAAGAGAGAGCCGCCATGTCGCAGAGCGCCGCTGCCGCCCAGACCATCGCTGACGATAAAAATGCCGTCTACAAACGCATCACCCTGCGTTTGATCCCCTTCATCTTCATCTGCTACCTGTTCAACTACCTCGACCGGGTCAACGTCGGATTCGCCAAACTGCAGATGCTCGACGCGCTGAAATTCAGCGAAACCGTGTACGGCCTCGGGGCCGGTATCTTCTTCATTGGCTACGTGCTGTGCGGCGTACCGAGCAACCTGGCGCTGACCAGATTCGGCCCACGGCGCTGGATCGCGCTGATGATGATCACCTGGGGCACGCTGTCGACCTGCCTGCTGTTCGTCACCACGCCGACCCAGTTCTACACCCTGCGCCTGTTCACCGGCGCCGCCGAAGCCGGGTTCTTCCCGGGTGTTGTGCTGTATCTCTCGCAGTGGTTCCCGACCTTCCGCCGTGGGCGGATCATGGCGCTGTTCATGTCGGCGATCCCGGTGTCCGGCCTGCTCGGCAGCCCGTTTTCCGGCTGGATCCTCAATCACTTCGCTGCAGGCCAGGGTGGTCTGGCCGGCTGGCAGTGGATGTTCCTGCTGCAGGGCATTCCGACTGTGATCCTCGGCGCACTCGCTTACTTCCTGTTGAGCGACAACTTCGCCGCTGCCAAATGGCTGACCCCGCTCGAGCGTTCGGTGCTGGAAGCCGATCAGGCGGAAGACCTGGCGAACAAACCGAAAACCACTTCCGATTCGCTGATCGCGGTGTTCAAGAACCCGGCGATCTGGGCGTTTGGCCTGATCTACTTCTGCATCCAGAGCGGCGTTTACGCGATCAACTTCTGGCTGCCGTCGATCATCAAGAACCTCGGCTTCAGCGACAACCTGGTGATTGGCTGGTTGAGCGCGATTCCGTATCTGCTGGCAGCGGTGTTCATGCTGGTGGTCGGTCGTTCGGCGGACCTGCGCAAAGAACGTCGCTGGCACTTGGTAGTGCCGATGTTGATGGGCGCTGTCGGCCTGCTGATTGCGGTGAACTTCGCGGCGAACCCGGCGATTGCGATCCTCGGTCTGACCATTGCGACCATGGGCGCGCTGACCGGTTTGCCGATGTTCTGGCCGGTGCCGACTGCCATGCTGAGCGCGGGTGCTGCGGCGGGTGGTCTGGCGTTGATCAACTCCATGGGGCAGATGGCCGGGTTCCTCAGTCCTTATCTGGTGGGTTGGGTCAAGGACAGCACTGGCTCGACCGATGCGGCGCTTTATCTGCTGGCAGGGGTGATTGTTGGCGGGAGTCTGCTGGCGTTGCGGATGACGCGGACGTTGCGGGCTTAAGCCTTAGTGGGATACAGAAACGGCCCTCTGCAGGGCCGTTTTCTATTCTGGATTTTCAGTTCCGCGCATTTTGGGGGCATACAACCAGGAACTGCCCGGAACCGCTGCCCTAGAATGTGAAATTATCTACGACAATGCCGTTATTGGGCGGAGTAATGATGTCGCATCGGGCTATATCTACAGCATTAAATGCCATCAGATGTGCGATTGGGGAATCATACGGTCCTGTCACTTGAAGAGGCAGTGTTTGAATCATATTTTGCGCGCGGTCATAGATCGCGACCGATCCGCCTAGAAACAAAACTCGCGCGTAGTAGAAGGTAACAGCGTTCGTCGGCTGCGGGAAATCACATCTGAAAATCCCCATTGCGCCACTGTTTGTCTGCAGCACAGCCGCCCTGCCATCGATTTTGCCTGGAAGCGAAGGAACTTGATGATTAGGCGTGGTGTATACCGTTACGCCAAAAGCACCGGAAGTTGCAGTTATCTTGAGTCCAGGTGTTATAAGCGCCCCCGGGTAATTGCCAATTGGTACGTTGTTAAAATTCTCATTTCTTACAGGTGCAACGGGCTCCACAGTCAGAGGCCAGGTGTGGATCGGCGGCGAGTTGCGATCAGGCCGTAGTTCAAAGCTATGAGGCCCCGGAGCCAGGTTTTCCAACGGATTAATGGACGCACCGCTCTCATTAAACGCTCCATTGGCCACCTCTCTGCCGTAATCCGTGATCACATATAGAGCATACGCAGGCCCGCGTGCGCCGAGCTCGACTCCAGTGGAGGGGGTACTGGTGCCCGGCGGGATCGGGGTTCCGCCGGGAAGCGTCGTGCAATAACTAAAGATCATGCTTTGAAATGGAGCGTTCGCCCACCCGCTTCCACTCAACCCGACGTCAGGGAAGGGTGCAATGGCGCTAGGTGGGACCAGGTATCCGCCGGAATACGGCCTGGGCTCGGTAGAGAAGGAATTTTGCACTGAAACACCCACCGGCCCGCTTCCGCTCAACCCCACGTTAGGAAAGGAAGCAATTGTGCAAGGTGGGATCGGGAATCCGCCGTGAGGCGTCGCGCAGTAAGACAAGAACGGATTTTGTAATGAAACATCCACCGGCCCTCTTCCGCTAACCCCCACGTTAGGAAAAGGAGCAATTGTGCAAGGTGGGATCGGGAGTCCGCCGGAATACGGCGCGGGGTCAGTAGAGAAGGGATTTGGGACACTCATGGGGACGCTCCTTCGCTGATCGGGTTCATGCCGCGTGGGCCATGCCATCAAGCGTCAATTGCCGAGCACCCCGCTACTGTCAACTTTGACAGTAGCGACGAATGGTCAAGCCGAGATCTGGCTGAGTCTGATGCCGGTCAGTGTCACAGTGCTCATGATGATTTCAAAAAACCAAACACCCTGCGAAAGTGTAGGCCTCGCAGAGTGTCGGTGTGACCCTCTCATTACGGCCCGCAGGTCGTTTCTTTTTCAGCGGATCAAACAGCAGAATCCGCCGCCACCTCTAAATTATCCAGCGCCCGATTCGGCTGCCGTCGATCATCAAGAACCTCGGATTCAGCGACAACCTGGTGACTGGCTGGCTGAGTGCGATTCCGTATCTGCTGATGGAGGTGATTATTGGCGGGAGTTTGTTGGCGTTGCGGATGACGCGGAAGTTGCGGGCCTGATTATTGGCATGTAAACAAGAACGGCCCACTTCGGGCCGTTTTTTGTCTTGAGACGCTAGAGTCAGCGCTATGCAAGGGCTACAAAAACTGTATCCGATCGATGATCACCTGACCATTTACTACCACAGCAATCGACTTGATGCCATTCAGAGGCCCTGTATCGATCTGTTGCTGACGCTGGAGGGCGGTGACCGTTCGGTTAATGATATTGAGTGTCGCCCCAGCGGCGTCCCTGAAAATCAAATTCATCTGAGCAATCCCGGTAATATTGCCACCTGCTATCCAGATCAGCAGTCTGTTGGCAGTTCTGCCAATCAGCTCCACGTCATAAGATAGGGAAGTAATTTGCCCATTAATCTGCCCCAAATATCCATAAAACGCCTGTCCATTCGCGTCTACCGTATCAACAAACTTTGCAATGGCTAGATGGTCACTTGGCCAAAATTTCCCCGTCAAGGTTATTTTGATCGTGCTGGTAGAAACGAATTGCCCGACCTCGAAGGCACCCTGATTGGGTGCGGACTCAAAATCCTCCGTATTCGGCAAATCCGATTCAACCACGGTCAAAACCCATTCGGAGGGTTTCGAACTCGAGTTTGTACGCACGCCAAAGGTGTGCACCCCACCAAGCATGTTCAGCTCCCGATGGAGGTAGCGGCCACTCTGGTTGAACACGCTGCCGGGTGGCGTCAGAACTTTAAGGGCGCCGCCATGGGTGTCGGTTATTTCCAGCGGATCTCCGGGCGGCCCGTCAGCTCCAATCTCAATGCCTTTGGATTGCGTAATATCGGGGTTATTCAGCGGGGTCCCGCCCGGGTACGTGGAAAAAAAAGAGAAAAACGGATTCTGGGTGCTCATGGCAAACATTCCTTCGTGATTTCGAATGACGCGGCAGTGGCCTCAGCCATCGAACGCCATTCGCCTGGAGCATCGCTACTGTCAACTCTGACAGTAGCGACAGGTGGTCATGGTTGATTCCCCCACACCCCAGATGAAAACGGTCCGCATGCAGACCGTTTCTTTTTCAACGCATCAGACAGCCGAGTCCGCGGTCACCTCCAGGTTATCCAGCACCCGATTTACCGCCAGTTCCGCCAGCATGATCAGTTGCCCGATGCCCAGCAGCACATGCCGCTGCGGCGTATCGATCATCCCGGCGAAATCGCTGGCCATGGTTTTGGCGCAGGTCAGGGTTTCGCAGGCGTCGGCCAACAGTTCTTCGCTCGGGATGCCGGGGGCGATGAGGTAGCGGGTGTTGGGCTTGAGCAGCGGCTTTCTGGGGTGGAACGGATGGAGGTAGTGATCGAGGGCGCGTTCGGCGGCTTCGTGGAATTTCTTGGAGTCGAGGGTTTCGTAGGGGGACGTTGAATCGACTTCGGGTGGGTTGGGTGTTGGTTTGATCACGTTTGAATCTCCAAATCAGAAAAATGGAGCCATCAAACTTCGCTACCAAACGAAGAGGTGGTGGCCGTACACGGGTTGGTAGACCGGTGACTTGGAGAACCGGCGCGCTCGAAAGCGCCCCGCGCATGGCCACCATAAACACCACGATTAAACACTCACAAAATGCCCGTTTTTGCATCCAGCTCCAGCACCAATCCCCCCGGAATCTGCACAAAAATCTGCCAGATCCCGTCCTCCGGCACCTGCGCCAGCTGATAAGGCAACCCACTGCCCTGCACCCGCTTCAAAACCACCGTCGCGTCTTCATCGGTACGAAACGCAATGTGACTCAACGCCGCCTCATCCAGCGCCGGCTGCTCAATCACATGCACCAACGCCTGCTCATCCTGGTACAACCACCGCCCGGGAAACGGAAATGGCGGCCGGCGCCCCGGCGTCAATCCCAATAACCCGCCAAAAGCGTCCTGCAGCGCCTGACCGTCAGCAGTGTTGAAGGCCAGATGATCAAATGTCCACGTCATGTCTGTCTCCTGCGGTTATTCAGGATTCCAGTATCTGCGCTTGCCAATCCCGGAAAAATCCCGCAAAACGCCAAGGATCTTCAACGGATTTTTACTAATGAGCTCGATCCTCGATCTGGAAATCTTCGTCCGCACCGCCGACTCCGGCAGCATTTCCGCCGCCGCCCGGGCGCTGGAGCTGACGCCGGCGGCCGCCAGCATCGCGCTGAAACGCCTGGAAACCCGCCTCGGCATCCGCCTCTTCGCTCGCTCCACCCGCAGCATGCGCCTCACCGAAGAAGGCCGGCGTTATCTGGAAAGCGTGCGTCTGGCGCTGGTCACCCTGGCCGAGGGCGAGCAGGCGCTGAAGCAGCAGACCGAAGGCCTGAGCGGCGTGCTGCAACTGGCGGCGCCGTCGGACTTCGGGCGCAATGTGTTGCTGCCGTGGCTGGACGATTTCAAGCGCGAGCACCCGCACATTCAATTGCAATTGCTGCTCAACGACCGGCATGCGGATCTGTTTCGCGAGACAGTGGATGTGGCGCTGCGCTTTGGCGTGCCGAGTGATTCGACACTGGTGGCATTGCCGATGCTGCCTGAGCATCGGCGTGTGGCCTGCGCCAGCCCTGCGTATCTGGAGCGTCACGGCACACCGCAAAACCCCGCCGAACTGAGCGAACACAGCGCGCTGCTCTACTTGCGCAATGGCCGGCCGTACAACACCTGGCGTTTCCATCGCGAAGACGAAACGGTCGAGGTCGAAGTACGCGGCGATTACCTCAGCGACGACGGCGAAGTCGCCCGCCGCTGGGCGCTGGGCGGGCACGGTATCGCCTATAAAGCCTGGCTCGACGTGGCCGAAGACGTGCGCGCCGGGCGGCTGGTGACGCTGTTCGATGACTGGCACGGCGAGAGCGTGCCGTTCAACCTGCTGTGCCCGCACCGGGTGCAGGTGTCGGAACGGGTCAAGGTGTTGCAGGCGTTTTTGCGCGAGCGCTGCGAGGCATTGCGCCGATAAATTCACTTTGCCGCGCCGGATGCTTCTGGTATTTGATGGAAGCTTTCCCACCGACAAAAGGATTTCGGCATGAGCTATCGCACACTGGGTCACTCGGGGTTGCAGGTGTCCACCCTCACCCTCGGCACGATGATGTTCGGCGAACAGACCAGCGCGGAAGACTCGCTGCGCATCATCGACAAGGCCTGGGATCAGGGCATCAACTTCATCGACACCGCCGACGTCTACACCAACGGCCGCTCGGAAGAGATCGTCGGTGAAGCCATCGCCCGTCATCGTCATGAGTGGGTGCTGGCGACCAAGGTCGGTTTCGGCCCGGTGGATGGCGTGCCGAACCGCAGCGGTCTGAGTCGCAAGCATCTCTTCAATGGTCTGGAGGCCAGCCTGACCCGGCTCGGCACCGACTACCTCGACATCTATTACCTGCACCGAGAAGACCACAACACGCCGCTGGAAGTGACGGTCTCGGCGATTGGCGATCTGATTCGCCAGGGCAAGATCCGTTATTGGGGCCTGTCGAATTATCGCGGCTGGCGGATTGCCGAGGTGATTCGCGTGGCGGACAAACTGGGGGTCGATCGGCCGGTCATCAGCCAGCCGCTGTATAACATCGTCAACCGTCAGGCCGAGACCGAACAGATCACCGCCGCCCAGACTTACGGCCTCGGCGTGGTGCCTTACAGCCCGCTGGCCCGTGGCGTGCTCAGCGGCAAGTACGCACCCGACGTAACGCCGGACGCCAACAGCCGTGCCGGGCGCCAGGACAAACGGATTCTTGAGACTGAATGGCGGGTGGAGTCGTTGCGCATTGCCCAGCAGATTCAGCAATACACCAAGGAGCGTGGAGTCGGGATTGTCGAGTTTGCGATTGCCTGGGTGCTGAACAACGGCGCGGTAACGTCGGCGATTGTCGGGCCGCGCACTGAAGAACAGTGGGATGCGTACACCAAGGCGCAGGCGGTGAAAATTACAGCGGAGGATGAGGCGTTTATCGATTCGCTGGTGACGCCGGGGCATGCTTCTACACCGGGGTTTAATGATGTGAGCCATTTTGTGTCGGGCCGGAAACCGCGTCAGGCTTAAAAGCATCGCAAGCAAGCTCGCTCCCACAGGTATCTTGGGTGAATACAGATCTTGTGCTCCGCACAGACCCAATGTGGGAGCGAGCCTGCTCGCGATAGCGATAGTCGATTCACCACCTATGCTTAATGTGCTGGCCTCATCGTCGGATCGCCGCCCGGAGCAGGTTCGCTCCCACAGGTTTTGTCTCATGTGGGAAATATTGAGCACTCGGCCAATATTCAGCACAAAAACCACGTATCCTGCGCGCCCAGTTTCACCATCACCCCCGCGAGGACAGTTTGTCTAAAGGTATCGCTCTCTCGGTAACAGCCTCGACGCTGTTTGCCGTCATGTATTACTACACCTCGTTGCTCACCCCGTTGAGCGGCGTGGAAATCTACGGTTGGCGGATGCTGCTGACCGTGCCCTGCATGACCGTGTTCATGTTGTTGTCCGGCGAATGGCGGCGGGTGCTGGAGCTGCTGCGCCGGATCCCTGCGCTGCCGAAGCTGATCGGTGGCCTGATCCTCTCGTCAGCGCTACTCGGCGTGCAGTTGTGGCTGTTCATGTGGGCGCCGCTCAATGGCTACAGCCTCGATGTCTCGCTGGGATACTTCCTGTTGCCGCTGGCCATGGTGCTGACCGGACGCATCGCTTACGGCGAAAGCCTGTCGTACTTGCAAAAAATCGCGGTGTTCTTTGCCAGCCTCGGCGTGTTGAACGAGTTGTATCAAGTCGGCGGATTTTCCTGGGCGACGCTGGTGGTGGTCGTCGGTTACCCGTTGTACTTCGTGCTGCGCAAATACCTCAAGACCGACAACCTCGGCGGCTTGTGGGTCGACATGACCCTGATGCTGCCGGTGGCGTACTGGTTTGTGCGCGGCGGTGAACAGGGTTTCGGTGTGTTCGATCAGTATCCGGCGCTGGCGTGGCTGATTCCGCTGCTGGGTCTGATCAGTGCGTCGGCGCTGGTGGTGTACATCATTGCCAGTCGTTTGCTGCCGTTCAGCCTGTTCGGCTTGTTGAGTTACGTCGAGCCGGTGCTGTTGCTGGGTGTGGCGCTGTTGCTCGGCGAGAGCATCAAGCCAGGCGAATGGCTGACCTACATCCCGATCTGGCTCGCGGTGGTGGTGCTGGTGTTTGAAGGGTTCAAGCATCTGATGCGCCAGCGGCGCCCGTAAGACGTGCAATAAAAAGCCCGGCCTGCACAATTAATTGCAGGCCGGGCTTTTTTACATCTGATGCGGATTACTCGGTGGCGAGTACACCACGACGCACCTGGTCACGCTCGATCGATTCGAACAGTGCCTTGAAGTTGCCTTCGCCGAAACCATCGTCGCCCTTACGCTGGATGAATTCGAAGAACACCGGCCCCATCAGGGTTTCCGAGAAGATCTGCAACAGCAGACGCTTGTCGTCTTTGTCCGATGCGCCATCGAGCAGGATGCCGCGCGATTGCAGCTGGTCCACAGGCTCGCCGTGGTTCGGCAGGCGGCCTTCCAGCATTTCGTAGTAGGTGTCCGGCGGCGCGGTCATGAAGCGCATGCCGATCTTCTTCAACTGATCCCAGGTCTTGACCAGGTCGTCGGTGAGGAACGCCACGTGCTGGATGCCCTCGCCGTTGAACTGCATCAGGAACTCTTCGATCTGCCCGGCGCCCTTCGACGATTCTTCGTTGAGCGGGATGCGGATCATGCCGTCCGGTGCGGTCATCGCTTTCGAGGTCAGGCCGGTGTATTCGCCCTTGATGTCGAAGTAACGGATCTCGCGGAAGTTGAACAGCTTCTCGTAGAAGTTGGCCCAGTAGGCCATGCGGCCGCGATACACGTTGTGGGTCAGGTGATCGATGATCTTCAGGCCGGCACCGACCGGGTTGCGGTCAACGCCTTCGAGGAACACGAAGTCGATGTCATAGATCGAGCTGCCTTCGCCGAAACGGTCGATCAGGTACAGCGGCGCGCCGCCAATGCCTTTGATCGCCGGCAGGTTCAGTTCCATCGGGCCGGTTTCGATGTGGATCGGCTGGGCGCCGAGTTCCAGCGCGCGCTTGTAGGCCTTCTGCGAGTCCTTGACCCGGAACGCCATGCCACAAACGGACGGGCCGTGCTCGGCCGCGAAGTACGAAGCCACGCTGTGAGGTTCGTTGTTGAGGATCAGGTTGATCGCGCCCTGGCGATACAGGTGCACGTTCTTGGAACGGTGGGTCGCGACTTTGGTGAAGCCCATGATCTCGAAGATCGGCTCCAGGGTGCCAGGTGTCGGCGATGCGAACTCGATGAACTCGAAGCCCATCAGGCCCATTGGGTTTTCGTATAAATCTGCCATGGTTGGCGCCTCATCATTCTTATCAATTAACCAGAGTTATTTGTCAGTAATGCTGAGACCGGTGGGTGGTGCACAGGAGATGCCACGCACACTGCGGGCGAGGAAGTCACCGTAGATCAGTTGAAACCCGAATATCTTCATTGTCGACCCAAGGCTCTTGCGGGCGAGGCTTCTGCTGCCAGAAGACGATTATTATTGTATGCGTAACCCGATTCTACACAGCGTAAATAAGGTTGTCTGCCCTCTCTATAAAATCCGCTTTTTTCGGCCCGGTGCAAGGGGTTTGTTGCACAGCCAGATGCCCGCCAGAATCAGCACGCCGCCCAGGCCCATGGGCAGCGTCAGTTGCTCGCCCAGCAGGACGGCACCGGCCAGCACGGCGGTCAGCGGGTTAAGCGCAATGAACACGCCGGAGCGGGTCGCGCCGATCCTGCGGATGCCGTCGTAGTAACCGATGTACGCCAGGGCCGATCCCAAGACCCCGAGGTAGATCAGGCTCAGCCATTGCGTCATCCCGAGACTGGCCACCGCCGCCCCGCTCACTTCGCCACGCACGGCGGCCAGCGCCCAGAGCATCAGCGTGCCGAGCAGAATCGAAAAGGTCACCGTCTGCAACGGGCCGATGCTCTGGTTGAGGGTGCGGGAAAACAGCGAGTAAATACCCCAGCTCAACACGCAGCCGAAAATCAGCAGATCGCCGAACCAGGCGTCTGGTGTCGCGGCCAGCAATTGCGGATTACGGCTGACGATCACCACACCGGCGCCGCCGATGCAGATCAGGATTCCGATGACTTTCAATCGACTCAGGCGCTCCTTGAACAATAGCCATGAAGTCAGGCCGATCACCGCCGGATTCAACGCAACGATCAGCGAGGCCCGCGACGCATTGATGTATTGCAAGCCGTAAAAGAAGCACAGGTTGTAGAAGAAGATCCCGAAGAACCCCAGCAGTGCAAGTTGCAGCCATTGCCCCGCATTCGGCCTTGCGAGGGGAATTCGCGCCAGCCACAGAAAACCCAGCAACGCGACGCTGGCCAGCAAGAACCGAAGGCTGGCGGCGAGGATCGGACTCAGGCTGCCGGCGAGAAATCGCCCGGCCACCCAGGTCCCGCCCCAGATCATGCTGACCATGGCGAGGTTCACATAGACGGGCAGGTCCGAGGCCACCGGACGGATTGATTCATGACTATTCATAACGCGCTCGACGACGAAACTGACGGATGCCGTATCATTCGAGTAATTGTCGATCATCGTAAAATGAGCTTTTACTCATGACTTTGACCCAGCTCGAAATCTTCTCTCTGGTGGCCGAACTGCGCGGCTTCACCCTCGCCGCCCATCGCCTGGGAATTTCCCAGTCGGCGGTGTCCCATGCCTTGAAGTCACTGGAGCAGGAACTGGGTGTCGAATTGTTTCGCCGGCATCAATCGCAAGTGGAACTCAGCGACATTGGCGAGCAATTGCTGCTGCGCGCACGGGCGATGCTGGGGTTGGCCAACACATTGCGCCAGGAAGCCGCCGATGCACGCGGGCTGAAAAGCGGCACCTTGCGTATCGGCTCATTCGGCCCGACCTCATCGATCAGGCTGCTGCCGCAGATCCTCCAGCATTTTCGCCAGGCGCACCCGGGCATCGAGGTTCACATCGACGAAGGGCCGGACCGGCAGGTGCTCCAGTGGCTTGATGAGCGGCGGATCGACATCGGTTTCGTGGTATTGCCCGAAGAACGCCTCGATACGTTTGCCCTGATGGAAGACCAGATGGTCGCCCTGCTTCCGCTCGACCATCCGCTGGCTACGCAAGCGCAACTGAGCCTGAAAGACCTGTGCAGCGACCCGTTCGTGCTCACCGAAGCCGGCTCTTCGGAACTGGTATCGCGACTGTTCAACGCGGCAAGGCTGAGCCCGAATATCCGCTACCGCTGCTCGCAGCTGCTGAGCACCCTCGATACCGTGAGCCGGGGCGACGCCATCACTCTCGTTGCCGAAGGCTCACTGCCCGACGAGCCAAACCCGCAATACGTGAAGCGGCCATTGTCACCCGCCGTGGTGCGCCACATCGGCCTGGCCGTGTTTGATCAGCGCCAGGCATCACCCGCCACTCTGGCTTTCATCAATCTGGCGACTGCACTGGATTACCGCTGAGCGGCGCAAGCGCCAACGGCCATCTATCATGGGCACAGACCCAACGCTTTCCAGAAGGTGCATCCTTGCCCCGCCTGCCGTCGAGAGCCCCACACCACCGCAACAGGATGCGCCCATGCCTCTGACCGTCAGGCCCCGCCGCAAACGCAGCACCCGAATCATCGTGACGCTGCTGTGCGGTTTGCTGCCGATCATCATCGGCACTGTCATTCTGCATATGCAGGCCGAGCGCACGCTGGAGCAGAGCTCCCGGCAAACCGCCGAGGAAGCCTTGCGCCAGTTCGACCTGATGCTCGACAACACCGCCCAGTCCGCCCGGGAACTGCTGCCGCTGGCGGGCCAGACCTGCGAGGACGTCAAACTGGCCCTGCGTGAACAAGTCACCCGCCGCCCGTTCGTGCGTTCGACCAATCTGGTGTGGGACAACAACCTCTATTGCAGTTCGTTGTTCGGCGACTTCAAGGAAGCCGTCAATCCGGGGGACTACACCCAAGGCAAGTTATGGCTCATGAACGGCAACCCGGTTACGCCTGATACGGCGTTGCTGGTGTATCGACTGAGCGATGGCCGGGGCGGTGCGCTGACGACGCTGGACGGCTACCACCTGAGCAATATCCTGCGCCTGATCGGCCGACAGACATTGTTATTGCTACAAGTGGGCAATAACTGGCTTTCTGCCGACGGCAAAGTGCATCAAGGCCCCCTCCCCGAGTTGCCGGTGGCCCAGAGCATGTTGAACTCTCCGCACTATGCCTACACGGTGAGCGCAGGATTCCCCGAAGGTGAAGTCTGGAACTACATGAGCGACGAATATCCGCCGTTGTTCAGCCTGTTGATTTTCTTTGGCGCGGTATCCGGGGCGATCGGTTACATCGTGCAGAACCGCGCAACATCCCCCAGTCACGAAATGCTGCGCGCTCTGGAAGCCGGAGAATTCATTCCCTACTTCCAACCGGTGGTCTACGGCGACAGCAAACGCTGGTCGGGCTGCGAAGTGCTGATGCGCTGGAACCATCCCAAGGAGGGCCTGGTGCGTCCGGATCTGTTCATACCGTTCGCGGAACATTCCGGGCTGATCGTACCGATGACCCGTTCATTGATGCAGCAGACCGCTGTGGTGCTCGGCCCCCTGTCTGCTTCCTTCGAGGCCCCGTTCCACATCGGCATCAACATTACGGCCAGTCACTGCCACGATCTGGAGTTGCTGGAAGACTGCCGCGAGTTTCTGGCGGCATTCGCCCCCGGCAGCATCAGCCTGGTCCTGGAGTTGACGGAGCGGGAGTTGATCGAGCCCACCGACATCACCCATCAGCTGTTTGCACAACTGCGGGCCATGGGTGTGAAGATCGCGATCGACGACTTCGGCACCGGTCATTCGAGCCTGGGCTATTTGAGAACATTCAATGTCGATTTCCTGAAGATCGACCAGACATTCGTCGCCATGATTGATAAGGACGCCCTGTCCCGACACATTCTGGACAGCATCATCGAACTCTCCGCCAAACTGGATCTGGGCATTGTGGCCGAAGGCGTGGAAACACAGGCCCAGGCCGATTATCTGGCCACGCATCACGTCAACTTTCTGCAAGGCTATCTGTTTGGCAAACCCATGCCGGCCACAGACTTCATCGATGCATTAACTCACCATTAACTAAACGCGATAAAACCGACGGGCTCAGACCGTTCGCACCAAATTGATACAAGACATCACTGTTTTTACATAAAGAAAACGTCAGGATTTACTCTTGACGCATTAACTACTACAATTTTTCTTACCTGTTGCTAGATTGGCAGGTGAGCCACTATCACCGAGTCGCTTCAAGGCTCTTGGCTTATAGCTTTGTTTGCGGTTGGTATCAGCCAAACACACTATTGGAGTAAAGATATTGTCCAGACTCGCTGAATTTCGTGCAGCTGAAAAGGCCCTTCAGGAACAGCTCAAGCAGCTGGAATCGCTGAAGAACGATGCCGGGCTCAAGAAAGAAATCGAATTCGAAGAAAAGCTCCAGGGGCTGATGAAAACCTACGGCAAAGGCCTGAAAGACATCATCGCCATCCTCGATCCGAACCCGGCCAAATCCGGTCTGCAACTGACCGCAGCACCTAAAACCCGCCGCGCTCGCGTGGTCAAGGTCTATCAGAACCCACACACCGGCGAGCTGATCGAGACCAAGGGTGGCAACCATCGCGGCCTGAAAGCCTGGAAGGAACAATACGGTGCAGCCACCGTTGATTCCTGGTTGCGCGGTTAATCCCCCGCAAACATAAAAGCCCTGCAGATGCAGGGCTTTTTTTTGGACAATATCTAACAAATGCAACAATTTCCCGTCTCGAAAGTTCATAGCCAAACAGCCTCTTGCACTGGAACTATGCTTCCGGATGTTGCGCCTTCGCAGGGCGAGCAACTTTGTATTTAATCACTTCAGGTATCTAACGGGCTGAGGAGCACCGAACAGCTGACTAAAATTTCAAGCTGTTTCTCGCCGCCACTATTTCATCAGCGCTGGCCTTGTAAACCTCGGCTTGCCCGGCATACGAAAGTACATAGGCCTTGTCTGCCTCTACTGCAGCCACCAATGTTTGTGACAGCACATGACGGCCATTTTCGGTGACTGTACAAGTGGTCTCGAGCGCCGCGAGTGGGCCAAGTGTGCTCGAATGAACCTTGTTACAGACACTCTGATAACCGCCCTGGAAAAAGTCCTTCTGCACCGACTTGCGCATCTCCAGCAACACGCCTTGCAGATTGACCTGATGACCCGTTTCCACACGCGTCATCGTCAACTCCATCACCATCACCTGATTGCCATCGGCATCGGTCTTCACCGCACGCTGACGGGAAACTTCCGGCGTGGTTTCGGGCAGCGCTTCGACTTGCCAGCCCGCAGGCCAGGTAATGCTCGGCGCATCAGCGCAGGCCGAAGCGGCGATGAGGGACAAGCCGAAGAAAACGAACAGCGATTTGAACGGTCGGATCATTACCAGAGGCACTCGCGGATTGAGCTGCAAAGTCTGAGGCTCGCCCGCTTGCAGGGCAAGCCCGCGCTTTCGGTTTGGCGATGCCGCAAGGCATGCGTATCATTGCGCCCATTCACTCGCCCCAATTTGTTACGGAGGGCCCATGAGCCTGCAAGAACTGAACACCTTCCCTGGCGTCACCGCCACCCCGGACAGCGCAACCCGCAACTTCGTGTTCAACCACACCATGCTGCGCGTCAAGGACATCACCAAGTCGCTGGATTTCTACACCCGCGTACTGGGTTTCTCGCTGGTTGAAAAACGCGATTTCCCGGAAGCGGAATTCAGCCTGTATTTCCTCGCCCTGGTCGACAAATCGCAGATCCCGGCCGATGCCGCTGCGCGCACCGAGTGGATGAAGTCGATTCCCGGCATCCTGGAACTGACCCACAATCACGGCACCGAAAACGACGCCGATTTCGCCTACCACAACGGCAACACCGACCCGCGCGGCTTCGGCCATATCTGCATTTCGGTGCCGGACATCGTCGCGGCTTGCGCACGCTTTGAAGAACTGGGCTGCGACTTCCAGAAACGCCTTACCGATGGCCGCATGAAGAGCCTGGCGTTCATCAAGGACCCGGATGGCTACTGGGTCGAGATCATTCAGCCGGCGCCGCTGTAAGGTATAAAAAAACCCCGTCATTGCTGATGGGGTTTTTCTTTTCCGGTCCGGGATTTACGCCGGGGCCGAAGTGCGGATCAAGTGATCGAAAGCGCTGAGGGAAGCCTTGGCGCCCTCGCCCACCGCAATCACGATCTGCTTGTACGGCACGGTAGTCACGTCACCGGCAGCAAAGATGCCGGGGATCGAGGTTTCACCCCGGTTGTCGACAATGATCTCGCCGCGCGGCGATAGCTCGATGGTGCCTTTGAGCCAATCGGTGTTAGGCAACAGACCGATCTGCACGAAGATCCCTTCCAGCTCGACCGTGCGCAGCTCGTCAGTGTTGCGATCCTTGTAGCGCAGGCCGTTGACCTTCTGCCCGTCGCCGGTGACTTCAGTGGTCAGCGCGCTGGTGATCACGGTTACGTTCGGCAGGCTGTGCAGCTTGCGTTGCAATACGGCGTCGGCACGCAGCTGCACATCAAATTCCAGCAGCGTTACGTGGGACACGATACCCGCCAGGTCGATGGCCGCTTCGACGCCGGAGTTACCGCCGCCAATTACCGCGACACGCTTGCCCTTGAACAGCGGGCCGTCGCAGTGCGGGCAGTACGCCACGCCTTTGTTGCGGTATTCCTGCTCGCCCGGCACGTTCATTTCACGCCACCGCGCGCCGGTCGCCAGAATCACGCTCTTGGCCTTGAGGGTCGCGCCGCTGGCGAAGTGGACTTCATGCAACTCGCCGTTTTTGCCCGGGATCAGCTTGTCGGCGCGTTGCAGGTTCATGATGTCGACGTCGTACTGCTTGACGTGTTCTTCCAGCGCGGTCGCCAGTTTCGGGCCTTCGGTTTCCTGCACGGAAATGAAGTTCTCGATAGCCATGGTGTCCAGTACCTGACCGCCGAAACGCTCAGCCGCAACACCGGTGCGAATGCCTTTACGTGCTGCATAAATAGCTGCCGAAGCACCGGCCGGACCACCGCCGACCACCAGTACATCAAAAGACTCTTTGGCGCTGATTTTCTCGGCCTGGCGCTCGATGGCACCGGTGTCGAGTTTGGCGAGGATTTCTTCCAGGCCCATGCGGCCCTGGCCGAAGTTTTCGCCGTTCAGGTAAATGCTCGGCACGGCCATGATCTTGCGATCGTTGACTTCGTCCTGGAACAGCGCGCCGTCGATGGCGACGTGGCGGATGTTCGGGTTCAGCACGGCCATCAGGTTCAACGCCTGGACCACGTCCGGGCAGTTCTGGCAGGACAGCGAGAAGTAAGTCTCAAAGTTGAACTCGCCCTTGAGCGAGCGGATCTGTTCGATCACTTCGACACTGGCCTTCGAAGGGTGGCCGCCGACTTGCAGCAGGGCCAGCACCAGCGAAGTGAATTCATGGCCCATCGGGATGCCGGCGAAACGCAGGCTGATATCGGCACCCGGGCGGCTGATCGAGAACGACGGTTTGCGTGCATCGTCGCCGCTGTCGATCAAGGTAATCTGGTGCGAAAGACTGGCAACGTCTTTCAGCAGGTCGAGCATTTCACGGGATTTCGCACCGTCGTCGAGAGAAGCAACGATCTCGATCGGCTGGGTGACCCGTTCCAGGTACGATTTCAACTGGGCTTTAAGATTGGCGTCCAACATACGGGCGATCTCCTGACTTTATTTGAGGCGAAAAAAAGCCCGAGCGAATCTCGCCCGGGCTTTTCTATTGGGCGGTGCAGCTTACTGAGGTAGGTGCGGAGTTCCGCCCTGTGTTGCGTGTCTCACAGACTCAGATCTTGCCGACCAGGTCCAGGGACGGAGCCAGAGTGGCCTCGCCTTCTTTCCACTTGGCCGGGCAAACTTCGCCTGGGTGAGCAGCGACATACTGAGCAGCCTTGATTTTGCGCAGCAGCTCGGAAGCGTCACGGCCAACGCCGCCATCGTTCAGTTCAACGATTTTGATCTGGCCTTCAGGGTTGATCACGAAGGTGCCACGATCCGCCAGGCCAGCTTCTTCGATCAGCACGTCGAAGTTGCGGGAGATGACGTGGGTCGGGTCGCCGATCATGGTGTATTCGATTTTGCCGATGGCTGGCGAAGTGTTGTGCCAGGCAGCGTGGGCAAAGTGGGTGTCGGTGGAAACGCTGTAGATTTCTACGCCCAGTTTCTGGAAGGCTGCGTAGTTGTCGGCAAGGTCTTCCAGCTCGGTCGGGCAAACGAAGGTGAAGTCGGCCGGGTAGAAGAACACTACGGACCATTTGCCTTTCAAGTCAGCGTCCGAGACTTGTACGAAGTCGCCGTTTTTGAACGCGGTAGCTTTGAACGGTTTTACTTGGCTGTTGATGATAGGCATTGATGACTCTCCGTCAGGGTTGTGAATTCGATGGGTGAATCCTACCCACTCACTCGACGGATGGCTCATTGGCAAACCTGATGCTGCTGATTTGTTTTCGCTATTAGCTGACTGTATTAATAGAAGAAAACGATATCTACGACGACAACGGCTTATCCGTAATCCGGGCCATCCCGTGAAAGGGGCTCGCTTCAACATAGCGCATGGCGGACTTCATATCCTTCCAGCCCACGTAACTCATCAGCGACTTGAGATCCCACCCACTCTGATGAGCCCAGGTGGCAAAACCACGGCGCAACGAGTGGCTGGTATAGCGCTCGGCGGAGATCCCGGCGCGTTCCAGGGCCTGACGCAGCAGCGGAATCACACTGTTGGCGTGCAAGCCCTCCTCGCTCAGATTGCCCCAGCGGTCGACAGCACGAAACACCGGGCCGCGCACGAGCGCCGCTTCGGTGATCCAGTCGATATAGGCCTGCACCGGGCATAGTTTCAGCAACGCCGGGGCCTGATAGGTCTGTCCGAGGTTCTCCCGGTCGCCCTTACTGCGTGGCAGGTAAAGGGTGATGCCGCTACCAGCGTGAGCCTGAACATGCTCGATCTGCACCCTGCACAACTCGTCACTGCGAAAGCCCCGCCAGAAGCCCAGGAGAATCAGCGCGCGGTCCCGACAGGCTCTGAGCAGCAACGGCCGATCCTGTTTTTCTCGAGCCTCTTTCATTTCCTGCTCAAGCCAGGCAACGGTCTGCTCAAGATCCTGCAGCTGTAACGGCTCTGCCTGTTTTTCCTGCGCGGGATGCAGCGCACGGATGCCCTTGAACACTTTGCGCACCACCGGCGTCTTGGTCGGATCGGCGAACCCCTGACTGTTATGCCACTGCGCCAGTGCCGACAGGCGCAGCTTCAGCGTATTGACCGACAGCACGCCCGCGTGAGCCACCAGATAGCGCGCGACGCTGTCCGCCGTCGCCGGCAGAAACCCGCCCCATACCGTTTCAAAATGCTCGACGGCCGCACGATAGCTGCGGCGGGTGTTGTCACGGGTGGCGGCTTGCAGATAGCGATCGATATCGCTCATGGGCTGGTTTCTCGCAGGCGTACTGATTTGAAGAATGAAAAGCGGATTTTGACGCTTCACATTGGGTAATACCAGTATATCCCGCCCGTTCATCTTGAAACATTTAACTTTATTTTCAGCATGGTACACTGCGCACCTTAGTGGCATGTACCACAGTACGTAATCGTAGGAGCACATATGGCCCGTGGCGGCGTTAACAAAGCAGTAGTCCAGATCGCGCGCTCAGCGATCCTCGCCCGTGGCGAACACCCAAGCATCGACGCGGTACGCATCGAGCTGGGAAATACCGGGTCGAAAACCACAATTCATCGCTATCTGAAGGAGCTGGATGACGGCAGCCAGCCGGCGGATCCTTCGGCAGAACCCATTGATGACGAGCTCCTGGCGCTCGTCACGCGCCTGGCACAACGTCTGAAAGAACAGGCGCAGGAGCCGATCGATCAGGCACGCGAACAGTACGAGCAACAACGCCAGGCGCTGGAAACGGAGCTGAATCAGCTGCGCCAGGACCATGCGCAACTGGAGAAGAAGCACGACATCCAGGGCGCAGCGCTAGCGAAAGAATCCGAAGCCTTGGGCGACACCCGCTCGATGCTGCAGACCGAACAGACACGCAATGCCGGCCTGAATCAGGCGCTGGCAGATTTCGAATTGCGCTTGCAGGACAAGGACGAGCAGATCCGCTCGCTGGAAGAAAAACACCTGCATGCCCGAGACGCGCTTGAGCACTACCGTAATGCCGTCAAGGAACAGCGCGAACAGGAACAGAGCCGTCACGAAAGTCAGGTTCAACAATTGCAGATGGAGTTGCGTCAGGCGCAGCAAAGTGCGCTGGTTCGTCAGGACGAAATCACTCAATTGCACCGTGACAACGAACGCCTGCTGACCGAAAACCGTGGCACGCTGCGTGAACTTAGCCTGCTGCAGGATCAGCTCAAGCACAGCAATCAGCGTCAGGATCAATTGCTGGAGCAAGCGACGCGCGTCGACAGCGAGCGCACCCTCCTTCAGGAACGCTTGCGCATGGCGCTACTGGAAAGTCAGACACTCAAGCAGAACGTCGACGAGCAGTTGCAGCTCAATCAGTCATTGGAGAAGGAATTGACCAAGGCGCAAGACAGCCTGCGCCTGGCCACTACCGTTGCGGCAGCGCCAGACACAGCAGAACCGAAAAAGACTTAAGCGCCGACCGGCGTACGCATGGTGACAAACTCTTCGGCCGCCGTCGGGTGCACCCCGATGGTGTCGTCGAAGTCACGCTTGGTGGCGCCAGCCTTCAGCGCGATGGCCAGGCCCTGCACGATCTCGCCGGCATCCGGCCCGACCATGTGGCAGCCCAGCACCTTGTCGGTTTTGCCATCAACCACCAGCTTCATCAGCGTGCGCTCCTGGCATTCGGTCAGGGTCAGCTTCATCGGACGGAAGCGGCTTTCGAAGATCACCACATCGTGACCCGCTTCACGCGCTTCTTCTTCGGTCAGACCGACGGTGCCAATGTTCGGCAGACTGAACACCGCCGTCGGGATCATCTTGTAATCCACCGGCCGGTATTGCTCCGGTTTGAACAGACGTCGCGCCACCGCCATGCCTTCCGCCAGCGCCACCGGCGTCAGTTGAACGCGGCCGATGACATCGCCCAGCGCAAGAATTGACGGCTCGGTGGTCTGGTATTGCTCATCGACCTTGATGAAACCTTTGTCGTCGAGCTGTACACCGGTATTTTCCAGCCCGAGATTGTCCAGCATCGGGCGCCGGCCAGTGGCGTAGAACACGCAATCTGCTTCCAGTACGCGACCATCCTTGAGGGTTGCCTTCAGACTGCCATCGGCTTGCTTGTCGATCCGCTCGATATCGGCATTGAACTGCAGATCCATGCCGCGCTTGGTCAGCTCTTCCTGCAGGTGTTTGCGCACCGAGCCGTCGAAGCCACGCAGGAACAGATCGCCGCGATACAGCAACGTGGTATCCGCCCCCAGACCATGGAAGATGCCGGCAAATTCGACGGCGATATAACCACCACCAACGACCAGAACGCGCTTGGGCAGCTCTTTCAGGAAAAACGCCTGATTGGAACTGATGGCATGCTCATGCCCCGGGATTTCCGGAATCTGCGGCCAGCCGCCCGTGGCGACCAGAATGTTTTTTGCGGTGTAGCGCTCGCCGTTGACCTCCACTTCATGGGGGCCAACGATCTTCGCGTGCGCTTCGTGCAGGGTCACGCCACTGTTGACCAGCAGATTGCGATAGATGCCGTTGAGGCGATTGATCTCGCGGTCCTTGTTGGCGATCAGGGTCGCCCAATCAAAGTCCGCTTCGCCCAGGTTCCAGCCGAAACCGGACGACTGCTCAAAGTCTTCGGCAAAATGCGCACCGTACACCAGCAGCTTCTTCGGCACGCAGCCGACATTGACGCAGGTGCCACCCAGATATCGGCTCTCGGCCACCGCCACTTTCGCACCGAAACCGGCAGCAAAACGCGCAGCCCGTACACCGCCGGAACCGGCACCAATCACATAAAGGTCAAAATCGTAGGCCATTTCTTTCTCCTCGGCAGGCGATCAGCATACCCGCCGTCGTCCTTTGGGCAAGCACTCCTGCCGATATAGGGGCGGAAAATGAAAAAGCCACCCGAAGGTGGCTTTTTCGTACAGGCAGAACAGGCGCTATCAGTAGGCCTTGCCGGTCTTGTAGAAGTTTTCGAAGCAGAAGTTGGTTGCCTCGATGTAACCCTCGGCACCACCGCAGTCGAAACGCTTGCCCTTGAACTTGTAGGCCATCACGCAGCCGTTCTGGGCCTGCTTCATCAGGGCGTCGGTGATCTGGATTTCACCACCCTTTCCTGGCTCGGTCTGTTCGATCAGGTCGAAGATGTCCGGGGTCAGGATGTAACGACCGATGATCGCCAGGTTCGACGGCGCGTCTTCCGGCTTTGGCTTCTCGACCATGCTGTGTACGCGGTAGATGTCGTCACGGATCATCTCGCCGGCGATAACGCCGTACTTGCTGGTCTCTGCCGGATCGACTTCCTGAATGGCAATGATCGAGCAGCGGAACTGCTTGTACAGCTTGACCATCTGGGTCAGTACGCCGTCGCCTTCAAGGTTGACGCACAGGTCGTCCGCCAGCACCACGGCAAACGGCTCATCGCCGATCAGCGGACGACCGGTCAGGATCGCGTGACCCAGGCCTTTCATTTCAGTCTGACGAGTGTAGGAGAACGAGCACTCGTCCAACAGCTTGCGGATACCAACCAGGTATTTTTCCTTGTCGGTGCCCTTGATCTGGTTTTCCAGCTCGTAGCTGATGTCGAAGTGGTCTTCCAGGGCGCGCTTGCCACGGCCGGTCACGATGGAGATTTCGTTCAGGCCAGCATCCAGAGCTTCTTCGACGCCGTACTGGATCAGTGGCTTGTTTACCACCGGCAGCATTTCTTTGGGCATGGCCTTAGTCGCTGGGAGGAAGCGAGTACCGTAACCGGCTGCTGGGAACAAGCATTTCTTGATCATATAAGTCCTTGAAAGGGCTGTGTGTACGAGTTTCGGCGCAGTCTAATCAGGCGGCGTGCACCTTACAATGCCCCGCACTGGCTAACCGATGTCAACATAGAGAAATATTCTGGCGGATAGTTCAATCCGCACGCAGAAGCTGCGCATTCAGCGTAGCCCAAAGATTCAGGAACACCGCATCGACCCGCGCCTGCTGGCCCGTTTCCCGTTATCATGATGCCTTTGAACCAGCCAACGAGGCCGCTAGATGTCCGCAGCAAAAATCATCAACGGGTACACCGTCGCCAAGGCAAAAGATGGCCAGTGGCATATCACCGCCGCCAACGGCGAAGATGTGTCCGGTCCATTGCCCACTGAAGCGATGGCGATTGAAGTAGCCGCGGTGCTTGATTACACGCCTCCTGCACCGAAGCGTCGCGGCAAGGATCAGGACTGATCGGCGACCACAAATCCCGGCCCTGCCACTGCGCAGGGCTTTTTTTGCCCGCACACAAAGATGTGGCCAATCGCTATAACCTTTTCGCACCGGCGCTGTCATAGCGTCTAGCCCTCTCCTTCCGAAGACGACATCGCCATGAACACCCGTACCCTGCACCGCATGCTGCCACTGATTGCGCTTCTGGCCCTGGCCGGCTGCGCCACGTCCGAAACGACTTATCTGAACAACGGCGAACAAGGCCTGAGCATTGAC
Source organism: Pseudomonas sp. 91RF (assembly GCF_003576265.1). Classification (NCBI taxonomy): domain Bacteria; kingdom Pseudomonadati; phylum Pseudomonadota; class Gammaproteobacteria; order Pseudomonadales; family Pseudomonadaceae; genus Pseudomonas; species Pseudomonas sp. 91RF. The sequence continues at coordinate 188,581 of NZ_QWFC01000029.1, forward strand.
TGCTCCGGCGAGGCGAACTCCTGGGCCAGTTGCTATGAAAAGGCCGATGCCTCCTGCGCCGGAACCGGCTATCGCATCATTGGGACGGAAGGTACGCCTGCGCCGAAGGAAAGCGACAAGACACTGGGTGTCGACGTCGGCAATTACAAGACTCGCAGCGTCGTGGTGGTCTGCAAGTAAGTTTTACATGTGGATTTCGGCGAACTTGATCCCCAGCCCGCGAACGACCTCAATCAGGTCATCCAGACGGCCAAATGATTCGACTTCGTCGTTTTCATCCACCAGAAAATAACTGCGCCCGGCGCTTTTCTTGAAAAACACGATCCACTCACCCGGATTCGCCGGGTTCTGAATCACATGTGTGGTCGCAATCAGCCCTTCTTTATGGCGCTCGCGCACCTGCTCCCGCTTCATGCACATCTCCAGAAATGAGAATGCCGCCCAGACATGACCTGGGCGGCATCGATACTGACAAGTGACAGTTTATCAGCCGGAAATGCACGCCTCAGCAGCATTGCGGACATCCCGAGGACGAATGGGCACATTGGACATGCGCTCGTGCAACTTGATGCTGCTACCACCCGAGCGATCCTCGATGTCAAATACCGCCGCCGGGCCTGAAGACAACTTCCGCGGCACGATCACCCGAACCCCGTCCTTGTGCGGCTCCATTTGCAGGGCGCCGCGGCTTTGCGCCAGCTTGTCGGCCAGGCACTGTGCGTATTCGTGGGGTTTCTTGCCGGAAATGACGTTCATGGTCGGCAATGTCTCGTTAATCTCCGAAACGCTTGCACAACCACCCATCGCCAATGCCAACGGCACAATGACCACACCCCACTTCATACAAAATCTCCTATAAAGACCGTCGGACAGCACGAATGCCAATTTTCTCCGAGGCTCATTGCATTTAACGCACATGGAATCGCGAATAACTGTTTTTAATTGTCAAAGCAGCGCCCGACGGCCGGATAATAACCTGTCCGGACTGATAAACTGCCGCCAATCGACCTTGCTATCGTTTTGATTTTGTAGAAAAAGCCCTTCTGGAGGCGCCCATGAAATTTATTCACCAGCGCGAGCACCTCAACGAAGACGACATTGTCGTCATCCAATGCTCGCAGACCTGCAACATCCGCCTGATGAACGACGCCAACTTCCGCAGCTTCAAGAACGGCGGCCGTCACACCTATCACGGCGGCGCATTCGACACCTTCCCGGCCCGCATCACGGCGCCGAGCACCGGTTTCTGGAACATCACAATCGACACGGTCAGCCGCCGTGCCATCAGCGTGACCCGCAAGCCGAACCTGACGCACTCGATCAAGATCATCCGTCGTTCCAGCTCGAAACTCAGCTGATCGGCCCTCTCAACGCATACAGGTAAGCATGACCGTGGCTCAAACGACCAAATACGTCATCAAGTACAAACTCAACGGCGAGCGCCGCTTCGAATTCGCCCAGCTGGAAAACGGCACGCCGGAAGAAGCCAAAGCTGCACTGGATGCCCTGCACGGCCAGAGCGGCGATGTGATCAGCGATATCAGCGTCAGCAAAGCCTTGTAAGACACGGGTGACAATTCGACCGCAAGCGCCGGAGTGTTCCGGCCTCGCGGACTGCCTAGACTGATCGCCTGGACGTGAACCAAGGAATCAGCATGCCGATGTCACCCGAATCGCCCCTCGATACGCTCGACTGGGTCGCACTGGAACAGCAGCTGGATCAGGACGGCTGCACCGTTATCCGCTCGTTGTTGCGCCCGGAAACCTGCGAGCGACTGAGTGCGCTTTACCCGCAAAACGAACCGTTCCGCTCGCAAGTCATCATGGCCCGTCACGGGTTCGGGCGCGGCGAGTACAAATATCTGCGCTATCCGCTACCGCCGCTGGTGGAGCGCCTGCGCAGTACACTTTATCCACGACTTGTTCCCCTGGCCAACCGCTGGCACGAACGAATGGGTTTGCCGCAACGATTTCCACCCCTGCACAGCGAATTTCTCGCGCGCTGTCACGCCGCCGGTCAACTGCGGCCTACCCCGCTCTTGCTGCAATACGGCCCACAGGACTACAACTGTCTGCACCAGGACTTGTACGGCGAACACGTCTTTCCACTGCAAGTGGCGATTCTTCTGTCAGAGCCTGGCGAAGATTTCAGCGGCGGAGAATTCGTCCTGACCGAGCAACGTCCAAGAATGCAGTCTCGGCCGCTGGTGATGGACCTGAGAAAAGGTGACGCCTTGATCTTTGCCGTCAACCAGCGCCCGGTCAAAGGCGCACGCGGCGATTATCGGGTCACCCTGCGCCACGGTGTGAGTCGCCTGCACAGCGGAAAACGGCATACTCTGGGCATCATCTTCCACGACGCAACTTGACCATCATGCACAGTAATTTCGACCTCTTCGCCGACACCGAGCAGCCACACCGCTCCGAGCAGATTGGAGAACAATCGTGGGTCTTGCGTGGCTTTGCACTGTCCCGTGTCGAGCAATTGCTGCCGGCGCTGGAATCGGTCATCGAACGTGCCCCGTTGCGGCACATGATGACGCCCGGCGGCTTCAGCATGTCCGTTGCCACCAGCAGCTGCGGCGCTTTGGGCTGGATCACCGATCGCAGCGGTTACCGCTACTCGGCCGAAGATCCAGTCAGCCACCAACCCTGGCCGCAGATGCCTGAAGTCTTTCGCGAACTGGCCCAGGCAGCGGCAAAGCAAGTCGGATTTTCCGACTTCATACCGGATTCCTGCCTGATCAACCGCTATGTCCCTGGCGCGAAAATGTCTTTGCATCAGGACAAAGACGAACACTCCTACGCCGCACCTATCGTGTCCCTGTCATTGGGCTTGCCCGCCATGTTCCTGTTCGGCGGCTTCGCGCGCAGCGACAAGAGTCAGCGGATATCGCTGTTGCACGGTGACATGGTGGTCTGGGGCGGCGTCGACCGGCTGCGCTACCACGGCATCCTGCCGATCAAGTACGGCCGGCATCCGCAACTGGGCGAACAGCGATTCAACCTGACATTTCGCACCGCTGGATAACCTCACGGAATTTGACCGCAAGGGCCGGAGTGTTACGGTTGGCGGCACTGGTTAACCTGAAATTCAACAGGTCAACGGACTCTCCATCATGAAAACGCTTTCGACCCCTCTGAACACTCAAGACGATCCACGCTGGGCCGCTGTCGTCGCCCGCGACCCACGTGCGGACGGCCAATTTGTCTATGCCGTGAAGACCACCGGCATCTATTGCCGCCCGAGCAGCCTGGCGCGCCTGCCGAAGCCGCAGAATGTCGAATTCTTCGACACCGCCGAAGAAGCCGAAGCGGCGGGATATCGCCCCAGCAAACGGGCGAGCAAGGACCAGAGCGACGTGGCCGCGCAACATGCCGCGACCGTAGCTGCGGCCTGCCGGCAGATCGAAAGCGCCGAAACCCTGCCGGCACTCAACGAACTGGCCGAAGCCGCCGGCCTTAGCGCCTTCCATTTTCATCGGATCTTCAAAGCCGCCACCGGCCTGACACCCAAAGGTTATGCTGCTGCACACCGTTCCCGCAGAGTGCGGCAACGTCTGGCGGATGGCGACTCGGTGACCGATGCGCTGTACGACGCCGGTTTCAACTCCAACAGCCGCTTCTACGAATCCGCAGACCAGTTGCTGGGCATGAAACCCGGCGACTTCCGGGCCGCCGGGCAAAACAACGACGTTCGTTTTGCGGTGGGCCAATGTTCGCTCGGCGCCATTCTGGTGGCCCAGAGTGACCGGGGGATCTGCGCGATTCTGTTGGGGGATGATCCTCATCAACTGGTCTGTGACCTGCAGGATCAGTTTCGCCGGGCAAACCTGATCGGGGCTGACGCCGAGTTCGAACAACTGATCGCCCATGTCGTCGGTTTCATCGAAGCACCGGCCATTGGCCTCGATCTGCCACTGGATGTGCGGGGCACCGCGTTTCAGGAGCGGGTCTGGCGGGCACTGCGCGAAATTCCGGTTGGCAGCACCGCCAGTTACGCCGACATCGCCCAACGCATCGGTTCACCCAAAGCGGTTCGGGCGGTGGCCCAGGCTTGCGGCGCCAACAGCCTTGCGGTGGCAATCCCTTGCCACCGCGTGGTGCGCAGCGACGGCAATCTCTCAGGCTATCGCTGGGGCGTGGAACGCAAGCGTGAGTTGTTGTCCCGGGAAACTCAGCTTTAACGAATGCCGATGTAGATGGCTATCGACTCGGGGCCAAGGTAGGCCTCGAAGTCGGTGGCGTAACGGCGCTGGATCTGCGGATTGGCTTCGAAGTGTTTCCAGATCCAGCCCCAGGTGGCGATGACGGCGTCCGGCAATGCGCCCTGCCCCTGAAACACCAGATACTCGCCGCTCTCGATCCGGATTATTTCGAAATCGCTTTGCGGATCAACGACAGCAACGCCGGCGGTCACATCGAAGGCACCCGAAGCATCCGACTCATAGGCCGAGTACACCCCGTAAATCGGCGACTCGGTCAGTTTGCCGGGAATGACCTGCGCCAGATTCCTGCCGAAGAACTCCCCCCACATCGGACCGATTTTCGCGGTCTCGGCCTTGTGTTCTGCGGCATTGGTGGTTCGAACGCGCAAGCCTGAAACCGTGAACGACTCAACGTGCTGTTGTTGTAAATCCATCGAAGTGCCACTCCCTTTTTTGAAGTGCGGCCCGGCAGGTCCGCGATGGCGCTTAATGTGTCAGCGATTGACGTCCACGACAACCCGTCCACGCAACTGTCCGGCGAGCAATTTCGGAGCAGCTTCGATCGCTTCGCTGAGGCCGATTTCGTGGCTGATCAGGGGCAACAGGGCGAAATCCAGATCCTTGGCCAGACGCGCCCAGGCTTCGATTCGACGGGCCTTGGGCTGGGTCACGCTGTTGATGCCGGCCAGCGTCACGCCACGCAAGATGAACGGGGCCACCGACGCCGGGAAATCCATACCCTGAGCCAGACCGCATGCCGCAACGGTGCCTTCGGTGCGGGTGCTGGCGCACGCGTTGGCCAATGTGTGGCTGCCAACCGAATCGATCACCGCAGCCCAGCGCTCCTTCGCCAAGGGTTTGCCCGGCTCGGACAAGGTCGTGCGATCGATGATTTCGCTGGCGCCCAGTTGCTGCAGGTATTCATGCTCCGACACCCGCCCGGTGGACGCCACCACGCGATAGCCAAGCTTGTGCAGCAAGGCAACGGCAAAGCTGCCGACCCCGCCATTGGCGCCGGTGACCAGCACTTCGCCCTGCTCTGGCGTCACGCCATTGCGCTCCAGCGCCATGATGCACAGCATCGCCGTGTACCCCGCCGTACCAATGGCCATGGCTTGCGCGGCAGTGAAGGCTTTTGGCAGCGGAATCAGCCAGTCGCCGTTGAGCCGCGCCTTCTGGGCCAGACCGCCCCAGTGGTTTTCACCCACGCCCCAGCCGTTGAGCAGCACCTGATCGCCAGCCTTATAGTCGGGATGCGTACTGACTTCGACCGTACCCGCCAGATCGATTCCCGGCACCATCGGAAACTTGCGCACCACAGGGCTGCTGCCAGTAATCGCCAGCCCGTCCTTGAAGTTGAGCGTGCTGTACGCGACGCGCACCGTCACATCGCCTTCAGGCAACTGCTGCTCGTCGATTGTCTGCAGGCTGGCGCGATAACCGCTGTCGTCTTTGTCGATCAAAATGCCGTTGAACATGACTGCCTCTCAGGGGAAGGATTCAGGGGATCGTGGCATTCAAATAGCACACTGCAACATTTTGCCCCACTCGACTTTCCGCCAATCGCGGAAGCCGGCGGGTGATTCCAGATCGGGCGACTATGCTTTTTCGACTGCTTCCGTTTATCCCCGAGAAGCCTTTGTCGATGGAGCTGACAATGTCCCGCGCCCGCCCTTTTCTTGCCTGGCTGATGCTCTGTCTGTTGGCATTCAACAGCGCGTGGGCGGCGCCTGCGGCCAAGCCGGCAGAAGCCGCTGCCGTTGAGCCGACATGGCCGCAAGTCATCACCAGCGGCAAGTCGAAACTCACGGTGTACCAACCTCAGCTCGACAGCTGGGACGGCTACACCTTGCAGGCTCGCGCCGCTGTCGAGGCGACCGATGCCGACGGCAAGGCGACCTATGGCATCGTCCAGTTCAGCGCTCACACGCTGGTCGACAAGGCGACTCGCTGGGTCATGCTCGACCAGTACAAAATCATCAAGGCTGATTTTCCTGCCGATGCCAGCCAGGCAGAGACGTGGATCACGACACTGCAAAACGATGCGGCCAAGCGCAAGAAAACCATCTCCCTGGATCAATTGGAGGCTGCCGTTGGCGTACTGGCCGCCGAACAGAAAGCCGACTCGGCGCCACTGGAAAACACGCCACCGACCATCATCAGCTCTGACGTGCCGGCCATGCTCGTCTATATCGACGGTGACGCCGCGTATCGCCCGGTGGACGGCACCGGATTGCAACGGGTCATCAACACCCGCCCTCTGCTGCTCAAGGATGCCCAGGGCAAGCATTATCTGCACGTGTTCGACGGCTGGATGGTTGCCGATCAATTGGCGGGGCCGTACACCCTGCTGTCCTCGCCTCCGGCGGATCTGGAGAAGGCCAAAAAGGCCGCGATCGAGAGCCGGCAAGTGGATCTGCTTACCGGGCAAAGCGATCCGAAGGACAAGGTACCGAGTCTGGCCAAGCCGCCGCAGCCGAAGATCTTTGTTGCCACAGCCCCGACCGAACTGATCGTCACCGATGGTGCGCCGCAGTGGCTGCCGATCCAAGGCACGCAATTGCTGTATGTCAGCAACACCACCGGCCACATCTTCAAGGAAATCGGCGACCAGAGCAGTTATGTGCTGATCTCCGGCCGCTGGTTCCGTGCGGCTGACATGAACGGCCCCTGGACATTTACCCCGGCGGACAAGCTGCCGGCCGACTTCGCCAACATCCCTGACGATAGTCCGAAGGAGAACGTCAAAGCTTCGGTGGCCGGAACGCCGCAGGCCAAGGAAGCGGCCATTGCCGCCACGATCCCGCAGACGTCGGCGATCAAGAAAAGCGCGGTCAAAATGACTGCCCCGCAATTCGATGGTGACCCTCAACTCAAAGCCATCAGCGGGACACCGCTTCAGTATGTGATCAACAGCGCGACGCCAATCATCCGGGTCGATGAAAACAGTTGGTATGCAGTGGAGAACGGCATCTGGTTCGTCGCAACCGCAGTGACCGGGCCTTGGACCGTAGCCAGTTCGGTGCCAGCGGTGATTTATTCGATTCCGCCGAACTCGCCGATGCATTACCTCACCTGCGTCAAAGTCTATGAATCCAGTGGTGACACGGTCGTTGTCGGCTATACCCCGGGTTATCAAGGCTCGACACTGGATCCAGCGACCGGCGTCGTGGTCTACGGCACAGGCTATCCGTACACACCCTGGGTCGGCACTGTCTGGTACGGGCCGCCAGTGACTTACGGTTTTGGCGTCGCCATTCGCTACACGCCGTGGACAGGCTGGACCTTCGGTTTCGGCTTCGGCTGGAGTTGGGGCGGCAGCACTGCCGCCATGGGTTGGGGCTGGGGCGCCTATCCATGGTGGGGCAATTACGGCTGGGGTTACGCGTGGGGGCCACACCTGTATCCGGCGCCGTTGGCCTGGGGAGGCGCAGCCTACGGATATCACGGCGGCGCCGTGGCCTGGAACCCCGGCGGCTGGGCCGGCACCACCGGCAACATCTATCGGCAATGGGGCGACCGGGCGACGGTCAGCCGCTATGGCGCGGGCTACAACGCCTGGACCGGCAACCGCTGGGCCGGTCAGGTCGGTTCGTCCTATAACTCACGGACCGGGATCGCGACGGCTGGCCAGCGCGGTGCGGTACACAACGTCTACACCGGCAACTATGCAGCCGGCCGCAATGGAGAAGTGGTCGGGCCCAATGGTGGTGCAATTGCCGGAGGTCGGGTAACGGCCGGCAATGTTCGCAATGGCACGCAGGTTACGGCCAATCGTGGCGCCGTCTACAACCCGAACACCGGAAACACTACGCAATACGGCGGGATTCACGGGCGCAACAGCGGTGCCGCGCGAGTTGGCGACAACATTTACGCCGGGCATGACGGCAACGTCTACAAGAAAACCGATGATGGCTGGCAGTCGATGGTCAAGGGAGGCGCGACACGAGCACCGATCAACAACAATGCTCAGTTGCAGAACCTCAACCGCGATTCGGCGGCGCGTAACGTTGGCAATCAACGGCTGAACAACTTCCACAACTCTTCGCAGTTCATGAACCATTCATTCGGTGGAGGCGGTGGTGGCGGTTTTCATCGACGCTGAACCGAATCCCGCGAGATCACAAATCTTGGCTGGCCCTGAACCCGGTTTTGCTGGTAAAAAAACCGGCTTCAGCCTCTCTGCCCTGCTTTGTCCTTCGGAGCCTTTTCCATGAACCAATGGCCAGATACGCGCATTCTTGACCTGCTCGGCATCGAACTGCCGATTATCCAGGGCCCGATGGCCGGTGCCACCAACTCGTCAATGGTCATTGCGGTGTGCAACGCGGGCGGCCTGGGTTCGATGCCGGCGGCGATGCTGAGCATCGAGCAATTGCGCGAAGAACTGAAGGCCATCCGCCAGGGCACCGACAAACCGTTCAACGTCAATTTCTTCTGCCACCAGCCACCGGCCGCTGATGAACAGCGGGCACGGGACTGGAAGAATCTGCTGGAACCCTACTACCGCGAGCTGGGTGCCGATTTCGATGCTCCGACGCCAGTATCCAACCGTGCACCGTTTGATGCAGCCGCTTGCGAAGTGCTTGAAGAGTTTCGCCCGGAAGTGGTGAGTTTCCACTTCGGCCTGCCGGAAAAATCTCTGCTGGACCGGGTCAAGGCCACCGGCGCGAAAATCCTGTCATCGGCCACCAACGTCGATGAAGCCATCTGGCTGGAACAGAACGGTTGCGACGCAATCATCGCCATGGGCTATGAGGCCGGCGGGCACCGGGGCATGTTCCTCAGCGATGACCTGAGCAGCCAGGTCGGAACCTTTGCCCTCGTGCCGCAAATCGTCGACGCGGTCAAAGTGCCGGTGATTGCCGCCGGTGCCATCGCAGATGCACGCGGCGTCGCAGCGGCCTTCATGCTTGGCGCATCGGCCGTGCAGGTCGGCACGGCTTATCTGTTTACCCCGGAAGCCAAAGTCAGCGCCTCTCATCACAAGGCGCTGCGCACGGCAAAAGACAGTGAAACAGCGATCACCAACCTGTTCACCGGGCGCCCGGCACGGGGAATCCTGAATCGAGTGATGCGCGAAGTGGGACCGATATCGGCCAAGGCACCGGCGTTTCCGCTGGCCGGCGGTGCTCTGATGCCCTTGCGCGCCAAGGACGAGGCCGACTTCAGCAACCTCTGGGCTGGTCAGGCGTTTACGCTGGGCAAGGAGTTGAGCAGTGCCGAACTGACCCGGCAACTGGCCGAAGGAGCGCTCGCGAAACTGGCCCGGTAAAGGCATGGCAGGCTGAGGGACTTCCTGCCCTCACCTGCCCACCTGAAACCAGCACTTTCCGTTTGGAAGCATTTCGCTATATATTCAGCTATATAGCGATTCACCCCCTCGCATCGGCGCAGTCTCCCCCTCTAACAACAACTGCCCACTGCACCTGCCAACAACGGAGCTGTTACATGACCATTCGTGCCTCACGTTTTGCCCCTGCCTGCCTGGCCTCCCTGCTTGCGGTATTCGCCGTCGGCGCTGTTCAGGCGGATGAAGTGCAAGTTGCCGTCGCGGCCAACTTCACTGCACCGATCCAGGCAATCGCCGCCGATTTCGAAAAAGACACCGGGCACAAACTGGTCGCAGCCTACGGTGCCACCGGACAGTTCTACACCCAGATCAAGAACGGCGCGCCGTTCGAGGTATTCCTCTCCGCTGACGACACCACCCCTGAAAAACTGGAAAAGGAAGGCGACACCGTCAAAGGTTCGCGCTTCACCTACGCTATCGGCACCCTGGCGCTGTGGTCGGCCAAGGAAGGTTACGTCGATGCCAAAGGCGACGTCCTGAAGAAAAACGAATACCAGCACCTGTCCATCGCCAACCCGAAAGCCGCGCCTTATGGTCTGGCAGCCACCCAAGTGCTGGAAAAGCTGAAACTGACTGAAGCGACCAAAGCCAAGATCGTCGAAGGCCAGAACATCACCCAGGCCTACCAGTTCGTTTCCACCGGCAATGCCGAGCTGGGCTTCGTAGCGCTTTCGCAGATCTACAAGGACGGCAAAGTCAGCAGCGGTTCGGCCTGGATCGTTCCGGCGAGCATGCACGACCCGATCAAGCAGGACGCCGTCATCCTGAACAAAGGCAAGGACAACGCCGCCGCCAAGGCACTGGTTGACTACCTGAAAGGGCCGAAAGCCGCTGCGGTCATCAAGTCCTACGGTTATCAGCTGTAAATGTCGCTGACGAGTGCCGATTTCGCGGCGATCTGGCTGACCCTGAAACTGGCGTCCCTGACCACCGCAATCCTGCTGGTCATCGGCACTCCGATTGCCCTGTGGTTGTCGCGCAGCCGTTCCTGGCTGCGCGGCCCCATCGGGGCCATCGTCGCCCTGCCCCTGGTGTTGCCGCCGACTGTCATTGGTTTCTATCTGTTGCTGGTAATGGGGCCGAATGGCTTCCTGGGTCATTTCACCCAGTGGCTGGGGCTTGGCACGCTCACCTTCAGTTTTACCGGACTGGTCATCGGTTCGGTGCTCTATTCCATGCCTTTTGTGGTGCAGCCGTTGCAAAACGCCTTCTCCGCCATCGGCACTCGCCCACTGGAAGTGGCCGCGACTTTGCGCGCCAATCCCTGGGACACTTTTTTCAGCGTCATCCTGCCGCTCGCGCGCCCCGGTTTCGTTACTGCGGCGATTCTCGGTTTCGCCCATACGGTTGGCGAATTCGGCGTGGTGCTGATGATCGGCGGCAATATTCCCGACAAGACCCGGGTTGTCTCGGTGCAAATCTACGACCATGTCGAAGCCATGGAATATTCACAGGCCCATTGGCTCGCCGGGGCAATGCTGGTGTTTTCGTTCCTGGTGTTGCTGGCGCTTTATTCCAGCCGCAAGTCGCGCGCAGGCTGGAGTTGATCGATGATTGAAGCACGCTTGAAACTCGCTTACTCAGGCTTCGGCCTGGATGTTGACCTGCACCTGCCCGGTCGTGGCGTGACCGCATTGTTCGGGCAATCAGGCTCCGGCAAGACCACCTGCCTGCGCTGCATCGCCGGACTTGAACGGGCATCGCACGCCTTTGTGCAAATCAACGACGAAGTCTGGCAGGACAGCGAGAAAGGCATTTTCGTCCCGCCGCACAAGCGTGCGCTTGGCTATGTCTTTCAGGAAGCGAGCCTTTTTCCGCATCTCTCGGTGCTGGCCAACCTGCAATTCGGACTCAAGCGGATTGCCAGGAATCATCGCCGGGTTGACATGGCACAGGCCACCGAACTGTTGGGAATCGGCCATTTGCTGGAACGTCATCCGCAGCATTTATCCGGTGGTGAACGTCAGCGCGTCGGTATCGCCCGGGCGCTGCTGACAAGCCCGAAGCTGTTGCTGATGGACGAACCGCTGGCGGCTCTCGACAGTCAGCGCAAAAGCGAAATCCTGCCTTACCTGCAACGGCTGCACGACGAACTCGATATCCCGGTTCTGTATGTCAGTCACGCACAGGATGAAGTCGCGCGACTGGCCGATCATCTGGTGCTGCTCGACAACGGTAAAGCGCTGGCCAGCGGCCCCATCGGCGAAACCCTGGCGCGTCTCGATCTGCCTCTGGCAATGGGCGACGACGCTGGCGTCGTGATCGAGGGGCAAGTCATTTCCTACGATCACGACTACCAATTGCTCTGCCTGCAATTGCCCGACACGTTGTTGAGCATTCGCGTGACTCACTCCCCCATGGAGATCGGCCAGGCCCTGCGCTGCAAAGTGCAGGCTCGCGATATCAGCCTGACCCTGCAAAACACCGAACACAGCAGCATCCTCAATCGGTTGCCGGTCACGGTGGTCAGCGAAATGCCCGCCGACAATGCCGCTCATGTGCTGATTCGTCTCGATGCGGGCGGCACGCCGCTACTGGCCCGTATTACCCGTTACTCACGGGATCAGCTTGGTGTGCATGCAGGCCAACAATTATGGGCGCAGATCAAGGCTGTCGCGGTTCTGGCATAAATCGGTCGGCACGACTGCCGGGGTCTGCGGTCAATCGCTGTAACAGCCCGATTGCCGCCCAGGAACCCCGCCATGCCCGATACCGCGCTGACCGATGTGTTGCCTTCGGACCTGCATTACGTCGATGACACCCAGCCGGGACTCACCCGCAAGAAACTGCGCGGCAAGTTCTGCTACTTCGACGCAACTGGCCAGCGCATCCGCGATCCTGACGAAATCAAACGCATCAATGCGCTGGCTGTGCCGCCGGCCTACACCGATGTGTGGATCTGCGCGGACCCTCGCGGGCATCTGCAAGCCACCGGCCGCGATGCTCGCGGGCGCAAACAATACCGCTATCACCCACGCTGGCGTGAAGTCCGCGATGCCGACAAATACTCGCGACTGCGCGAGTTCGGCATGGCGCTGCCGAAGTTGCGCAAACAGCTGGAAGTGCTGCTGGACGCGCCGGGGTTCAGCCGCGACAAAGTCATGGCTACGGTGATCACGCTGCTCGATGCCACGCTGATTCGCGTCGGCAATACGCAATACGCGCGGGACAATCGATCGTACGGCCTGACCACCTTGCGCAGCCGGCATGTCGAGATCAATGGCAGCGCGATCCTGTTCCAGTTTCGCGGCAAGAGCGGTATCGAGCATCAGATCACCGTGAAAGACCGGCGCCTGGCGCGGATAATCAAACGCTGCCTGGAAATCCCGGGGCAGAACCTGTTCCAGTACCTGGATGAACATGGCGAACGGCACACTGTCAGCTCTTCCGACGTCAACAGCTACCTGCAAACCCTGACCGGCGCGGATTTCACCGCCAAGGACTACCGGACCTGGGCCGGCAGCGCCCTCGCCCTGGCGGTGTTGCGGGAGCTGCAATGGGAATCGGAAGCCGAAGCCAAACGGCATGTGGTGGAGATGGTCAAGGGTGTGGCGCGGCAATTGGGCAACACCCCGGCGGTGTGCCGCAAATGCTATATCCATCCGGCCGTGTTGGAGCATTTCATGCTGGGCGCGTTAGCGCAGCTGCCAAAGCCGAGGAGCCGCAAAGGTCTGCGCAAGGAAGAAGTCGCCTTGGCGCTATTTCTTGAACGCATGTCAGACATGGCTTGAAGCGGTCGAACGTCTCGACTAGGCTATCGAACTTCCCCTCCCAAGGACGACCGCAGAAAGTGAACAACTAAGCCTTCAAAAATGTAATCGCGACACGCCTCTCAGGGCGCTTGTCTGTTTTCACGACATTTTTTGGAGGTGCCGATGACTCACGTCTCGCGTACGCCTGCCCTCGTCTCCCTGAACCAGCTGGGTTTCCAGTTCGCCAATGGCGAGACGATTTTCGATGCACTCTATTTGAAGTTCGATCACACGCCGACCGCCATCGTCGGGCGCAATGGTGTCGGCAAAAGCGTACTGGCGCGCTTGATCGCCGGACAATGGCAGCCCACCACCGGCAGCGTGACGCGCACAGTGGCCACAACCTACGTAGCGCAAACCTTGGTCGCTGCACCTGGCGAGACGGTCGCAGAGACCACCGGCAGCGCCGCCATTCTTCAGGCCCTGGAGCGAATGAACCGCGGCTGCGGATCAGTCGAGGATTTCGACCTCATTGGCGAACAATGGGATCTGGCGGAGCGTTTGCGGCGCTTGCTCGATGACGCCGGGCTGGCCGAGGTTGCACTCACTGACTTGACCGAACAACTCAGCGGCGGCCAGCAAGCACGAGTCGCACTGATCGGCGCGTTTTTGAGTCAGGCTTCGTTGCTGGTCCTAGATGAACCGACTAACCATCTGGACTCTTCGGGACGGCAATGGCTAATGAACTCACTGGCGCGCTGGCACGGCGGGCTGATCGTCGTCAGCCACGACCGGCAACTGCTCGATGGCATGCAACGGATTGTCGAATTGAATGGCGGGGAGGCAAATGACTTCCGCGGCAATTATTCGGCGTTCCGTGAGCACCAACGGATCCATCAAGCAGCGGCACAAGCGCGTCTCGATCAAGCCCGAAGCGAACGCCAGCGTGAACACGTACGGTTGCGGCGTGAACACGACACGATACAACGCCATGCGGCCAATTCCCGACGCAAAGCCGAAACCGCCAACATTGCCAGTTTCGAATACGTGGCGATCAAAGGCGCCGCCCGGGAAATCATGGGGCACGTCAGGCAGGGCCATCAGGCACGCAAGTCCGAGCTCGATGCCCAGGTACGGGAGGCATACGCCAAGGTACAGCCCGCAGACGGTGTGCTGGTCAACCTGCCCGGAAGCACCGTACCGAGCAATCGTCAGGTCTGCACACTGATTGAAGCCGGATTGCCATGGCTGCCCCGCGAAGCAGCAACGAGCCGCCTGAGCCTGGCGATCCGTGGTCCGATGCGAATCGCTGTCAGCGGTCCCAACGGGTGCGGCAAATCGACCCTGCTGAAGGTGCTGGCCGGGCAATGGGCGCCTGTCGACGGGGTCGCCACGACTCACGTGCCGTTCGCGTTTATTGATCAGCAACTGGCCCAACTGGACGATCAGCGCTCGATCACCGAACAGTTGATGATGCAGGGGGCGGGCCTGGACGAAGGCACGCTGCGCAGCAACCTCGCTCACCTGCAACTGGATGCTCGTCGCGCCACGGCATGTTGCGCTTCATTGAGCGGTGGCGAACGCCTGAAAGCCGCACTGGCGCTGGCATTATGGAGAGCAGATCCCGCGCAATTGCTGTTGCTGGACGAACCGACCAATCATCTTGACCTGCCCTCGGTGGAAGCTTTCGAACGAGCCTTGCAGACATTTCCAGGAGCGATAGTTGCCGTTTCGCATGACCAGGACTTCCTCAAGGCGCTGCAACCGACTCACCTTCTGAACTGGCATCGTTCCGGTTGGTTACTTCAACCGACGAACTGACCTGACTATTTTTTGCACGATTTGTCAGGGCTTCTATAGTTGATCTGATATGAATCGGCTGCGGTGACGCCATGGAAGACATATTCGTCGTGAAGCGTTGCAACAAGATCATCATTCACGGTCGCCGCGCAGGAGAAAGTCTCCATGAACCCGCCGAGGCCACCCGTTGGTATCGCATCAA
Organism: Pseudomonas sp. 91RF; assembly: GCF_003576265.1. Lineage (NCBI taxonomy): Bacteria > Pseudomonadati > Pseudomonadota > Gammaproteobacteria > Pseudomonadales > Pseudomonadaceae > Pseudomonas > Pseudomonas sp. 91RF. The sequence goes on from NZ_QWFC01000029.1 coordinate 203,836, forward strand.
CGACACGCGTACCGGCGGTTTCATCGGGGATGGTTACGATCTGGAAGAGGACGCCCGGCGAGAATGCCAGCGACTGAATGCCGTCAGCTCACGAGTCACGGACTGTGAGTCTTCGGGCTGATAGCTGTCATTTACGGGTCTATACTCAAACCAGCTGAAGGAGCAGCGCCCCAACGGCAGAGAGCTCGCGCTTCGCGGGCTTTTTGCTGCCTCAGAGCGGTTTCCTGAACGGAGGTGTTCCATGTCCGAAAGAGAGTCCATCACCACTCTCCTCACCTTGCTCGAAGCCCGGGAGGCACGCCTTGCCGCGGCCTGCAAAGAGATCGCCGACTGGGTCGATCATCAAGGCGGGCATCCGACCGCCCTGCGCATCCGCGATCGCTTGAATGACATCGAAAAGGATACGCCGCTGATTCGCAGCACTCTTTCGTCGCTCAAACCTGTCGATCGGCCGCTGCCACGCTTCAGGTGATCCACTGTTTCGCACAATGCCTGCAAAAAAGAACGTCCTTGGTGGTGAAAGGTCAAACCCTTTAAACGTCACCAAGGAGGCGTCTCATGGTCATTCACTTCAAAGTCGACGGACATCTTGCCTGTGGTCACAAGGGCAACAATCTCAGCGCCAGCCCCGAGCTCAATCGCGTCAAGTGCCGCAGCTGCCGCAACACCGACGCTTATAAAAACGCACGCAAAGACCAGCGCAATGCGGCGCGCCGGGCCGCTCGCCATGCCAAGGCAACGAACCATGCATCCAGTTGGCGTTCCGAGTGGATCGAGCGTCTGACGGCGATGGCCGGCCTCCAGCGCCTGCCAAGGGGTTTCACCGGGCAAGCCTTCGTCTAGACCGGTAACACAATGGGCCGACTGTTCGACCCATTCCTGCTGATGTGTTTATTACTGTGCAGCTCTGCCGATGCTATGGTGAGTCCTGTCGGTTCCAGTTTCGGTAACTCAGCGTGCAAACATCCCTTGATCCTGAAGACAACTTCGGAGCGCCCCCCTCGCCTCGCCGCAATCCGTCGCAAAAACGCAGCCGTGAACGGCAGGAACGGATTCTCGGCGTGGCTACCCGGCTGATTGCCAGCAAGGGCAGCGATCACTTGAAGATGAGCGAAATCGCTTCACTCTGCGAGATATCCATCGGTTCTCTCTATCAGTATTTTCCCGACAAAAGTTCGATCATCCTCAGCCTCGCGCAGCGTTATAACGCCGAAAGCCGCCGCTGTATCCAGGTTGCTCTGGAGAAGGTTCATGATGCGCAATCGCTGGAAGTCGCTTATTCGGAACTGCTGGATCTGTACTACCAGGTCATCACGGCAGAACCGGTCATGCGCGATATCTGGTCAGGCATGCAGGCTGACAAACACCTGCTGGATCTGGAACTGCAGGAAAGTCGCATCGCTGCGCAAATGTTGACCCGCGCTGTGCTGCGCGCCTTTCCTGACGCCAATGAACAACAAGTCAGGGATGCGGCGTTTCTGGTCTGGCAACTGGGTGAATCAACGATGCGCCTGGCCATTTCCTGCTCTGAGGCAGAAGGTAAGCGATTGGTCGAAACCTTCAAGCGCATGTCGCTTCGGGAAATACTCCATCCGGCCCTCGCCGACTCTCTCAATTCTTCGATTTAATCCGTGAGGTTCAACAAATGACCTGTCGTCGGCTGAGGGCAGACGTTTCTTGACGCCATAACATGAGCATCTATCGTATTTTTTGTGAGAGATACTCACGTTAACAGAGAGATGATCATGACAAGCTCAGAAGCCCAACCCTTTCTGATACTCGGTGCTACCGGAAAAACCGGAAGCCGCATCAGCAGACGACTGATCGAAGAAGGACATCCGGTTCGACCAGGGTCGCGCAATGCACCCATCCCGTTTGATTGGGAGAATCCTTCAACCTGGAGCGCTGCTCTCACGGGTGTGCGCGCCGTCTATATCTCCTATCAACCCGATCTCGCCATGCCCGGCGCCCTGGAAACCCTGCAGGTGTTCGTTTCGCTCGCCGTCGAGCACCACGTCAAACACTTGGTACTGCTGTCAGGACGCGGTGAAATTGAAGCGCAAGAAGCTGAACGTATTGTGCAGAACAGCGGTGTCGACTGGACAATTCTGCGAGCCAGCTGGTTTTTCCAGAATTTCAGCGAAGCGCATTTCCTCGATCCGATCATTGAAGGTCAGCTCGTGCTGCCAGTTGGCAATGTCGCTGAGCCGTTTGTCGATGCGGAAGATATTGCCGAGGTCGCCGTGCAGGCACTCACAAAACCGGGACACGCTGGAAAACTCTTTGAACTGACCGGGCCAATAGCATTGACCTTCGCTGAGGCAATTCAGGAGATCGGCTCGGCAACAGGACGCGATATCCAGTTCATACAAGTACCGCCAGAGAGTTACCGCAAGGAACTTGAAAATGCACAACTGCCGGCGCCCTGGATTGATCTGGTGCTTTATCTCTTCACCACCGTACTGGACGGGCGCAATACCGCTGTTGCCGATGGTGTAAGGCAAGCCTTGGGACGACCTGCGAATAATTTCAGTGCTTATGCCAGACACACGGCTTCGACCGGGGTCTGGAATGCTCCGGAATGACAAAGGTGCGGGGACTTTTCGCGGAGCAAAGAAAAAGGGCTTGCATGAAGTATGTCATGCAAGCCCTTGATATTCATGGTGCCCGAAGCCGGAATCGAACCGGCACGCCCTTACGAGCGGGGGATTTTAAGTCCTACGCTGGAATCAAGCGGGCTGCGGCTTGGAGCCAATTTTCCGGGCCGCAATTCGGCCTAATCCACATTCATTAGGCCTAATGTTTTCAGATACTAAAAAATAATTGCGGCCCGGAATTTTCTCCAGGAATCGGCACTGCCGGTGTTTAGAGACCAACAATCCATCCAATGGCATCATGCCGATTTTGCATACTCCCTCCCACGGCGTTCTGCCGATCGGGTTTTGCTTAAGACCCATCGCCAATTTCTATTTTCTGTACATACGCGAAAAAGCAAATCCACCAAGCAATTGACAAGTCAAGTTAAATATGAGACAATTTTTTGGTGTTAGTGTTTTTAGCTAGTGAGGTGAGTTCGATTCTCATTAGCTCTACTATGATTGCCCCTTTGCTGTTTCTCGGCCTTTTGCGTCTCACCAGTGTTGTATTGCAAAAAAACTCAGAACCAGTAGTTAACACATCAAATAAGGGGGTACCTATGCCAAACAAAAACAAGTCTCGCGTTGGAAGTTTTGCTGTAAGTTATGTTGCATGTTTTCTCGAGACAGCATGGGCAGCCATGGTAGCGGTCGCGGTGACCGTCACAGGCGGTGACCAGGGTAGCCTGGCACTAGCTAAAAACATTATTTCACGTCGCTATTTTTCAACTTTCGATTTTTATCCTACAGCCCGTTCATAACCGTATCTCCTGCTAGGCTGGATTCTTCTCCGGAGGATATTCAATGCCTAATTCTGACCTGCTCCCTTCCCTGTTCTACAAAATAAACGAAAACCAGCTCGCCCTCGAGGCAGCCATCATGGAGCTCACGCTATGGGTGGAGCAGCGCGGATCAGCCGACGTCGCGGAAAACGTTCGCGAGTCTCTGGCCGCAATCGATCGGAATGAGGAATTCATCAAGATGACCTTGGCCGTAATGATGACTCCTGAGTGAATGCCTCAACGCTTTTCCAGAGCATCCCTCACGTCCTGAAGCTTTTCCCATGGATTGAGATCTGCACCGCGAATACGGCAGTTTGATAAATGCGGGAACCGCTCGGATTTATTTATTTCCCGCTGAATAGCTCCGCAGCGCTTGCACTTTATCGTTGCGTTAATAATTGACCAGTCTGAATTCCATTTCAGAAGTTGATCCAGGGGCGTCATGCTGTCTGACCTTTACAATAACCTGTACGAAAAATTCTATCCGTACAAGTTTTACAGGGCAAGATCGCACATTGCCACTAACCCTCCCGCAGCTCGTCGCCTCGCCCTCGCTCGTCGACCGCACCTCGATTACTGTACATGCATACAGCATTTGTACAGCGATTCGCTTCCATGAATTTTGACCAAGCCAAATCCCTTCGGCTCCAGCGATGGCGCGCTACTCTCGACGACCACGACTTCCGCATGCAAAACCCGGAAGGACACCGGGAAGCCCTCCATGAGATGGCCGAGGCGCTACGTGCAGAGGGCCTGATCGACCAGCTTGAGCAGTTCGACATGAACGAGATGGCTGACGCTGCCTACTGGCACGCCGTTGAAGAGCTGCAGAACTCGCCAGGCCAATACCGAGGAGCATCGACCTACAACGTTGTGCACGTCGACGACGGGAAGCTGTTGGCTACGATCAGCCGCTCGATCTTCAACTTCGCGACCGAAAAGCCGCGCGGTGTGTCCCGAACCTATGACGGGAAGGTGTATTCAGGCCCGGAAGGGATATATCTGAACCTGGGCATCTCCCGAAATGTCGGCAGGATCTCAGGGCTGACACTGGAAATGCATGGGCAGCGCTTTCAATTGATCGAGACTGAACGGGTAATTGGGGGTGTCGAATTCCGGCCTATCGATGACCCTGACACCTACCGCGCGCTGGTGGATGCTGCTCAGGTCGCGCAGGAAGAGCGAGATTTGAGTACTTTTGAAAAGGTGCGACCACACATCGAGTCAGCAGCGTTCTGCACCTGCCCTACCTGTCTCGACCGCTTTGGCACTCGCGAAGAATGTCCAACCTGCGCCGGAAAAGGTTTTGTGACAAAGCCGTCGCCACCGGGTCTACGCTGAAAGATCATGCGAGGACCTGGCAATGTGCGGACGACTCTCCCAGTACAGCGGGATTCACGACTTCGTCGCGGCGCTCAGCATGCCGAACGCCCTGATCAACTCAACCGGCGAGCAGCCTCTCGAGCGGTACAACGCCGCACCGACCGCCCAGCTTGCCCTTTTCCATCAGGAAGGTCAGTTCCTGCACGCTGACATGGTTCGCTGGGGATGGCGCCCGCACTGGGCGAAAGACCGCGCCGCGCCGATCAATGCCCGTGTCGAGAAAGTCGCCCACGGCCCATTCTTCCGCGCGATATGGCCGCACCGGGCGATCATCGCGATCAACAACTGGTTCGAGTGGGTTGACGAAGGTGGTCCGAAGAAGCAGCCCTACCTGATCCGGCACCGGGACCAGTCGCCAATTCTCTGCGCCGCGATCGGCCAGTATCCGAACGGAGAACATGACCCGGGCGAGCACGATGGCTTTGTCATCATCACTGCCGATAGTGCTGGCGGTATGGTCGACATTCATGACCGTCGGCCGGTCGCCCTATCGCCGGAGCTGTCCAGAGAGTGGTTGGATCCGGCCACACCGAAAGAACGCGCCGAGCAGATAGTGCTGCACGACGGTGAGCCGACAGAGGTGTTCGAGTGGTACAAGGTCGACCGGGCGGTGGGAAACGTTCGAAACCAGGGGCCGCAACTGATCGAGCCAGTCGAGTGATTCAGCTCCGCGACAACGTTTTCAAACGCTCCACCAAAGCGGCTTCGAAAATGATGTACAGCCGCTCGGCATCGCCGGCGTGCAAAGCGCCGCCTGTTTCCAACCCCAGCACGAAGCCATCCGCCCGTGCGCCCGCCTTCACAGCGATGATCATCGAGTCTGCCCGGACAATCTGCGCCAGCAGCCTATCCGCTTCTCGCTGCATCTTCTCGCCCAGCACCACGCCTTCCAAATCAATCACCTATTACATTCACTACGACATCCAATACATGACAGCGAGAACCGCTGAAACCCAGACAATCGTCATCACAATTGAGTAGCCTGCCAGTTGCCTATCCATCTGCCGCTTCATCCGGTACGAATCTAAAGGATGGTTCACGACTGTAGGTCTCGCAAGAATGGCTTGGGGCCATCAATGCTGCATTTTCTGAACGTAGTCCTGGCAAGCCTGAAGCGCAATCAATCCCCGGTCGCCTTCGTCGGTGATGGCGACAATTCGTTGAGCATGCGCCGGGTCAAGTTCGGCTCGTACGGGGCCATGAACCACGCCGCCGGCGCCGGCGGTGGCAGGCACTGAACAGCCACCGGCTGAACCCGCGTCGAGAAGGACTGACAGCCGAAGATCAGAAGTGGCAAGGCGATCACGCAAAAGAGCCTGGTCTTTTTGAGCATTGGTCATTTTCTCGGAGTGGGTTTTGTCACTGGCAGCCAGCCGCTGCTCGAGCGCCAGCCGCTTGTCCTGCTCGGCCTGCTGCGCGGTGGCAGCGGCCATGGTCAGCTGATTCAAGGTTTCGGCGTGCAGCCGGTCATGCTCGGCCAGCAGCTTGCCGTAGCGCCAGTCCTGGAACTGCCAGGCGCCGGCGGCACCGATCAGCACCAGAGCCAGCGCGCCGATCAACTTCCACGGCACGACCATCACGGCACATCCCTGAAAAAGACATGGCCGCCCAGCTTCAGGGTCTGCTTGGCCTTCGCAGCCCAGGCCGGCGGTGTCTTCATGGCGATCGCGTAATAGTGCGTAGCGCCGCTGGTCGGATCCTGTACTTTTCCGTCAATCACCTGGTCCGCTACGATCCGGCACTGCGCCAGTTCGCGGAACGGAATTTCCTTGGCGCCGCTAAGGTACGGGAAGTTAGGGTCGTTTTTGTTCCAGCAGCTGAACTGATATGGCTTCTGGCAGACTCCGGCATAGCCCTCGCCCCACCACGAATTGGTCTTTCCGTCGAAAACGCGATTGCGGATGGACCATGCCACGGCCACTCGGCCTCCCGCGCTCTCGCCACGAGCCTCGCCCCAGATGGTTCGAGCGAGTACGTCGCGATCTTTTTCGGTGACTGTCATACTTTTCTCCAGGCAAAAAAATACCCGCTCAAGGCGGGTTTGCAGTTGCGGGACCGTTATTGCGGTCGCCAAGGCCGGTTCTCTGGATAGGGGAACCCGTCGGCGCCTTCTTTCCAGTTCCTGACACGGGTTCGGTAGGGCAGCCATTGCTCGCGGGTGACCGGGAGCGCATCGGCGCCCTCTTCCAGCGCCATCAACTGGTTGTTGATGAACTGGATCTCAGCGGTCTGCCATTCAAGCTCCACCTGAGCAAGCGCCAGCCTTTCTGATTTCTGAGCCACGCTGTCGATCAACGCCTGAGGCACCTGATCTGCAAGGCTTTCCCCTTCCAGGAGATTTTCAGCGGTGAAGTCATCATTCACCGCGCGCCAGCCGTCAATCCATATTGCGTAGGGCATAGAGTTACCTGTCAAAGTAGTAGCCGGTGGTATAGATACTGGCCGTGCTAGGCGACACCGCCCGGTACGTGATCGTGCCGTCATCCGCGATACGGCAAAAGGAGTTGGCCACCACGTTGGGGCTCGCAAATACCTGCCAACCTGTAGTCGCGATACTAGTTGCGGCGTCCGAGGGTGTGAACGTGCATGGAGCCGATCCCAAACTCTGAAATCCGCCGGCCAGCGTGTGAGCTGTTACTGGGCAACATCCACGGCAGCTGACGCTACCGATACCTGTTGCAGCGTTGAGGATCTTGAACGGCAGCACCTCGGCGTTGCCGAAGGTGTACATCATCGAGCCGTCGAGCGGATGGTGGTGGAATTTGTAGATGTTGTTGGCCACCCCAACCAGCAGCGATCCGAGGTATCGACGCGTGTTATCGCCGGTTTTTTGATGGGCCTGGTTATCGTAGCGAGACGGTGCTGTCGCTGATTGTTCAATCGTGCCAGTGGCCGTCAGATAGACATGGATGAAGCTGTTGGCCGCACCAACCGGTACGAAATCGCCACCGGCGTATGAAACCACCTTGTTCACCGAAGGAACGAATGCGCTACCGGCACCGATGTTGATCGATGTCGCGGTGTTCCAACCGAGCGTCAAGCCGTCAATGTATCCACGACCGACGCCCAGGGCTGCCGCAGTGGCCGCCGACGCAGCAGCATTGGTTTCGGAGACTGCCGCAGCATTCTTTGATGCCAGCGCAGCGGCTGCCGAAGCACCCGCGTTCGTTTCGGAGGTGGCCGCCGCAGTCTTCGACGCCAGTGCCGCAGAAGCCGAAGCGGCCGCGTTCGTTTCGGACAAGCCGGCAGCATTCTTTGATGCCAGCGCTGCAGCTGCCGAAGTACCCGCGTTCGTTTCTGAGTTGGCCGCCGCAGTTTTCGAACTGGCCGCCGCCTGCGCGGAATCAGCCGCCTGCTGAACGCTCTCCTCAAGACCATCCAGCGCATCCCCGACTTCAAGCGAAGCCTGTCGCAGTGCGTCGGCGGTAGCTTTCAAATAGCCCTGAATCGGCAAGATTGCGTAAACACCGGTCGGATTACTCGAGCCTTTGTACGGCGGATCGATGCCAATGGCGGTGTCACTGATAATATTGATGATCTCGTATCCCACGCCGTCCGGTCCCCGAAATTCGTCCCCAGTACGGCTATTCGCTACGAATGCTGTACCGGTACCGATCACCGCATTGGAATTTTGGACGACAGAGACCGTTCCTGTTTTGTACCAGGTCATTGAGTAACTCCAGAAAAGATAGGATCAGGCCAGCAATTTGGCGCAGAGAAATGGCCGGTGACCTTGGTCGGTCCATGCGGTCGTTGCGAGGCTGTACATCATGATCCTGCCACCGCCGTAATCGACGCCCAGCGCGCAGCCGGCGCCGTTCGCATCGTTGTGGCAATTCAGGGAAAAAGGGTTGAGAGAGACATACTCACCAGCACCCAGCGCTTTATTGATCCCCCAAATGTATCGACGACCCGCAGTCAGCTGCTCACTGCCGAGATATGTCCAGTTGCCTGCTGCAAACGTCACCACCACGGCAGGCGCGCCACTGTCGTAGACGAGCGAGCCTGCACCATCCCACAAACGCATTCCATACGCGGCAGTACCCATCGATGCCCAAGCCGCCACGAAATAAAGACCACTAAGCGTTGCGTCGACAGATGATGCCTTCATTGAGAAGCCGGTCCAGTTGCCCGGCCCGCCCGTAAACCAGACCGATATCGGCACTTGAATCGTTCCGCTCGGTGTCGGCCGAATGAACACAATTGGAGGATCGGCACTGGTGACTGCTCTCGCGAACACGGCCGTGGCATTGGTGCTCCCAGAGTAAGAACCTTTGGTCAGCATGCAGAGGCGCGGCGCGTCCGAATCGATTTGCACAAACGAACTATCGTTGATGCTCTGAAAGCCATAGTTCATGTCGAGTACCTGATCGCGTAGCCCTTGGCGACAATTCTTGATCCACCCGTCGAGGCGCTGGCTGAAGGATTCTTCGGTCTCACAACCACTTGCCCCGCCGCCGTCGTGACGTAGGGGTAAGACTTCGCATTTCCGAGAGGATCGGCCTCCGCCGTTTGCACGTCCTGCGCTCTGGTCGGGATGATCATGAACACGCAGTTGGCCGGGTTGAAACCGGGAATGCTCAGGGTGTAGCTGGGCACCGTTCCGCTGAAGTCGATTACGCCCTGCCAGAGCACCTGATACGTAAACGAGTTGGTGTCCATGGCGAGAAATCCATTCTCGTCAAAGACACGCAGGCCAAATAAAGCCATCAATCACCCCAAATAGCCGAGACGGACACGCAGCACGTTATTGGCGTCGTAGACCGAGACGTTCAGCGAGTTGATCACCAGCCGCCCCTGACCGGGCACGATGCCGTTGATCTCCAGCGTTCCGTCTTTGTTGAGAATCCAGCCTTGCACGCCGGCGATGTAGTTGGTGGAGCTGATGTAGCTGCCGATCTTCGCGTTGGTGATCGTGCCGTCAGCGATGAACGCCGAGTTCATGAACACCTGTCCGTTCTGCACCGCGAACGGAACCGAGATGGCGCCACCGGCAATGGTGTTGACGATGGCAAATCGGTCAGCACTGACTAGGAACTGGCTTTGCAGCCCGGCGCCGGTGTTCTCAATGCCAAGGCCGATCCCGGCCGCAACGTACTTGCCGTCCTGGGTGATTTGCATCTTCACCGACCACATCGTCGACAACTTGCCGCTGGTGTCGGCGTACGCGGTTGCCGTTTCCTGAATCGCCGCAGTGTTGTCATCCACGGTGGCCGTCAACTGCGTGAACTTCTGCGCCGTTGCCGATTCGTTGGTGACGACCGTCTGTTCTAATTCAGTGAGGTTTGCAGCGTTCTCCCCCACCTTGCTGTCGAGCGTCGTCAGTCGTTGCGTCGTCGCGGTGTTCTGCGTTGTACGAACCTTCACCTCCTGGGCAAAGCTGGTGGTGGCATTCCACCCACGCAAAGCATCCAACGCGTCACCCTCGCCGCTGTCATCGCGGGAAGCCGCGCGCAGGGTCTGGAGCGCTGTCGCCTGAGCGGTCACAACGCCGTCGAGTTCGATAATCTCGGCGGTATTGGTCGCCACCTGCTGAGCCAGGCCGTTTGCCGTCTGCACGGTTTGGCCCACGTCCAGCCAGTAGTTCTCATTCGGCGGTGGTGTATTGAGCGGAACCGGGCCGGTGGCCTGGTAGATCCGCTTCCCAACGACCACGCAGTCGTATTCCTCGTAAGTCGCTTCCGGGTCGTAACCCTTCAGCCCGTCGAGCGCGTCGATCTGGGCCTGCAAGCCCGGGATTTTGTCGATCTCGTCGAGGATGTCCTGGCCCAGCTCTGTGCGGCCGATCTCGCCGGCGATCATTTCCAGAATCGCCGCTGCGTCTGCACTCGACTGACCCTGCACGCCGATTCCGATCGGATACCACGGCCCGATGTTGCCGATCCGATCAACGATTCGACCCCAGAAGTAGAACGTCACACCGGCACGCAGACCGAGCATGGAAAAGTCACTTTGCGGGTAGGCCAAGTCGGTCAGCTTGGTGGCGGCCTCCAGTTCGGTAGTCGGCCCGTACCAGATCTCGGTTCGTTGACTGTCCTCGGCGCCAGCAGGGAAACCCCACTTCAGGTAGATCCCGAACAGCAGCGGCGTAGCGTTCAAATAGGCCAACGCCGGCGGCAGGCCCTGCTTGCCGCTGAGGTTGGTCAGGATCGAGTTGCGCCAGATCGAGGTGATGTCGAAGGCACTCACCGCGCGGACGCGGGCCACGTAGGCACCAGCGTAAATGCCGACCACGTCCACGTTGGTCATGCCGGTGCGTTGCAGCTTGATCCAGTTGCCGCTGTCCTTGCGCCATTCCACGTCGTAGCCGACCGCGCCGTCCACGGCGGGCCAGCTGATAGTCATGGTGGCCACGGCCAGACCCTGGATGACCGAAGACGTCGAAACCACGGTCACGCTCGCCGGCGCCGGAACGACGGTGATCGGGATCACGCTGATCGGCCGCTCCTCCAGGCGGGCACCGGTGTCGATGTAGGCGAATTTGCTCGGTTCGTACTGCAGCGCGCTGATTTCGAAATCGCCTTCGGTGGTGCGTTTGGTGCCCAACACTCGGTACAACGGAATCGCCAGGTCATCCGCGTCGAGCGCCCATTGCAGTTGCGCGATCGGTGGTTCGCTGTAGTTGGTGGTGACAGTCACGTCACGACCGCTGACCTTTTGCACCGTGCGCCCTTCGGCACGACCGCCCGGGAGGTTGATGATCAGTCGATCACCGGCCTTGGCCTGGGTATCACGGTCGAGCGTCACCACGCGGCCAGACGCGGACGAGATCCGTCCGCCGACCTCACGACCAGCCAGCAGCGAGTCCGCCACCGGGATGATGTGGCCCGGCAACGGGATCACGCCTTCCATACCGGTCTTGAACGACACGGTGCGGTCCTGGCTGTTGCTGAGGATCGCCCACTTACCGCGGCGCTGTGCCTCAGATGCACGGGTGCAGCCAATGGCGCTCAGCTCGGTTGGCCGGTCGCCGTAGCGGCGTTGCAGATCCAGGTCGGCGAACGGAATGACGTCGGTGTCGTAGTTGTTGGCCGGGTTGTCGTAGCTGACCAAGGCCCGGGTGTACCGGGTTTTTGCCGAGGCACTGCCGTATGAGAATTTCCCGTCGATGACGTTGGCCCGAGTGAAGACGTAGTCGAAGTCCTGCGCGCGCGGCATGTCGGCCTGCATCACCAACTGGCCCTGTGCCCAGTACGTCATGCCCCGGTAAATCGCGGAGATGTCGCGCAGCAATGACCAGGCGTCCGCCTTGCCCTGCAGGTTCATGTCGCACAGAAAACGAGGCTCCTGACCGCCCAGCCCGTTCGGCACCATCTGGTCGCAGTACTGGGCAATCCGGTACAGCTCCCACTTGTCGACCATGAACGGCTTGATGCGCTTGCCCAGACCAAACATTTCGTTCGTGCAGATGCCGTAGGTGATCCACGCCGGGTTGTTGGTCCAGGCCGACTTCATCGAGCCATCCCACGTCCCGGTATAGGTGCGCAGGATTGGGTCATAGTTGCTCGGCACCATCCAGCGCCGGGCCTTGCACTTCACGGTCACGGCCGGGATATTGGTGAATTGCTCAGCGTCGAACTCGACGTAGAGCAGCGCAGTGTTCGGGTAGCGCAGCTTGGCGTCGATCACTTCGGTGTAACCGGCGATCAGCATGGTGTCGGCGATCTTGTTGCTGTTCTGGTTCGGCGTGAGGCGGCGCACGCGGATCTGCCAGCCGGTGGTGGCGTCCGGAAGATCGATGCGCCGCGAGCGCTCATAACGGGTCGTGGTCTTGCCGTCGACCGCGTCCACCAGCACCTGCTGATAGGCGCCGCCGTCGGTGGCCACGTCAATGGCGTAATCGATGCGGTAGCCGCCGACATTGCCCTGGTCATCTACCCGTTGCAGAGCAGGCCAGGCCAGGCGCATGCGCACGGCGGACAGTTGGGTGTTGGTGATCGAGCGCACCCACGGCGCATCGCTGCGAAGCTCCACGTTCAGCGACGTCTCGTTCTCCACCGCCGGGATGCCCGGAATGTAGGTCTGATTCACCGATCCCGGGCGCCAGTCCCACTTCACATCCGGGAAGTTGTAGTTGCCACTGGCATCACGAATCGGCGTGTTGTCCAGGTAGATGTCGTATTCGGTCGGTACGGCGTCGAACTCACCCTCGCCCACGGCGATCAGCAGCTTCGCCAGGTTGGTCGAGCGCAGGCTGTCGCTGGCTTCGACCGGCGATTTCGGCTTGCTGCTGCCGCCCTTCTCGCCGTAGATCTCGATCTGTTCCGCTGCGCCCATGCTTTCCTCCAGGCAATAAAAAACCGCCTCGTGGGCGGCTTGACGTCATTTGATGATCTCAGAGCTGCGGTGGTTCTGCGTAGCTCACCTCGATGACCATCTCTATCTTTCTTTCTAAAATCTCGTTAATGACTGCTCTCTGGTCATCGTGAACACTCATATAAACGTTCATCTGTTTCGCTCCGCGTTGACGCAAAGGGACGCCAAGTAGATTACCGCTGCAGGCATATCTAAGTAATGCAAGCCCCCTCTCCAGCAACTGCTCAAAGTCAGACCACTGCTCAAGCCCTCGCAGATCACTATCTCTCGGAGCATGAAGATAGTTCCCGAGTCGTTCACCAACCTCTTTTAATTCAGGTGTAACAGGCGTGTACTTGCATAGCATCACCGGAAAGCCGCCCGCAACGATTTTGAGATTCACCTCCTGTTTACAACCTGCAAAGGCTTGTTCCACCTCTCTACCAAGCACCGCAATCTGCCATCCCTGCTTTTTCTTTTCCTTCACATGTTTCTGATTTTCTAGGTACTCCCGATACCTGGACTCAATTCCGAACCGCAACTCAAGCGCGCTATAAAAATAGTATTCGGGGTTATCCTTGCCGCGGGCGAAGAGCCTTTCGCCCCGCGCAAGATGGTTTGCCGCCCCTCTGAAGAACTTAAACGCTTCCATAACTTTTTGCTCAAAAAAGCAAAATCATACCTTGTCTTCAGCCAGGATCGAGGCCGAAATGATCATCCCGCCCCACCGGCGCTCGCCGATGCAGATCGGCACCGGGTTGCCGCTGGCCGTGGTGTTCTTGGCGCTGCCGAAGGCGTAGGACGGGGCGTTCTCGGAAGAGGCGCTTTGCGAGAGCCCCTTTGCTTGCGGGCTGAGCATTTGGATCACGCCGCCTGCGGTCGAAGCGATACCACCTGCAATCAATGCTGCACCCTGAGCCGTTGTTGAACCGTAGGCGAAAAAGCCAACGGCGATCAGCACGATGCCCAACACGGTTTGCATCAATCCGGCGCGCTTGCTGCCCGATACGACCGGGACGATTCGGATCTCCCTTGTGCCACCCAGATCAAAAGCCTCAACCGCTTCGTTCTTCCGATTTCGAAAGATGGCGAATCGCATGCCGAGCCGATCTAGTCGGCGGATCTCATTTTCGAAGCCATCCAGCGTCACCTTAAGCGCCTTGAAGGCCTCCCATACCCGCTTGCTGTCCACTTGGCGACGATGTACTCGTCCAAACTTCTTTGCCAGTGAGCCAGATAGAAGGATCGTGGTCATTGGATTGTAAGCAGCTGCAACGTCAGCCATGTTCTTCTCCGGGCACAAAAAAGCCCGCCGATGCGGGCCTGGGAATGCATTTAAATTGCCGTGGGGGATATATCAAAATTGTCGCCCGAAAGCGTGATACGACGCCTGACCGTCTCACCGGTTTTCACATCAACCTCGCGCTCAACCAAGCCCCAGCCACCGCATGCGGCGCTCGGCTTGATTCCAAGGATATGTTTTCCGGCTTTTACTCCAAACCGAGCTACCTCGCCTGAAGCGAATTCAGCTGCCAGGGTTCCATCAATGTACAGCCGGTAATTACAGCCAGATCCATATAGACCGCTGTCACGCGTGACGAGCAACTGCGACTCCGACTTGGCACTGAACGCATACAGGCGGTTACTCGGAACCGGATCAGCCTTATCCGCTGGCACCGGCGAAGTCGCACACCCCGCCAACAGCGCTACCGCCAGCGCTCCTACGATCACTTTCATGCAGGTCACTCCTGTGGGAAAGGGTGCACTGTAGCGCGGTACTGTCCAGGCATCCAGTGTGGATGGAATGCCAGTAGCAGTTGCATGCTTTGCCATAGTAGCGTTCAGACACTATCACGCACGGGGTATCCCCCAAATTGAGAGTCGCATATGTTGCCTATTGACGAAATGATCGAGCAAACGGAAATTCAAGACGGCGTTAACACCGCCGTGATCAGTATTATTCAAGTGCTTGCATGCGCAATCGCCGCAAAATTGCCAGAAGGAAAACAGTGGACATTTCAGGCTGCTCTTCAGGATGTCGCTGGTGATGAGGAGCTAACTGGTGAGCTTTCTGAAAACGGGAAGCAAGCGTTCAATCATGTGGCAAACAATGTTGCGTCAGCCGTTGAGAACTTTTTGAGCCGTAATCAAGGCTAGAGGATTCCCAGTCCTTTGCCTGCAAGCCCAAGGACCGGGATTGCGCCAATTTCGGCGCGTTGGCGACCTAGGAGGTCAATGTGACAGAGCAGACAAACAACAGTATTCAGGGTGCGTTTGATCTTGGAGTTTTGAGGGTCATCCAGAATATAGGAGGTACTTTTTACAAAGCCTCCAACAGCGCCGTAAGAAAAATCATCAAAGACCAGTTGGCGTATGCGAAGGGTCGGCCAAACTCTTCATGGACCGGACCCGGTGAAATTGCAGCGTTTGAAACTCCGTTTGAAGCCCTGGAGCAGGTGATCAAAGAGATTGACGAAGCGGAAGCTTTGGCTCGTTCGCAATAGCCCTTCTGATTATGTGCATGCAGTGAAGCTTTTCCCGCAGGTCATCTCTCCGATCTGCGGATTTTCTATCTGAACTCTTCATAAAATCTCCATCGGCTCAGCCGCATCAAGTGGTTGTTTGTGCATCTTTATGCCTGAGAATCAGGCGTGTTCGCTCAAGCCAGGGCCCACCGAAAACGATAACCTCGGATGGCCTGCCGTACAGGTGGTGCAGCAGGAAAGGCCCTGGGCCGAACGTCGCGGCATCCTCACCCGGCAACGACGGATCGGCGCCGAGAAAGATCCCGGCATGGTTCGGATAAACCGTCCGCCCCACTTCCATTACGATCATGTCGCCGCGCTGCGGCTGGTCGACCCGGTAGAAGCCAGCGGCCTGATAGTTCGCCTCGTACAGGCTGGTGTTGTCCTTGCTTTCCCACCAGCCGTCAGCACGTTTGAAGGCTTCGAACTCCAGCCCCCACTCGCGCTTGTACCAATCGGCGCAGACCTGCCAGCAGTCCCAGGCCCCGTGTACGAATGGGCGCTTGAGCAGCGGCACCTCACCGGACGGCATGACGGTGCGCAAGTCGCCCTCGGGCCAGCTCAGGATGTGCCACGGCATGGCCGTCGCCTCGCACATGGCCAGGTCGCGCGGTGACGGTCGGCTGGTGGCGTCCGGATGCGAGTGCACCACGCCGATCACTTCGCCAATATCTTCGGCCGTCGCGTATTCCTCCGGGTCAATTCGGAATTCCTCGTTCGGCTCGGTCGAGACGTTGCGGCATGGGTAGTACTGCTGCTTTCGGCCAACAGCCAGCAGCAGGCCACAGCACTCTTTCGGGTACTCGGCGGCCGCGTGAGCCTGGATCGCGTTCAAAATATGTTTGCGCATGTCAGCTCCTTGCGATCAGCGAAACGGCCGGGAAGCCACCGAACGGCAGAGGGTTGCCATCACCGAAGCGCGGGATGCAACCCTTGCCCAGCGTGGCGTCACACGCATCCAGTTCTGGGTTATCCGTGAGGTTCCCATCCTTGTCCCGATACGGGCCGGTGTAGCCGCAATTCGGGCCCCGGTAGCCGCCGGTGAGGCACCAGTGGCACAGAGTCGTAGCCTGCCGGCCGATGGACTCGTTACCGACATCGCCCGGGCTGGCAAGCTCCCAACTGACCGTTTCCCCGTCCTCGTTCGTTTTCTGGTCGATGTACCAGACCTCGATCGTTTCTTGGGTTGGATCTGCCGTTGGGTTGCCCGCCGGGAAGTTCACCGCGTCCAGGTACGTGCCCAGCGTGTGACGCATGGTCAGCTTGAACTCGAGCAGATCCTCGAACGCCAGACAGAGCGCAGTGATGCGGCCGTTGACGTTGCCGACCGACAGAGTGGGCCGAACGGCCGTGCCGTCCCCGTTCGCCTCGATTCCGTCGATCTGCATTGGCCAGGCGCTGTACTCGTTCCCCTGCCAGTAGATCGCCTTCGCCGGCAGCTGGTCCGCATCGTCGCCAGCGGCGATCAACTCGGCCGCCGTGTGCGGTATGGCGTGCCCATGGAAGCGCAAAACATCCGCGCCGTAATCCGTGCCGTCCAATTCAAAGAGCAGCACTTCGCTGCCAGGCTCAAGTACCTGGATGTCACTGATCAGCGGCATGATTGCCCCTTATGGTTGGAATGCCCGCTCGAACGTGGCGGTGAGTTTGAAGACGCCGCCGCCCATTGGTGTGGGAGCAGGATTTTTGCAGGTGAACAGGCCGAGCTCCCCGAGCGGTGTTGTCCAGAGAAACGCTTTCGCACCGGCGTGCTGGTCGAGGAACGCCATAATCTCTAGCACCTTGGCCTTCTGGCCGGCAAAGGTGATCGGGTAGGAGTCCTCTTTGTTGTTCGGGCCGTCACCGACGTTCTGCGCGTAGCCATTGCCGAACTTCGAGGAACGCACCCGATAGTTGATATCGGGCGTTTCCCCGCGCTCGGTTGGCCAGGTGAATTTCTCGATGGCCATCAGGCCCTCCCATTTGCATTTCGGAAGCTGGTACCGCCCGCGCGCCAAGAGTCGGCTACGGCCTTCTCGGCCACAGCCTGCATCTGCGATTGCAGGTTTCTCGACAGCGCCTGCTGGTCAATTTGCATGCCTTCGGAGCTGCGATCCTCGGTTACCACCGTCACCGGTGCGTTGATGCTGATTGCAGTACCGGATCCGCCTCCGGCCGCGATGACACCCAACTTGCCGCTGGAGGTTCTGGTCAGAGGCATGATTGCCTCCGGCCCGGCCTCACCCATAACGCCAGACTGGCCGCCGGCCATCCCGAAGGCGGTCGGCGTGCTAACGATGCTGTTGGTGAAGGCGCCCCCGTTGGCGAACATCTGCACCCCGGATGACCATGCACCACCCAGGGCCTGAGGAAAGTAGCTGCCGGAGTAGCCAGCCGAAGAAGCGCCGAGATTCGACGACGTTGCGCCAGCAGATCCATCCGCCAGCCCATTACCGCCGCCACCGCCAGTGAAGTAGCTGGTTGCGGCACCGACCAAGCTGCTCAGCAACGCCGAGCTGGCTTGCCGAGTCGCGATCCGCGCCATGTCCGCCAGAATCGACTTGGTGAAGTCAGCAAACGACAGTTTCCCGGTCATGGCGAAGTTGACGATCGCGTCTTCCATCGAGCTGAAGGCGTTGCCGAACAAGGTTTTCGTCTGGCCGGCAATATTGCTGGCCGAATCCAGATAATTGGCCCAGGCCGACGTCGCGCCTTTGGTCCAGTCACCTTGCGCTTTTTCCACATCCGCATAGTTCTGCCGGATCTGGTCAGTAGCGGCCTTGTTCGCGTCGGCGAGCGCCTGAGACTTACGGGCGAACTCTTCCTCCGACATGTTCCGCGAAGGATCGGATTTCTGATTGGCGAGCTCCAGCGATTGCTGAGCGAACCGGTCTTGCTGGCTGTTCAGTTCGTTGTTGAGCGCGTTCTGCCGATCGCCCTGGCCGACGCCGAGAACGGCGCGCTGCCCCGCCAGCTCCAAAGCCCGCTGCTGCTGGGCCAAGGCCTGAACGTAGGTCGTGATCGATCGCTCTTGTCGAGCAAGGCGGCCGGTCTCGTTCGTGGCCAGAATTTCGAGCTGGCTGTCAGCCTCTTTCTGCGCCTTGACCATCCCGGCTCGCGCATCGGCGATCTTCTGGTCGAGCTGAATGCTTTGCACAGCAGAAGTGGTTTTCTTCGCCTTGGCGGCTTCCAGTGCGGTGATTTCAGCCTCGTAGGCTGCGGTCACTTCATCGCGCTCGTTGCCGATCAGCGCTTCACGCTTCAGGGCATAGTCGGCCTGGGAAACGAGGCCGGCCTTCTGCGCCGCGTCCAGTTCCTTCTGAGCGTTTTTGTACTCCTCACTGATGGCCGCCAGATTGTTTTTGGCGTTGTTGAAACCGGTCAGATCGACCTGCGTACCAGCGGCTTTCGGATCCTTGAATTGGTCGTTGATGTTCGCCAGGTTCTTGTCGATTGCCGCCTGATTCAAGCGCGGATCGTTGGGTGCGACCTTGCGGATGTCTTCGAGCTGTCGCTTGTACTCCTTGATCGCTTCGGTGCGCTTCTGCTCATTCGTCCACGCAGATTTGGTCAGGGAATCGACCTTTCCCATAGCGGTAACGGCATCCTGCTGAGCCTTCGCCTGCTCACCTTCCCATTTGGCAATGTCAGCCTCTGCGGCCTTTTGATCCTCCAGCATGTTCAGGCGGTTACGCCGAAACTCGATGAGGGCATCCTTCGACTTTTGGCTTTGAAACAAGCCGTCCATGGATTCAGCTTCACGGAGATCGTTCTGTGCGGTCTCGATCTCTGCATTGATGTCGCGACGGCCGATGTTCTTCAGTCCATCAGCGGCGCGGGCTACTGCGTTGTAACCCTTTTCCCAGAAGCTCAGGTTCTCCAAGATCTTCGGCGTGCGTTGATTGATTGCATCAGCGTACTGCTCGGTCGCCAGTTTCACGGCGCCGGCATGATCGCCCTGCTTCTCCAGTGCGGCGATCTGCGAGTAAACAGACGCAGTCAGGTAGTGGTACTGCTCGTTCAACGCGGCGGACGCCTTGACTGGGTCGTCGGCGAGCTTGGTGAACTCCGCTACTGTCTCGCTTACGGCCTTGCCGGTTGCTTCCTGCATCGACACAGCGGCCTGGGTGATGCTGGTGAAGCTCTCACCCGCGATCTTGCCGTTGCCCGCCAAAAGCGCCAGAACCTCGGCCGCTTGCCCGGTAGTGCCGACCGTAGCGCTAACCTGGCGGGCCATGTCGCCCAGTTGCCCTGCGCTCACACCGGCAAAGTTACCGGTCAGGATGAGCGATTTGTTGTAGTTATCCTGCTCTTCGCTGCCCTTGTAGAAGGCGTAGGCCAAAACGCCAACCGCCGCAGTGGCTAGCGCAAGCGGCGCCAGCATCGCAAATAAGCCGGCGGCACCTTTGCCGGCGCCGGCGCCCAGCTGAGCCACCGCACGAACGCCACTGCCCCAGTCACCTGACGACAGCGCATTTCCCAACTGAACGACGTTTTCCTGAGCCTGGCGGGTGCCGAGACGCAGTTTGTCGAAGCCGGTGGTGGTTTTATTGAGCTTGTCGTAGTCCTTGTCGATCTTGCTCAGGGCGGTGTTGTACTCGTCCTGACTGATCCGGCCAGCATCCAGATGCTTACCCAGTTGCTCGACCTGGGTGTCCAGCTTCGCCAGCGCGGCGCGGGCAGGGTCAATGGCGCCCAGAAGGCTGTTCAGCGCCTTTTGCTCGTCCATGGCCGACTTGGCCAGAGCAACCTGCTGCTTGTCGAGCTGTGCCGAGATCTTCGCGGCCTCAGCCTCGCCATAAGCACCGGTTTTCGTCAGTTTTGCCAGCGCATCGCGTTGTTTCGCGAGATCCTGCGTGGTCTTGGCGCTGGTCGAAAGCGACTTCTCCAGCGCCTGCATTTCGTTCATCAGCGAAACGGCGGACTGCTCGGCCCGCCCGCCAGCTTTCGCCATATCATCAAGGCTGGTTTTTGCCTCGATTGCATCGGCCGAGTCGATCTTGATGCCGAGTTCGGAAATGTTCATCGACTCACCTTGAATAAGTGCCCGTGCTTACGGGCTGTTTTCCCTTTCCTCCGCCATGACGCGCAGGGCTTCGCCTTCCAGCACCTGCAGGTCAGGAAAGATTTCAGCGAGTTTCTTTTTCTTGATGCCGAGGAAGCCGGCAACGTCGCGGATGCAGTTGTAATCGAGACCGATCGGGCCACCGGAGCCGACCCGCCACTGCGTGGACATTCGGTTGAACAAGAGGAAGGCTGGCCAGTTGCATGGCCAGACCTCTACATCGTCACCCAACATATCGGCAGCCGTCAGCCCGAGGATGGCCAACTGCTCAGCAGAGGGCCCGCTTTCGTACAACGCCGCGGCTGCTTCCCTCAGTTTCCCAAGCGGGCCTGATTGAACGCGCTCTGATAGGCATTCACTACCGCTTCGGCGGTCCCCTGACACGACTTCACAAGGGCAAGGATGCTCTTGTCGTCGAACTTGTCATCGAAGCCCCATCCAGCGACCAAATCCTTGACCTGCTGAACTTGATACTCGGTTTCGGCAGCAACGACATCCGACAATGTGGTGCCATCCCCGAACCCCTCGCGCATTTCCTTCGCCTTCAAGTTCCACTCGTCAAACAGCGCGGCGAGTGCCGGGCGATCGCGATACTTAAAGGTGAACTCGATTGCCTCGGGCTCGCACCCGACGATGGGTATGTGGACGAGAGCCTTGAACGTAGGGTTCTGGGCGATCCTGATCTTTGCCATGGGAAGTCCTTATGCGCCGGCCAAATAGCGGAGCGAGCGAGCCGAAAGCCCGATGCTGATGGTGCGCGTCATTACGTTGTTGCGCTCCATCGTTGGATCGGGGGTGATGCTCACATAGCCTGGGTAGAGGATTTGATCGCCATTGCGCAACTTCATGCGCACGACGGCCAGCTCTTTGGTGTCATCGAAGCCTTCGACAGTCTCGACGTATTGAGCGGTCGGCTGATCCTCAACCACGATGGTGATCGTGGTCGGGTTGCGGTTGGTTGGAAACTGCTTGTCGTCGTCATCTTCCAGGTAGCCGACAGTTTGGTATTGCTGATCGCCGCCGGACGATGTGAAAGAGGTGACTTTCGAGATTTGCGTCCATCCAGATACCGGGATCACGGAGCCTGAACCTGCGCCGACAGTGAATTTGTCGGTATTGGTGGTGTTGAGACCAGCCAACGCAAAAGCATCGGCGGTTACGCCGGACGCCTTTACTGCGCGGTCATTGATCAGCGCCCAACCCGAGTTGATCAGCAAAACATCGCCGTTTTCGATGTCGTGCCCTACAGAAGCGGCGACCGGCGGTTTCGCATTGGTCAGGGCGGTGAAAGCGACGGCGGATCCCATAATGCTGGCGATCTCCAGCACAGCGCCGTTCGGCAGCGGAAAGCGTGCGGCCATGGTGTGTTTCCTCTTGAATGCCCGCCTGACGGCGGTAGGTTATGCCCCAGCGGGCGGTTGGTCTGCGACACCTGCGTAGGTGAAGCTGGTCGGGACCGTGTAGGTCGCCGACTCTGTGATAGTCGGCCCCTGATCTACCGGCTCAGTGATGAGGCCATCGAACCCGTTACGGGCCAACGGCGTGTCCACGCGAAAGAGCCGTGTCAGCTCTTCAACGAGAGTCTCGGCGGTGGCCATGGCCTGGGCAGATGGACAGACAATGCTGATCTGATAAACGCCGGTGTACTCATAGGCGTCGCCGCCGAGATAACGGCAGGTGGTGCTGGCTGGCAGCTGGAAGGCTCGCAGATATGTTTCAGATGGGCCTGGTGTAAATGGCTGATTCGAATAGGCCACTCGTATAGGACGCGCAGCCGACCACGCGACCAGCTTCGTTTCGATGGCCTGACGGGCGCGTGCGTGACTCATACCTGATTGTTCCTAATGGCCTCCTGCACGATCTGCTGGAAGCGGGCCACGGTTACCCGGACCATGCCGCTCGGGGCCTGGGTCGAGTGCCCGAACTCCAGCGGGATCGCATAGGGCAAGTTGTTGATGAGGTAGACCATTTGGCCGGCGGTGAAGTCGCTTATGGCGGCAACAAGGGCCGCGATGGTCTCGGCGCCGCTCGGGTCCACCTCGTCGAATGTGACGTTCTCGATAACACCGATGGACAGATGCCAGTTCGCCCGGAATCGGCCGCCGACGTAGTCCTTACCGGCGACCAAGCCGTTCACATTGAAGTTCTGATCGCGCTCGGTTTTGGTCAGGGGCTTGGCGTGCTTCACGCCGCGCTTCAGCTTCCCCGCCTTGGTGAAATTGCTTTCGTCCAAGTTGATCAGCGTGTTCCGCACGGCCACCTTGAAGTCGTAGTCGTCGGCCGCCCGGGTGTTCGCCTGGCGGTGAGCGACGTTCGCCGCCCAGATCTCGGGGTTACCCACGGGGGACATGCGGATCAGGCTGCTACCCAGCTCGATGATGATCTCGCGCACACTGGCGTCGATGGCTTCACTGGTTTGGGCCGCGAATTCGGCCAGGCTCAGGGCGAAGCTACCGGATTGGCCAGTGCCCGCTCTGCTCATGACCGCACCTGCAGCTCATACAGGATTGGGGTGCCGGCCGGGTTGACCTCCTTCAGCGGCGGCACAATGGACCAGGTGCGCCCCTGAATGATCACCTTGTTCAACAGGTCTGGCACCCACTCCAGTCCCTGCGCGGCGATCTTGAGTTTCTTGTCGCCCTGCTTGATGAGGCTGTTGTTCTGGAATTCCTGACCGGTGAAGTCGAGCAGGATGCCTTGGGCGGTCTGCTCTTTGGTGCTGTCAGGCGGTGCCGAACCGGTTTCCGGGTCGTACTCACCGACAGTCGTTGCGCGGATGGTAACCGGCTGGCCGAACTCTGTGATCATCTCCAGAGCCATCACGGCCATCTCGTCGTAGAAGGCCATGGTGGCTCCTGGTCAGCTATGCGCGGACGGCGAATAGGCCCCGCTTCTGTAGGTAATCAGCAAACTGCGTTGCGCTCGGCCGGTCAGGCGCCGCTGGCAGCAGCCGTCCGCTGGTGTTCGGGATCGTCGCGTATTCGCGAGTTACCGCGCCCTCGACTCGCTCCAGCGTCACCGCACCTTTGCGTTTCTCGATGGGGTCGACATCGTCGGTGTGGATCTCGGCAGCCAGCGCCATCTGGCCGTACTGGATCCGCGCCGGAAGGTAGTTGTCGGGCTTGATCTCGCGATCCAGTTCAACGCCACGGCGCGGCCAGGACAGGGCCTGCTCGCTGTTGGTCTTCCGCCCTTTCCACGTCATGCCATCCATCGCCAATGCGGCACGACGCAGCAGCGCCTCCTTTGCTGGCACTTCCGCCGGGATGACCACGCCGAACTTCACGGCGTACATGGCCAGGTCTTCGGCAGATGCGTAGCTTTCGGCGTCAGGCTTGCCGGTACCATCCTCGATAATAAGAGTCATGAATGAGCTCGCTGTGGTGTTCTGGATCGGATGCCACGTTACTGGGCACCCGGATTATTACGCCTTCGGAAGCTCAGCAACCGCCTTTTCCAGCGACTCTACCGACGCATTCGCTCGGTACGGCACTTTGGCAGCGTCGAGTTGCGCTTTGAGGCTTGCGATCTTCTCGGCACTGTCGGCCGGTTCCGCTGCTGCCTTCAAGCGTTCGACTTCAGCGCGGAGCGATTCAACCTCGCCCGCCAAGCTGTCACGTTCACCCGTGAGGGATTCAAAGCCCTCATGAATAGCTTTCAGCGCTCCGAACAGGCGAATCGGCAGTTCACCGGCGCCCGGGTGCTCCAGGTCCGAGAGACCTTCGGCGGCGTCGATCAGCAACACGATGCCGTCGCGCTCAGCATTCAGCTTATCGATCAGCTCTTGCAGCGCCGCGCCGTCATTGCTGTCGGCGATCAGCAGCACCGGTGCCGGTTCAACCTGCCGCACCGTCACCTCCGGCACGTCATCAGCCTCACCCTCGCGACTTTCGGTGATGCTCGCGTCGATGATGCGCAGGCCGTGTTCCTTCGCCAGCGCCTTCACGTCTTCCCGGTACTGGTGAAACGGTCCGGGCAGGTACCAGATTTTATTGCTCATGATTGCATCTCCGCCAAGCCGGGCACACGTCCCGGCTTGGACATCATGGGGTTACTTGGAGGCGTCACCGATCAGAGCAACACCGGCGGTGTGCTTGATGCTGGTAGCGGTCTTGTCCCAGTTGGTGCCGGTTGCCAGTTCGGCGTCGGTTGGCGACTTGCCACCGGTGGTGGTGTCCCAGGTGTAGCCCTTCAGGCCCAGGCCGAAGGTGTAATCGGTCTGGAGCGTGGTTTCGATACGCTCCTTGCCATTTGTGGTCTGGACGTTGCTGATGATGTCGCGGCCGTCATGGACCAGTGCAGCGCCCTGCACCAAGGACAGGATGATTTCTTTGTTCGGGGTACCGGCCTGCATCAACGCAGGGGCATCCGTCACAACGGAGATCTTGCCGAGGATGTCCACCACCCGAACGTTGCCCGCTTGGAACAGCTGCTGCTGGTTCGTCAGGTTCTGGCCGACCAGCTTGTGGTAGCTGGTGCCCTGCATCACCTGGGTGACCAGGTTCTGACTGGCGTCGCCAAACTTCGCATGCGCGTTGTTGAGGCCGGCGTAGCTGATACCTGCGGCAGCCGACACATCGTTGACTGCGGCAGCTTGGGCGGTGATCGCGGCAACGAGAGCGGCAATCGCAGTGTTCAGCTGATCCTTCAGCAGGATTTCGGCAAACGCGCGGCTCGCTACTTCGATACCTTGCGCGGTTGGACGCTCCAGCCAGGTCATCTGCGATGGCTCGTAGCGGATCGGTCCGAAGCCGCCGGCGACCTTCACCGAAGTGTTCTTCAGCTCGGTCAGGTCGGTGGCAGCAACAGCGGCGTTGGTGCTGTAGCGATCAACGCGGCGCTGTGCAGCAGCCAGGGTTTGGAAGAACGACTCCTGGAGGAAGTCGCCAGTGAAGCCGTCCGGGGACAGCACGATAGCGCCGCGACTCGCAGCGTTGAAAGCGGCCAGGTACTGATCCAGCGTCTCGAGAGTCGCAGGCATGATGTACTGGTTGAAGACCTGCATTTGCGACAGGGACATGAGTTATTTCCTTACGATTGAGGGATATCTGGGAACCGGCTTGCGATAGCAGCCGTGCGTTCCTCTTTGGTACCGCCGATTTTTCCTTTCGGGGCCCCGCCCCCACCACCTGCACCGCCGGCCCCGCCGCCCGATGCTTTACTGCCCGCGATCAGTGGCGCGAACGCCGCGTCATTCGCGATTTCTGCTTTCAACTCGTCCAGCGTTGCCGCCGAGAGCTTGCCCTGCGCGTCGAGTACGACCACAACAGGCTTCCCGTCGCGCTGCTCGACGCTCAGACGGCGCTCGATGTGCGGCAACAGGGCTTTGGCGCTGCCTTGAACAGCCAGGGCAGACGCGATGTCAGTAGCGGTACGGCCGACAGTCAGATCCCGGATCTGCCCGCTCAGCGTTGCGCGCTCCTGCTCCAGCGTGCCGGTCAGCTCAGCTTCACGGCGGGTGAATTTCTCAGTCCAGGAACGCTCGAGCTCTTCGACGTTGCCGGACCTGCGAGCGGCTTCTTCACGCTCCAGGCGTGCAGCGTCTTCGGCCTCGCGCGCCTTTCGTTCGATTTCTTTCTTTTCAGCCAATAGTTCTGCGTTTTTGGCCTTCAGGCCGGATACATCTTCTTGCTGCGGCAGACCTTCAATGCCGAGTACGAACTTGCCGTCCTTCTCGGTGTAAAGAGCGCGCACGGCTTCATCTACCCCTTCCAGGGTATCCAGTTGAAATTTCAGCATTGGGTGTCTCCCAGAGACGTAGGTGCAGGCCCTGCCTGCGTGGTGAAAATCCGGGTAGAGTTCTTGCCCGAATTAAAGAGAAATCGTGGAATGCGCCTAACGACCCGAGCGAAACGTGAGCTGAGTTCTCAGGAGACCAAGGACACTGCTACCGTCTCGAATACATTGCTTGTCACATCCATTACAGCCTTCGCAACGCTTGTTGCTGCCGGCTTCGGCGCATACGCGCTTGTTTCGTCAGCAAAGCTGAACCGCATCGAAGGTTGCATAAAGCGCGTGGACGAACGAGAAATGATCACTCGAAAAAAGGCAGAAGATCTGCTCGGCGACATGGGCAGCTTTTTAGGATCTTTCGCAGGCTCTAAGGAGATACCGAGAGAACCGGGTAAGCAGGTTATGAAATCTGCATTTGCGCTAACTGCATATGCCCCTGTCGAGCTCAACTACGTTGCGTTGAAGCTCGCAGTGACAGTACAGCTTGGACTCTCGGCCCACACCAACGAGCAAATGGAAAGTGCGATTGCAGCCGCCAAAGAGTCATTCAGCGGATGGAACGGCAACTACATCAAACACATGCGTTCCTTCGAAGATGAGCGCTCGAAATGCTCAGAGTTGTAAGCCAGCACGCTCGAACGCCAGAGGCTCAAGAGCCTTCATCTGCACGAGGGTCACGGGTGAAAAGTTTCTATCAAGCTGCAGCTCGGCGAAGCGCTCTACGCTCAGGCCGCCGTCGCGAAACAGCTTCGCCCGCATCGGGCCAATGGCCTTGTCCTGAAACGCCGCCGGCTGCTGCTTGAGCCAGTCGTAGTAGCTGAGGTCCGCCCTTACCTGCTGCGCACCGCTGTCGCCGATGGATGCCCGCGTGGCGCCCTCGGCGAACATTTCGCTAAAGCGAGTCACCGCCACTACCGTGGAGCGGCAGTTGATGTGGATCGGCGGCCTCGGTCCTTCAGTGAGCTTGAAGCGGCGCTTGTCGAGCGTCCGGCACTGGCTGGTCGTCTTCGAATCCAGCGTGCTGACCCACTCCACCGACTGCACGACATCGGAGTTGGCTTTCAACGTCTCCATGCGCGCCTGAGTAGCGACGTGCTGCACTGCCGTCCGCACGATCGAACCGGCATTCCGGTTGGTTGTGGCCAGGATGCCTTCGTTGTACTTCAACGCCTTGGTGCCGCGAATGTTTTTGATGATCTGGAAGCTGGTCTGGCCTTCGAAGAAGCCCTGCCGGATCGCGCCAGTGAGGCGCTGCCGCTCGGTGGTGGTGAAGCCATCAATGAACGACTTGAGCAGCTTGCCGCCATCCGCGCCGCGCACGCTGAGCGGGTTGGTGAGGATTGCAGCACGGATCGCAGTAGCACCAGGCACTGCCGCGTCGAACGAAACGCCAACCGGCGCCGCCCGGGTCAGGCTGGTCGCCTCGAACTCGGCCTCATAGTTGGCGATATCCACCAGATCAAGGTTCAGCTTCTCGCTGTACCGGTCGAAGATGCCCAGCAGCAGGCTGTCGACCTCGCTGAGCAGCCGTTCCAGGCGCGCAACGGTGTAATCCGTCAGGTCCGCCCGGGTCAGCCGCTCACGGATCGAGCGGTCGATCTCCCTGAGGAATGGCGCGAACTTTGCCACTTCCCCCGACTTCAATTGCTCGAGGAAGACGGCGTGCCGGATCGTGGCATCAAGGATTGCTTGGTTTGCCGCCATTCGGGTTTACCTCTGTGTCGTCCAGGGCTGGACCAGTGCTTTGCGCTTCGAGCTCGTCCCGGATTACGTCGTCTGTCTTCTCCGGGTTGATCACGCCTCGATCGCGCAGGTACTGCCAGAAGTCGCCTTCCGGCAGCTTGCCGCCCTGCACCGCATTGAACAGCGCCACCAGGATCGTCGCGTCCAGAGTGATCTGGCTGAAGTCTTGGTTGAGCTTGTAGACCACCTCGCCAGCGGCATTCACGAACTCAGCCATCCACGCCAGACACTGGCTGTAAGCCTCGCTGACGTTGCTGACCACCAGCGACAGGACGCTGTGTTCTGCTGCGCTGTCGTTGTCGGCCTGGGTCGCGGTCTTCACCGCACTACCTCGCTCAATCAGCCGGGCGCCGAGCGAAACCATGTCCTGCTTCTTCGCGTCCATGGCCTCCTTGGCAACCGTGTTGGGCTGGGCCTGCCAGACGCCGCAGGTGCCACTGACCGGTAGCAGCCAGGGCGCGCGGGACCCAAGGAAAATTCCGTTGGACTCCATATGATCGCGCCACTGCTCATCAAGGCCTGCCATCCACGGCTGAGGCTGGCCCACCAGGTAGGCCGCTTCCTCGTAGTCCGCGCTGTTGCGGTAATGGCCAATGTTCACTTCGGCCATGTCGTACAGCGGCGCATCGTCGATGGTGGTGTCGTTGTTTTCGCTGCCAACAAACTGGAACGGGATCACCTGCCATGGCCGGCCTATGCCATTCAGCGGCGTAAACGGCGCGACTACCTGCGAAGTTTTACCCGATCCCTCTTGCCACACCTCTTGCGTGTACTGCCCAGCAAGATCCAGACGCAATACCCGGTACTGAACGACCTGCTCACTGCCGAAGCCATCATCCGTATCCACATCCACCGTCTCGCGCAGCACGACAAGGCTCAGCAGGTGCTGGCCGCCGACCTGACGAGTCTTCCAATTGATGATCGACTCTGCGGTGTAGCTGGCGATGTTTGCCCGGGCGCGTCCGGAAAGCTCGTCGGCCTTGCTGACCGTTCCAGCCTCGACTGCGGCGTAATCCACCAGCAGCCCGTGGCGGCCCACCTCGAGCAGGTGACCAATCACCGATTGGGACTGTTGGTAGACGCTCACACCTTGGCCATCTACGTCCTTGGCCACGTAATCAAGCGCGCCGGGGACGGTAAGCGTTGGCCAGGTGCGAAATACTGCACCGACGAGGCTGTGCTTCGTTCTGCCGGTGGCGTTGTAGAACACCGCCCGCTTCTTGTACGCCTCATAACGCTGCTTGTTGTCTTCACTGGTGTCAGCGGCATTGGGCCTTGGCAGATACCGATCGCCGGCAGCCTTGATGGTTTCCGATCCTTTGCAGACGTCGCGCACCAAGCGCCAGCGGTACTGCGCCGCCTTGTACTCGGGACGGGTAAAAGTGACGTCCGTCATCGGGCGACTCCCATTTTCATTGAGGTGACCGGTTTAACGATCGGGTACTCGCGGTGAATGAAGTAACCGCCGCCGTCGTTGGCGTGGTCGTTGCCTTGGCTCTTGTCCGGTTCGCCATTGGGCGCCCAGATCTGCTGCTCCAGGCCGTCGGCGTACGTCGGGCAGGTGAACGGGTTGACCAGGTAGCGCCGCTCGCCCTGTGCATTGCAGAACATGGCATTCATGGCGTTGATCCGATCCTTAACCGGTGGGTTGGCCGCCGGCGCGATGACCGTGAAGCCTGCCTGTTTGAGCATGGCGATATCGGTGAGGCTGGCGTTGACCGACTTGCGCGAATCACCGGAGGCATCCGGGTAGATCCGGATCTCGCAGGTTTTCCGGAAGTCGTTGCCGGTGTGTTCCCAGTAGCGTTCTTTGATGCGGCGGATCATGTCCGGCGTGTCGTAGCCATCCATCAACTCGTCCACGGCGCGGGGCAGACCCTGATCACGCTTGACGTGAGTGATCGCCGCCATCTTGCCAACGTTGAAGTCCATGCCGATGAACAGTGGTTCGCCGGGCTGCACGGTGTCGAAGCATTGGTTCAGTTTTCGGTCATAGGCGTGATAGATGGATCCAGACGTCAGGTTGACGAACTGGCCATTCAGGTACGCGCGGATCAGCTGCTCGGGGTACGACTCCATCAGCGATTCAATGTAGTCGTCAGGCAGGTTCAGCTCATTGTCGAACGTGCTGGCCTGAATCAGTCCATACATGTCCTTCAGCGCCGGCTTATCGCGCAGCTGCTTCACGAACTGGAGAAAGACGAACTTAAAGCCTTCCGGCGTCGTAGTTACGTCCACGCCATTCTTCAGCCCGGGAATGTTGTAACGCATCCGGGCAATGATCTTGCGCCAGGCCTGCTGCGCCTTGATCGACGTCAGCACGTCCAGTTCGTCGACCAGCGCGTG
Source organism: Pseudomonas sp. 91RF (assembly GCF_003576265.1). Classification (NCBI taxonomy): domain Bacteria; kingdom Pseudomonadati; phylum Pseudomonadota; class Gammaproteobacteria; order Pseudomonadales; family Pseudomonadaceae; genus Pseudomonas; species Pseudomonas sp. 91RF. Next base: position 234,323 of record NZ_QWFC01000029.1, read on the forward strand.
ACCGATCTTGAAACCGACGATGGTCTGCGGCTTCTCCATCGATCGGCAAATCACAGTGCCGCGATACTGCCGGCCGCTGTAGATGTGAACCTCATGATTCGCCTGGTTGATCTTGGTCTTCAGCCCCCAGTCGTAAGCCACCTCCTCCATCGTGGGATAGAAAATGTCTCGGATCTGCGGGTAAGTGGGTGCGAAGTAACCAGCGTTGACCCCCGGCCACTCCATGAAATGCTTGCTCAGTGCTGAGCATCCGACCCAGGTCTTTCCGGAGCCGAACCCAGCAACGAACGCGCGAAACTTGTGGGGCAACAGGAGGAACTGCGACTGCGGAACGTTAAGGCTCGGCATTCGGCTTCCTCGCATCCACTACGTCGACCTGAATGCGCGTCGGGATTGCCGGTTCGTCGTCAGGATCATCCTTCCGGTGCCGATTGACGTAGACGTCGCCGACTTCCTTCGCAGCCTGCTCGAGGATCTGCATGGCTAGGCCGATGTTCTTCATCGACTCGGCTCGCTCGACAAACCGGTTCATGGCCCGGAGGCGGTACGCTCGGTTCGCGATTGGGATCTCGGCAGTTTCTTCGCGGAAGCGCTGGCGGGTGTCGTGGAACAGGGTCTGCCACTTCACCGCCAGCCCCTTGCTGCATGCCTTGGTCGGGTCGTGGCTTTCAACTTGTTGGCGGGTCAGTACCACGCCGAATTCGTTCTTGACGGCCTCAGCGACCTGAGATGGTGTGTCGAAGCACGCCAAGGCCTGAACGATGAAGCTCTTCACCTCATTTTTCAGGGCTGCCATAAGTTCTTTATCCGTCTAGGGCCTGTCTAGAATCAGGCCGACTTGAGCAGACAGGTTCCGCAGGCCCTCGCAATGTTCATTTTCCCCACCTCGGCAGGATTGTTCGCAGCGTCTACCAGCTCCTGGACAGCCGGGCTCGCACCGTAGCGGCGGACGACACCGACGAACTCTTCAACGTCGTGTCCCCGCATCTCCAGCTTGGGTAATCCGTCTTGGGTGAATGCTGGCTGCCCGTACTTATCGGTTGCCTGGGCTATGTGATACAGCTCGTGTTCGACCAAGGCGCAGAAGTCAGCATCGGAGCACTGGATGCAGTAGTCGGCTGCCAGGGTGATGATGTAGGCCGGCACGTCGCCGAACCAATCACGCATCTGCTGCTCCATCCGGGCCTTTTGCCAACCACCGGCACGGAACGCCACCTGTTCGGCTTGGCCGACGACTGTCCGTCCCTTCTTGATGAAGGCGGCAGACGCCCACAGCACACGAATGTCCGCATCGATCAGATGGGCATGCTCTTCGTTGTGGATGCTGCCGGTGCCGGCGAGGATCTCGGCCTGGAGCCATTCCCAGACCTCGGGCGCCGGGGTCAGGCGAATGCCGAAGTCGGAAAGGTGGGACGGTTCAAGCAGTGACGCCGGGGGCATTGGTCTTGGCATCAGCCATCCCCTTGTTGATGATCACCGTGCGGACTTGGCCTCCGGTGTAGATGTCCCGCTTCATCGCGGCGCGCACCGCATCTTCAGCGCTTGCGCCCATATCCATTGCAGCCAAGGCATATTGGGCGCCGCTGCCAATGGCGTCTGGGTTGGACAGATCGAGCTCCTGTTTCCAGATCCCGGTCTTGTCATCATGACCTACCAGCATCAGCTTGCCGGCATCGACCGCATAGCCAGAGCACTCCACAGGAACAGGTGACGGGGTGCCAAAGTAGGCGGCAATCAATGCCTTCTCGTCGCACACCGCACCAGACAGGAAAAAGCTGACCCCATCAACAACCTGGCACTTCGGGGCATTGTCAGAAACGATTCGATCGCTTCGGGTTTGGCGAGAGTCGTAGGCAATCACGCCGTCTTTGTAGGCAATGGTCGTCATCGTCTTCCTCGCACAATGCTTGAAATGGTGGCTGGATGCCGGTATTGGTGGTGCTCCAACACTCACGGAGCAGAGATATGAAGTTCAAAGCAAAGGCCTACTACAACAACCAGAAGTATCGGGCGCTCGCCATTCCTGAAGACAAATCACTGGATGATCTCTCTGAGGACGCCTTGCGTTGGATTGGCCCAGAGGTGAACGAGAAGACCATCGACCTGGATACATCAGAACGCCTTTTCGGTTTCGATCCACAGACTGTTTGGGATGACTTCCAGGCCAAGGGCTATTCGGTTTACGAGATCACTTCAAAGGTCACAATCAAGTAACTGACGTGTCGCGACACAATTTGCTGATTCGCGAAACGTGTCGCGACTTACTTGGATCGGCGCTCGATCCCGCCCGGCGCCTTGTCACAGCGCAGGCAGTGCTCACAGTTCAGCGTCCGGCACAGCCAGGCTTTCACCCGCTGCCACCAGATGACCATGAAGATGTGGCGTATTCCGGCCAAGGCCAGAGAGACGTGAAGTGTGATCCCGGCCGTGGTCGGGCCCATCATGAAGATGGTCTGCTCCCGGCTCATCACGACGAACCCGCTGATGGCGATCGCCGAATAGATCAGCTTGCCGATAACGCCGTCCCGCACTCGTCCGCTCAGAACACACCAGGTCGCCCAGAAGGCAATCAAGCCGCAGGCGATGGAGTTGATCAGTTCAAGATTCATGGGTTGCCTCCCCCGAACCGCTGGCGAATAAGCGCCCAGAGGTCAGCGGCTTTGATGGCTCGGTTGATGGCCGCGAGCAGCGATCCGCCGAAGGTGCCGAGAAGGAAGCCAATGCCCGCGACGATCTTCGGCTCGGTCACACCCAGGTAGGTGCTGACCATGCTCGTCAGGTACAGCGAGCAGGCGATACCGGTGATCAGGAAGATCAGCCAGGCGCGCCAGTCCGCCAGATCGTCCTTGTGCCACCAGCTTGCGACGACAGCGCCGACCAGTCCTGCGATCAGCAATTCAAACCTGTCGATCTTGTCGAGCAGGCGCTGCAAATACTCCATGCGCTCGACTCCGTGTGCATGATGGAAACGAAAAGGCCCCTGCGAATGCAGAGGCCCTGAATAGGTGCGCGCGTCTTTCCGCGCTGTCCGCCAAAGGCCTTATCAACGTCGACGCCCCATTGCATCGATCTCGCTGATCCAGTCTCGCGCCACCCCGAAAGCAATGTGAGGTCAAGGTGCGCGGGCTGCCGGTGTTGATTCCGTACGTCGCACTACCGGCCAACGGCGTCCAGGCCTCCATAAGGCTGTCCTGGCTACAGGTAAAATCGAGGCAATAAAAAACCCGGCGCGGTGGCCGGGTTTCGTTTGTCAGTCCTACACACGCAGGAATGACAGGATGGGTAAATAATGCGACATGGCGACATGACATTGCAAGCCCTTTTGAGGGACTATTTCATGCCGCCTCGCTTTCCAGCACGCCGACCGCTTCAAGCATGTGCTGCGCCTCGACCAGAGCCTCGTTCACAAGCGATTCCAAAGCCTCTTTGATCGATTTGTTCCAGCGCTGGTAAGTGCGCTCTGTAAGCCCCTGGGAATCCCAGTTCGTCATGTCGTAGTTCGAGTCGGCCAGGACGATCATCTCGCCTGGCTTTTCCTCGGCTACGGCGCGCGCATGCTTGTTGGCCCGGGCAACATCAGCGTCTGCTGCCGCGTTGCGCCAATCCCACTGCCCCTCCTCCTTGTTCTCCCGGTGTTTCGGCGCCTTGATCTGGGTTACCGCACGCTGAATTCCCTTCACCTGCTGCGGTACCGCCCAAACAAGAACGGCCTGCTGTGTGAAGCGCTGCGGTGCCGGGGTCTTCACCACGGCGACCAGCCGGCCGATGGAGTCAATCTTGCGTCCACGGTGGGTGCTGTACTTCGCCACCAGGGCGTTCCAGTGCCGCGGAGAAAGCTGGGCATGCAGGAGCTTGTGCACGATGCAGTCAGCCAGTAGAGCGGCATCCTTCCCGGATATCTCGCCCTTGAGCTTGCTAGCCTGCACCCGTGGCTCGACGCTGCACCCGCCTGAACTGTTGATCGTCTCGGCGGCCAAGGCCCGGACTACTGCTGAGATCACGTTGTGGTAATTCATGCTGCCTGCCCCTTTTTCAATTCTCGGGTCTTGGCCCGGTACTCGGCCTTGATGGTTTTGATTTCTTCAACGGTGTACTTACGGGGTTCATGAGGCCCTTCCAGCCAAGCCACGGTTTCGGCGCCGAGGCGCAGCACCAGCCGGATGCGATACTCGACCGCGTTACCGGACAGGTTGCGGTTGCACTTCACACACTGGCGGTGAATGTTCAGCGGCTCGAAGCGCAACTCGGGACAGGCGCCCACGGATCGGTAATGGCCAGCGTCCCAGCGGCTGCCGGTCATCAGATCGCTGTCGTTCGGCATCGAGTCGCAGCTGATGCACGGCAGGTGCGCGTCACGCAGACGGACGTACTCGTTGACAGCGGCCTGGGCTTCGCGCAGATGATCTGCCCTGCTCTTCAGCTTTTCCTTGCGGACCTTAATCTCACGGCGCTCACGCTGATCGATGGCCTTCCGTGCCACCTGCTGATTCGCCGGTTGCTTGGCCAGGTCCAGCGCACACTTCACGCTGCAGGCCTTCTGTGTCGAGACTGATGGTCGGAACTTGTCGCCGCAGGCCTTGCAGCTCTTCTGCTTCACTTCCTTGATGGCAGTCCGCATCAGTACCGCCCTCCCCACTTATCCCGCTCCGTCCAGCGAACGTCATGCTCGGCACCGAAGGCATGCATCAGCTCGAACAGATCACTGAACCACTTCTGCGACTGCTTGCGCGTCGACACGGCCATCACGACGAAGCCACCGTCGAGGCCTGGCTCTGCGCGTTGTTTCTCCAGCGAGGCACTGAAAAGGCACTTCCAGTCCTCGTCGCTGAGTTTCTTGCCGTACCAGATCACCTGGTTGGAAACGTCCTTGAGCATTGCCCACATCTTGCGGTTGCATACGTCTGGGCGCTTCTCGTCGCGCACTACCACGACCTTTGGCTTGGTCAGGTCAGTCGCGTACAGGACGCCGGCAAGGCGATTGATGTCGCTCCGGTCGCGGATCGTGTATTCGGGATTCATGGCGCCACCTTCACACTCAGAGCCTCGACCTGCTCCTGGAGCTGGCCGGCAGCACGCTGCAAAGCATCTACCTGCCCGCGTAGCACAGCGTTCTCCGCATTGACGTGGCTGAACTGCGTAGCGATGTGTTCTTCCAGCGAGACCTGGTCACGCTGCCAGTCGAGCTCGTCATGGAAGTAGCCGAAGCGCTCGCAAAGGCTGCGGTGGAAGTTTTTGAAGCCGGCCTCAGCCTGCTTTTTCTGGTCAGTGATATCGGTCATTGAGCCGCGCTCCTTGCTTTCAATTGTTCGGCCTGCTGAATGAGCAGCGCCCGGCGATCGGCCAGCTCGTTGGCTGCCAGAATTCGCAGTTCTGTTTTTTCCTCGGCCGAGGCTTTTCGCATGGCGAGCATCGAGTCCTTCACCGCAGCGAGCTTTTCGCGCAGCTTTGGCGTAGGCCTCGCAACTTCGCCGGTGAGCAGCGCAACGACGGCCCTACCGTCTTCAGTGACCGGAGCGACACTCAAGTCGGCCAGGTATTGCCGGGCACGCTCTTGCGGGATCCTCTGCATCTGCACAGCCTTGGTGATCGCCTGCGTGCGGCGGTTGGCGTCGAAGCCGACAGAGACATGCCAGTTCACCTGCTTGTTGTCCTCCCGGGCCTGCCCCACCAACCGCTCATAGGCGCTGTTGAACGCCATTCGCGCACCGACCTTGTCGCCGGCATCGAGGACAGGTTTCGCAGCAGCCAGCGCGAGCTGGATTTCATCGGTCAGCACCACGGTTTCGAACTCGTCGTTCGTGGTCATGGCGATCGCCCAAGCTTCGTCCTTGCCCGGGCGACCGTCGGCGGCCTGCACCCGCTGGAGAATGTCGGCCATAGCCAGCTTGCCCTTAACCTCGAAGCGGCAGGCCTTCAGCGCGGCTTTCACGGCAGGCACCGAGTAAGCGCAGAGGTCTTCGGCCATCATCGCTGCGGTGCCAGGGTTCATTTCCTGCCCCATGGCCTCGGCGGTGGCGCAGATCGCTGCAGCGAGCCCGGCAACCTGGTGATCGTTCATTTCAAAGGTACTCATTGCGCTCTCCCCCTTGGCGCTTGGCCAAGACCATTTGCGCGGCCTGCTCGGCGGCGGAGACGTTTGCCTCGGTTCGCTCCATCTGGCGGGCGGTGGTTCCGTTGATGCGCTGACCGGTTACCCACTGGGTGTGGTAGCTCTCGGCGTTGGCCAGCAGCTCGTTGAGGCTGTGGCATTTGCGCAGGACGCCGGCGTCGCTGGTCTTCAGGTAGTGAGCCGCGACGTGGTGAGCGACATCGGCGCCGAGCCGGTCGACCAGTTGGCCGAGCTGTCCGCCGACCTTGGCGTTCCACACCGGCCAGGTGATGTATCGCTTGCGGTAGGCCATGGCGTAGTTCGCCCAGACCTTGAAGGTTTTGCAGGACTGGTCTTTGGGGCCCGGCATGTCAGCGGGGATCTCAACCCGTGGAGCATCGACGCGATCAACGACCAGCACCAAGTTGCGGGACTGAGCCGGCACGACCTCGGCGGAAGCCGGGGGTGCAATTGGTTCAATGACAGGTTCATTGACTGGTTCAGAAGAGTGACAGGTTCTGGGTGCAGCACCTGCACTACCCCCTAGTGCAGGAGATTCACTAGGGGGTGAACCTGCTGCACTACCCTGGTGAATCTGCTGCACTACCCCTGGTGCAGGAGGTGCACCACCACCATCGAGGGTCAGGAAATAAACATTCGACGAATTGCCCTTCGGCCCACCCTTCCTGATTTCCTTGCGCAGCAGCCCTGACTCACACAGCGCGGTGATGTGGTTCATAACGGAACGCTTGCTGATCTCGCACTGATCGGCGATGTGTTGGTAGGACGGCCAGCACTCCCCCATATCGCTGGCATTGTCTGCCAGCTTGATGAGGACCAGCTTACGCAGCGGATTACCGACGCGGAGTTTCATGGCGGCGACCATGAGACCCATGCTCATGCGGCACCGCGCATTGCTTTATCGTGAGTGAACAACCCGTTCCAGTTCTTCTTCATGGGCAGCTCGCCGGCCAGATACAGATCGTAAAGGCGCACGGCGCCCTTCTTGAGTAGGACTGGCGTGAAGGCAATGAACGGCTCTTTGCCGTGGTGGGCGACTTCGGTTTGATGCTCGGTCATATACTTGTCGCGTGCGTACGAAGCCACACGGAAGCGCAGGCCAGATTTGCTCTCGTTGTACAGCCAACTCCGGCCCTCGAGGTACTTGCCCACCTGCATGACGTTGACCCCATTGAGGCCCTTGCAGAACTGGGTGTGGGTCATCCCTTCCTTGAACAGATTCTCCATGGAGTGGATCTTCGAGGTCTGGGCTTCGACCTGGATGGTCAACTGAAGGCGCTGCTGCTCAGCCTCAAAGGCGAGCTGAATTAGATCCATGCGAGAGAGTTCGCGAGGCTGGGCGATCTGCCCTTCCAGCTCGCGCCACCGGCGGACGACAGCCAGGCGCATCTTGGCGCTGTAACCGGTCAGAAGCGTGTCGGTCATTTCCCGATCGAGGTTGAAGCACGGAAGGCTTCGCCCCGTGCCATCTTTGTACTGGGCTGAAAACTCAGCCGAGTCGATTTCCAGTTCAGAGAACATCGATCGGATGTCAGCCAGCACGTTTTTGTGCAGCTTTCCTGTCAGCTCAGCGATTTCCACCGATGACATGGTTCGCGACACGTTTTCAGAATTCGAAAAACGTGTCGCGACATTGGTTGGGGTATTGCTGGAATTGGGTTGGCTCTGCATAATCGGGCCTCTCTAGTTTTGCGAATAAGCCGACCTTCTCCGTCGGCTTTTTTGTGCCCCGGATTCAGGCAGCCTTCACCGAGGCATCCATCACGTCCAGGCTCTGCCGAACGTGGTTGATCTCCTGACGGATCAAGTTTTTCTCGAAAGAACTGACGTGGTTGTCATCCAGCGCTTGGTGCACCGCGATAGTCAGATCGGCGACCTCTTTGCCGACGTTGATCAGTGATTTGGTCAGCGCTTGTGGCTCCGGTGCAGCTTTCGCTACGAGGTCGAAACCAAATTCACTCGCCAGTGCCGCCAGAGGGCGCATGTCTCCGGTATGTAGCAAGATCCCGAACAAGTGCTCCACCGTCAGGCGGTGTGCGTCGTTGTCCGGATTTGCGCGCTGAAGCAGGCCAACGTGCGGAACGCCCATCTTTGCAGCGAGGGTCTTGGCTTCGTTATCCAGCACAGCGCTCTGGCAGGCCCGCAGAAAATCTTCCATTCGTAAAACCTCAAATTTGTTTCCGTGGCGCCCTGCCATTGCCTGGGCGATTATTTGTTCAGGCAGCTAGCGGTGAATGCCTCAGGCTGCTGTGCGCCTGGGGCGCGCTGGGATCGGGCGAATCTCATTCGCCTCAATGCGCCCATCCTCATAAATGGTGATTTCGATGCTTCTGCCGGCTCGAACCATTTGCGAGATCGCGCTCTGGTTCACGCCGAGAGCAGCAGCGAGCGCGGCTTGAGTGCCGTGCTCTTCAAGGTATTTGCTCAAAGGGATCTTTTTCATGGAATTTCCACGGCTTGATATCTGCCATGGATAGTAGCAGCGCTGCTTTTTATCAGCAACAAAATACTAGCAGCGCTGTTTGCTTGGATATCAGCTCTGCTAATACTCTTGTCCGTATGAAAATACGCCGCCCCCTTACCCCCGAAGAAATCGCCGAGAGCACCAGGCTCAAGGCCATCTACGAACAGCGGAAATCAGCTGCAAAAGCTGCCGGGCGTAGCCTTACGCAGGCGGATGTGGCCGAGGCTTGTGGCTGGTCTGGCCAGAGTGCTTTCAGTCAATATGCAACCGGCAAGGTGCCGCTGAATGTAGAAGCGCTGCTGAAGCTCGCAAAGGCTTTGAATTTCGACGCGAGCGAGGTCAGTTCTCGACTGGTCTCTACTGTCGCCAATGTGCAGCAAGAGCGCATCCAGCCTAGTGTCAAATTAGGAAGTATAGAGACCTGGGACGATGAAACTCCGCTCGATGATGACGAGGTATACGTCCCTTTCCTCCATGAGGTGGAGCTGGCAGCCGGATCCGGAAAGTTTGCGATTGAGGAATGCGACAGCTCGCGCCTGCGCTTCTTCAAGAAAGACCTGCGCCACAATGGCGTTCAATTCAGCAACGCGAAGTGCGTGAAGGTCGGCGGGAACAGCATGATGCCAGTGCTGCGCGACGGCGCCACGGTTGGCGTTAACGTAGGGAAAAACTCGCTGAGCGATATCGTTGACGGCGAAATGTACGCCATAAACCACAACGGGCAGCTTCGCGTGAAGCAGGTCTACCGGATCCCGATCGGGATTCGCTTGCGCAGCTTTAATCGCGACGAGCATCCGGACGAGGACTACACGTTCCAACAGATCCAGGAGCAGCAGATATCGATCCTAGGGCACGTGTTCTGGTGGGCAATGTACTCGCGATAAATGCCTTGCTGTGCCGCGCAGTATCGGTTCATGGCTGACAAGATAGGGAAAATGGAGCAGGGAGATGCGATTTGCCTTTACCACAACTCGATGATCGCGGTTTCTTGCCCGCCGGTTGTCATTCCGCCACTTGGGACGAGGTCAGGCAGATGTTTTGCGTCAGCGGACATCGACGGAGCTTGATGCGCAATTTTCACCGCTTCATTGAGAGCGAACTGCGGGCAGTCGGAGACGGCCTCCCATTGATAATCGCGGGGAGCTTTTTATCTGATAAGGTAACCCCAGGTGATATCGAAACCTCCATCTACCTTCCTAACGACCAAATCGCGCAACGAGCAGGCCTTTGCTCAATAGGTTCGAAGGTCGAACACATCCGAATCAAGAAGGAGTATGGGGCAGACTTCTATGTCACCTTTGATCTGGCAGGGCAGCCAAATTTTTACGATTTCTTTCAGTATGTCGGGCCAAAGTCAGCAAGTAAAAAAGGCCTAAACGAGAAGGATCGCCGAGGAATCATTGAGGTGACACCATGGTGACGTGGGTAGAGCAAGTCCATAAGAGAGCTTCCGCGTTTCAGAATCAAATCGCGGCAGCAAGAATGTCTGAGGCCTCCAGCGGAGTGAACCTTTCAGGCATGATTGAGCTATTCCAGTACAAACTTGAAGAGCTGTACCTGGAAGAGATGCCTCTCGCTCAAATTAGAGATAACTCGGATCTTGTCTTCCACGCCGAAGGACCATCGACTGCCACAAATACACCAGGCCTGCATGCATTTAACTGGCTCTGCACATCTGCTGAAAAGCAAATCAAGCTGTTAGCCAAAGCCATTTTCAATTTGTCAGACATGGATGCAAAGCGTCTTTCTCGTAATCTCGACCTGAGATTTTCTGGCTTTGCCCCTGGCAGTATTTATGCTGGTTTTTTTGTGTCTCCGCTGCCATCGGTGATGGGTAGCGATGAGCCAGAGGCTATCTATAACGCACTTAAATTTGCCATACGTCAGCTCCCAACAATTCCAGACTTTATTGAAGATGAAGCGTTGAATTATGGAATTGCAGAACTGATACCAGATCCTGCAATGCGCGACGCGAGCTTAGAGGCAATTTTCAGGCTGTCGCCAACCGGCAAGGCAGGAATTCATACGCTAGATATTTCTTCTCCTGATGCTGGGCAAGGAGAGCTCACCACCCGTGAAAGAGTCGTTCTGAGAGAAGCCTTGCGCAAGCCGATCACCCTTAAAAAGAGGCAGGGATCGTTCGTTGGCGAAGTTCGAGAGGTTGATCTTGACTCCGGCCGATTCCATCTGAGAAACATCAACGGCGTCGGCACACTCCGGTGCGTTATGCCGGACGTATCAAGCGAGCTTGGTCAAAAAATTCTCGGAAATTTAATTTCCGTTTCGGGAGATTACGAGTGTGACGAATCAGGAAGGCCCAGGCTTATGTTCGCCTCAGAAATAACGCACGTGAAAGAGATAACTGATCAGCATTCGATAATAATAGAAAGCGACTGATCAAAGCCCGGCCCAGCGCCGGGCTTTTTCATACCCGCCCTTCCCTGTCTAACTACGATTATTTGCTCGACATTTCCGGTTCCTGGTATCGCAGCACGAACCCTTTCAAGGCTTTTTTGCTCGCCAACTCATCCATCGAGGCGCTTGCCTCTGACCGGGTGGAGAATGGCCCAAGGAAAACTCGGATCCTGCCGTCTCGCCTCGTCGTGTATGGCTTCCAGCCCGGGACATTGAGATCTTGCATTAGCTTCTCGGCTGTTTTCTCGTTACTGACAGATGCCACCTGCACAGCCCACTGGGCGCCAGGAATCTCCTTTGTCTGCTCCGGCTCTTTTGTTTTCGGGCTGGCAATCGTATAGCCGCAAACCTTACTGACGAATGGATCGGACAGATCGGAGTCGATCATTACATCGAAACCATCTGGCCTTTTCATTGCGAAGAATGGGGCGAATCCGGAATAGGCGCCAAAACCATTTTTTCCGTTCACCTCTCCACAAATACCGCCATCGGAGACCTGCCGCTCATTTCGGAACTTTGCAGAGTCAGGATCTTTCAAGCGATCAGCGACAGCTGTTCGCGCTCGATCAATATCGCTCCCCCCGCATCCCGTCACGGCGAAAGCCAGGCCCGCCACCAATAATTTGCGCATCCACACCTCCATGGTTCTGTCGCGCGATTCTATCAGTTAGCCAGTCGTCAATCAGAGCGCCGCCCAAAGCGGGCTTTTTTTACGCCCGCCGCAATTATTATTAGCAGCGCTATTTACTTTAAATAGCAGCACTGCTACTTTTATTCGCAAGCCAAGCAACAACGGCCCAGCAGCGAAAGCCGCGCCGCTCTTTAACAATCCGCGCCATAAACGATTACCCGGCTCCCGCTGGGAGGTCAGCCCCGGCCACACCTGTGGGGCGAGATGAAGTCAGGTGAACAAAATCGCGCTGCCACTACTGGCGACCGGCGATCCGATAGCCCCGAAAGGCTACCAACGCGCAGAACTGCGACGGCGGACGAGGTGTTGACCGAACTGGCGAATGACCCGGTAGGAGGCGCGAGCAATTCCCCTAGAATTACTGATGCCGCTTTTCTGAAGCGGCATCAATCCATAGCGCAGAGCTCTCCTTGCCCTAAATCTCAGATGAGGGGGACAGTCAGGGAGCGCTCTGCGGTATGGATTGAACAATCGCCGAAGTAGAAAAAATGAATTAGCAACTTGCCCGCTAGGTCAAGAATTATGAACGCAGTAAATCTGACGAGGTGACAGCAATGACGATCCAAGCAGAGACACTCGTACAACTGACCGAGGCCCTCCAGCAGCGCGGAATGAATTTGGTCTCAGATGTTCACTTTACCCGCGCGCCATACCGGCATAACCACCGCTGGATTTGCACCGTAGAGTAACCCTGCTCTTTGCCGGTGGCTTGGAATAAGACTCCACCGCCGGCCCCACTGCTACATTGCCTAGCTTCCCTATGCGCCCGCCCCCTTCCGCCGAATGCCGGTTGAGCACCGGCCAGATCGCACCCCGATGCGGACGAAACTGCGGCCTATAGCCGCCAACATGCATCAGGTGTGAATCAAAGCAACATGAGCAAGCGTGACAATTACTTCGCAGTAATGAATCCACCACAGACACTGTCCAACAAGCTCTGGCCGCCTTTGGAGTTGAAGAATTCAATCGACTGCTTCACCTCCATTTCGTACATAGGGTTCGTAGCAACCTCACGAATATGTTTCGCCATATCGTCTGATATGTCCGCTTTCTGGTCTGTCAGGAATTTTTCTAAAGTGATGCCTGCTTCTGGATGCTTTTTTGCGCACGCCTGGGTGGATGCGACAGCTACAACCGCAGTGTTGTGATCAGTGACGGCGTCACTGACGGCCGAAGCTGGAACGGCATAAGCGAAGGAAACCATTACAAGGGCCATACCAGTGCGAACTTTACTTAGGAACATTTAGATCTCCAGATCTCAAGCATTTGGCATTAATGCGAAGACATATCGGCCAAGCTCGCTGGTTCCTTGAGCAATTTAGGCGCTCCCACCTCCAACACCACCCGAATGCACTCCCCTCCGCGCCCAACGGCAACCAGCGGAGCGGATGAGTGCATCCGAGTTTTGTTGGATCAACACCCCGCCACTCTGGAGACGACCATGTCAGCTCTACGCAAGCTCATCCCGGAAGACAACTTTCTCGATACGGAGGCTGGTCAGGAATGGCTGGCCGAGTCGGTCGACGATCTGCTCTGCCGGCGCCATATCGAAGCGCCGAATCCGGTGGGCCGAAGCAAGGTTCTGGTGAACGCTGATCACCTGCCGGAAGCGCTGGCGGATCACATGGCTGCGACTCCAGACCCGGATCGGTACATCGAGAAGATCCTGATTGAGCTGATCAGGCGCGGCGACGGCGGGATCTTGCACGCCTGGGCCGTCGAAGCCGTCGGCGGTGACCCGCTGATCGTTCGAGCGTTAGCCGGCGACCTGGTCGCGGTGCACGCCAACGAGTACCGCGATGCAAAACGCGAAAGCGATCGCGTTGAACAGGAGTGCGGCTTTTGAGCCCGCACATTTTGATCGACAAGGCGCTCGATGGTGTGACCGCTCCCTTCGCCCATGAAGAAACAGGCTTGCTTGTACAGGAGCTGATCACCCGGCTCTTCACCGACGGCGCCATCACCATCGACGAGTTCAACCACTACTGCGAGCGGCTGCGCGACGTCTGTCAGCAGCGCGAGGAGACTGTATGAGTACGGCACCGGTTAAATCGCTGATTGATGAGCAACTGGACGACATCGAAAACAAGATCGCCCTACTCGGCTTTGGCCTTCCCTTCAACGAGGTGATCGGTCGCAAGCGCGAGGAGTTGGTTTCGAATCTCCCGCAACGCTTGGCGCCGTCCATGAAGGGCAAACGGATCGCTGTGAAGGTTCGACCGTGACCGGTCGCCAGCTGGCCCGCCGCATTCTGATCCGGCGTGGATCGTTCTCCGCCATCGGCGTTTTCACCTTCCTGATGCTGCTCAGCGCCCTCGCTGACCGCATCACTCAATAAACCAAGCATTAAATCGCTGCGCTGGGCGCGGCAAGGATCTCCCGTGAGCGCAGTAATGAAGCAGGACGACCAGCTTCCCGTGATGTCGGAGGCCGCACTCGTTGAAGTGCTGAGCAGCAGCCTCTACCCGGGCGCGGAAAAGAACTCGGTGGTGATGGTTCTGGCGTACTGCCAGGCCGCGCACCTGGACCCAATGCTGAAGCCCGTGCACATCGTGCCGATCTGGAACGCCAAAGCGAAAAAGATGCAGGACACCGTGATGCCAGGCATTGGCCTGTACCGCATTCAGGCTGCGCGCACCGGGCAATACGCTGGAATCAGTGACCCTGAATACGGGCCGCCGATCACCGCCAAGCTGGGCGGCGTCGATGTCACGTATCCGGAGTGGTGCCGGGTAACGGTGAAACGCCAGATGTCGAACGGCCTGGTCGCTGAGTTCACTGCCAACGAACGCTGGCTTGAAAACTACGCCACGGCCAGCAAGGACACTGCGGCCCCGAACTCGATGTGGAAGCGCCGAGCTTTCGCCCAGCTCGCCAAGTGCGCTGAGGCTCAAGCCTTGCGCAAGGCCTTCCCCGAGGTTGGATCGGCGCCGACTGCTGACGAGATGGAAGGAAAAATTTTCGAAGAGGCGCCGCGTGATGTGAGTCCGCAACGGCAGCCAGAACCTGAGCCAGAAGCCCTTCCACCCTACCCCGATGATCTTCTTACGGAAAACATCGAGAAATGGCGGCCGCTCATCGATGCAGGCAGAACCAATCCGGAGCACATCATCCTCAACGTCAGCAGCAAATATTCACTGCGCGACGACCAGATCGAAACCATCCATAACCTCAAAGCCATCGACGGAGACGCAGCATGAAAATTCACAACGTAGCTCAAGGCTCCGCCGAGTGGCACGCACTCCGCGCCCAGCACTTCACCGCCTCCGAGGCCCCAGCAATGATGGGCGCCTCGAAGTACCAAACCCGTTCCGAACTGCTGACAATGAAGAAAACCGGCATTGCGCCGGAAGTCACCCAGGCTCAGCAGTACATCTTCGACAAAGGCCACGCCACTGAAGCACTGGCCCGGCCACTGGTTGAGGTGATGATCGGCGAAGAGCTTTATCCCGTGGTCGGCACCGACGGCAACCTGCTCGCCTCCATGGACGGCGCGACGATGCTCGGCGAGACGCTGTTCGAACACAAACTCTGGAATGAATCGCTGGCTGCCCAAGTGCGGGCCGAAGATCTGGAGCCGCATTACTTCTGGCAGCTCGAGCAGCAGCTTTTGGTGAGCGGCGCCGAGCGCGTGATTTTCGTTTGTTCCGACGGCACCGCCGAAAACTTCGTGCACATGGAGTACCGGCCTGTTGCCGGCCGCGCCGCGCAGCTGGTCGAAGGCTGGAAACAGTTCGAGGCCGATCTGGCCAACTTCGAAATGGCCGAGGCGCCGTCGATTGTCGTCGGTAAGGCCCCGGACGAGCTACCAGCGCTGCGGATCGAGCTGACCGGCATGGTCACCGCGAGCAACCTCAAGGTGTTCGAGGAATCGGCACTGGCGGTCATCGACTCGGTGAAGACCGAGCTGACTACAGATCAGGACTTCGCCGACGCCAAGAAGGCCGTGAAGTGGTGTGGCGATGTTGAAGAAGCCGTCGCAACGGCGAAGAAGCAGGCGCTTTCTCAAACCCAGACCATTGACGACCTGTTTTCCTCACTGGATCGGATCAGCGCCCACGCTCGCGAGACTCGACTGAAGGTCGACAAACTGGTGAAAGCTCAAGAGCTGCTGGTGAAAACCAACATCAAGCAGAAAGCAGAGCAGTCGCTGACAGATCACGTCGCAGCGATCAACAAGACGCTGGGCCGGGTCACCCTGCCGGCAGTCGCCGCAGACTTCGCCGGCGCCATGAAGAACAAGCGAACGATCGCAAGCTTGCAGGACGCTGTCGATACTGAGCTGGCCCGGGTGAAAATCGCCGCGAGCCAGGCCGCCGATGCAATTCGCCTGAACCTGGCCAGCCTTGCCGAACTGGCGGTTGATCACGCCTTCCTGTTCAACGACGTTCAGCAGCTGGTGATGAAGGCGAACGACGACCTGGTCGCGTTGATCAAGGTGCGCATCGCGGAGCACCAGGCGGCAGAAGAGAAAAAAGCCGAAGCGCAACGGGAGGAGATCCGCCAGCAGGAGCTGAAGCGAATCGAGGACGAGGCAAAGGCCAAGTCGCCGGTCGAACAGGCTTCAATTGCAGGCCCGGCACCGGTGAAAGCTGCGGCGCCGGTTCAGTCTGCCGCGAAGCCAGCAACCACCACTGCGACGCCTCTGAACCTGCAGGCCGAGGTGTTCGACCTGGAAGCGTTGATCCATGCAGTCGCCGGCGGCCACGCCCCGATTTCGGTGTTGACCGTGGACTGGGAGAAGCTCGACGCAATGGTCGCTGCCCAGGGCGCAAACTTCAGCATGGCCGGTGTGAGACTGGTCAAGGTGGCGGCATGATCAGTCTCAATCTCAACGCGGTTCGAGCAAAACAGACAGAGTCGGATGAGATCGCCGCTGCGATGGCCGACTTCTGGAAACGGCCAGGCGGCAGCTTCAAAGAGCTGCCGACAGCTCGGATGAAGCCCAGGCCCGCGCGGCGGGACTGGATAGACCCTGAAACGGTCCTCAAGCGGCGCCCGAAGCCGATTTCTGCTGCCGACCGCAAGGCGCTGCGCAAGATGGCGGACGCACTATGAAATCAAAACGCAAACCGAACAACGGTTTCGCCCGGGCCGAACGCAGTTGCCGGGCATTGCTCAGCACCAACCACGTCGCGGTGGTGAACATCGATCCGAGCGGCAGCCAGATCATGGTGAACTGGAAGAACTGCCGGCAGATCCGGAGTCTGGCGATCGCCAACGCCCTGTTCGACTTCTCCTATCACTGGACGATCTACATCGCCGCGATGTGCCGCGATGAGCTGGGCACCGAGTATCTGAAGTCCACGGAGATCTCGCCGCAGGGCATGTACAAGGTCGAGCGCCTGACTGACGCGATCGAGCATTACTACCTGGAGCTGCGCAACGGCTGCAACCCGAACCACATTCTTGCCTCGGGATGGATCGCCATCCCGGCCGAGATCACGCTGGAAGAGGCGCAGGCCGCGAAGCTGTTCTACTCCGCCGGCGCCTGGAATCAGGTGAAGGTCGCAGCGTGAAACGAACCACCAACCGGGCGGCCACGCGCCGCCGACAGACTTGGCTGGACTTGCCGGCCAGCGGAATTGAAGAGGTAGGCTATGGCCAAGACTGGGCAAGAGAGATCGGCGAAGGCCGCCGAGAAGCGGATCGAGTACGACGAGAAGGAACTGCGGCACCGGCTACGGCTGGGCACCAGGCAGAAGCTTGAAGAACTGATGACTTGGAACGAAATCGAGGAGATCAGCGAGGCGATTCAGAACCTGATCTTGAACGCTCATTCGCTAGGGGCGACGCTTTCTTATCAGGCCATTGGAAGTCCGCGCCACAAAGTGCAGATAAGCGAAAACGTGGCGCGGATATTTCGTAATGAGAGCCTGGCGGAATTGAAGCGCGATCCAGGTGATGAGGTTATTCACCCATAGCCAGGTTTACTCTGTTACAGATCTTTCTTTGAAGTCGTCTGTTGGATTCACAATCATCGCCTGCCGAAGATGAAGAGCGTTTTCCGCATTCTCAAACGTCATCTCCCGGAGTTTCGGATCCGTCCAAACTTGCACCAAACGATCACTTCGGAAAGCCTCTAGTGAGAGTGGATGTTTGGCAAAAGGATTATGGTACACACGAAGCCCATCCGTAACTGTTTCACCTATTTCCCCGCCTTTAGTGACGATACGCTTTATGCCGTCCGGCGTTTCCCAGTGAGTAGCCACCACAGATAACGGATTCCCGGATAATGCTTCGACTTTGCCCCACGTAGCAGTGCTGCTAAACACAACCGCGCTTACATGACTGAATCTGTCACAATCGAAAAAGCCCAATTCGATCTCAGAGCCATTATCCTTTGTGACGCTTCCTAAACTTCGCCCCTCTGGGCCGTTCGGAAATTTCTCTGGATCAGCCATGTACTCATCTTCATCAACATAATAATCGAAAAGAAGAGCTTCAATTGCGCGAAACACCTGGAGATTAAACCAAGGTTGTTCAAACGGAGCTATAGCAATTACAAAAGGTCTATCACTCACGTGTGATAGCTTAGAATACTTCTCAAGATAATGACTTGACTTATTCATAAAAGCATTTGCCAGACGAATAATCGCCACTCGATTTAGCTCATTGAATTTTATTTCTCCAGGCTGAGGTGGCATGAGGGATTTACTCCACTCCGGAGCTCCATCTTGTGCTGCATTTGCGGTTGTGGCTTCTATCAAAAACTCGATGCCTTTGATCGAAACAACAAAGTCTGGAGCATGATAACTCCAATCAAACGTAGCCCCCAATTCACGCAGTGCTGCGTGCAAATATATTTCCCAAAAGCTAGAGTTAAATGTTGTTTGAAACTCTTTTACAAATTTCCCGTCTCTGTCGGGAAAGCCTTCAACCCAATTTTCTACAACTTTTCGACAATACACATTGCTGGGTAAGTTCTGGCTGATCCGCCGAAAATGTTGATGAAGTCGATCCTCACTCACCTGCGGGCTGAATAAATCCAAAGTGCATCTCCTTGATCCGGCTCCATGCCGGTCACCCGTAATACCCCAACCCAAACCAAATTGCCACCACCGGTCACGGATGGCGGCGCCTGGTAGGAGAAATTTACGACTTTGCTTTTTCTGAGCGAAAAGCTTTGCCGTACGCATAGAAGCCAGCAGTAATTTCTACAATCGCCATGACACCATAGACCACGCCGTACATGAAGGATGAAATGAGAAATGAGAGCCCAACAATGAAAAGTAATACCTCAGAAATGATCTCTGTGTTCTTTCTCCAGGATGGCCCTCGAGCTCCAACGAAACCACCTACAAATCCGATCAATAACCCGACAACAATTTTCGCGAACATCACCGCTCCTTGACCGGCACCATGCCGGGCCGAACACAAATACCCCACTTACATGAATCACGCCAGCCAGCGAGGATCACCTATGTCCGCACAACAGAAGAAACACCCCTTCGATTTCAAAACTCAATACGGACTCGGCTTCAGCACTCAGGACGATGAGATCGTTGTCGACTTCTTCTGCGGTGGTGGCGGCGCCGGTACCGGGCTGGAGATGGGCC
Source organism: Pseudomonas sp. 91RF (assembly GCF_003576265.1). Taxonomy (NCBI): domain Bacteria; kingdom Pseudomonadati; phylum Pseudomonadota; class Gammaproteobacteria; order Pseudomonadales; family Pseudomonadaceae; genus Pseudomonas; species Pseudomonas sp. 91RF. Next base: position 253,561 of record NZ_QWFC01000029.1, read on the forward strand.
TGGGTCGCGCGGTGAACGTGGCGAAGAACCACAGCGCTGCTGCGATCAGCATGCACACCGTGAATCACCCGGGCGCCGTGCACTACACCACCGACGTGTTCGACGGTGATCCGGACACCGAGTGCGGCGGTAAGGGGGTTGGCTGGTTCCACATGTCGCCGGACTGCACACACCACAGCCAGGCCGCCGGCGGCCAGCCGCGTAAGCGCGAGATCCGGAACCTGTCGTGGATCGGTCTGAAGTGGGCCGGCAAGAAGAAGCCCCGCGTCATCAGCCTGGAGAACGTGAAACAGATCCTCCAGTGGGGGCCGCTGATCGCCAAGCGCTGCAAGGTCACCGGCCGGGTTATCACCCTCGACCTGATACCGCATCCGACCAAACCGAAGAGCATGATCAACCGAGTCGCCGACAAGGGAGAGGTCGTGCCGGTGAACAACCAGTTCCTGGTGCCTGATCCGGCTCGGCGTGGGCAGACTTGGGCCGTCTTCGTGGCTGAGCTGGAGCGCCTGGGCTACGTCGTTGAATGGCGGATTATAAAGGCCTGCGACTACGGCGCGCCTACCAGCCGGGAACGACTGTTTATGCTCGCACGCTGCGACGGCAAGCCAATCAATTGGCCCAACCCGACCCACGCGAAGAATCCAGTCAAGGGACAGCAGAAGTGGCGCACCGCCGCCGAGTGCATCGATTGGACTGTACCGACCAAAAGCATCTTCGGGCGACCAACTCCGCTAGCGGATGCCACGCTTCGCCGAATCGCCAAGGGCATGAAGAAGTTCGTCATCGATGCCGCCGACCCGTTCATTGTGCCGATCGCGAACTGGTCCGGCGAAAGCGTTCAGTCCGCGAATGAGCCGCTGCGCACTGTGACGTCCTGGCCACGCGGCGGATCGTTCGCCATGGCCAGCCCGATCATTGCCCCAGCCACGCACCAGGGCAGCGACCGGATCAACGATCCTCACGCCCCGCTGCCGACCGTGACCTGCGCGAATCGCGGCGAGCTGACGCTGATCAGTCCGGTGATGGTCGGCGCCGGTGGCCCGGCCTATAGCGGCAAGCCAGCGTCAGCCGATCAGCCAGTCGGCACACTGATGACCCAAAACCACCGCGCGCTCGCAGCGGCGCACCTGGTCAAATTCCGGTTCTCGGATGAAGGCAAGGCCCTCGACGAGCCACTGCCGACCATGACCAGCGGGGGCAACTACCAGCGCCCGGCGGGTGCTGCCCACGCCATGGGCATCTCCACGGTGTTCATGGCCCAGATGAATGGCGGATTCAACAGCACGGACGCCAAGAACATCGAGGACCCGATGACCACGGTGACCAACACTGGCAGCCAGCAGCAGCTGGTGACGGCAAACCTGGTGCACCTGCGCGGTAACTGTGATGCGCGGGACGCTGACGATCCACTGCACACCATCAGCGCCGGCGGCACCCACCACGGGCTGGTCACAGCATTCATGGAGCGTCAGTTCGGCGCGAGCGTCGGCCAGGGAGTGGATGAGCCAGCCCCGACGATCACCGCTGGCGGGGGCGGCAAGAGCTCGCTGGTCGAATTGCAGCTATCGCCAGAGGTTGAAGCAGGTGCGCTGCGGGTCGCGGCATTCCTGATCAGCTACTACGGTACCGAGAATATGAGCGGCGCCGACGCTCCAGCGCCAACTATCACAACCAAGGATCGGCTGGGACTGGTCACAGTTACTATCAAGGGCACGCCCTACGTGATCGTCGACATCTGCCTTCGGATGCTGCAACCGGCCGAACTATACAAGGCTCAGGGCTTCCCCGGTGACTACATCATCAGTCACGGTGCCGACGGCAAGCCGTTCACCAAGACACAGCAGGTGCACATGTGCGGTAACAGCGTTAGCCCACCGCCGATGGCTGCCTTGGCGAGGGCCAACGATCCCTGGAGAGTTGCTGAAAACAATGCAGTAGCTGCCTAACCCCTTATCAGGTTGTGCTGCTTTGCTGCAAACGTTGAAAGGTTCGGTACATCACCTGTTGCCCGATTGGTAGCAATCCAAATCCTTGTCGCCTCAACATCAAGGTGCTGTTTATTTGCATCTAGCTCGGCCAGAAGAGTTCCAGATATCCGATACCGGCCGCATCCGCTGCAGTTCCAATCCCGATAATCGCCAAGTGGAGCGATGTCCTCAGCCGGTTCATTGCAAATTCGACATGCCATTTTCTGCACTCCTTGTGAATGACCATTCAACTGTAGCTGATCCCTCACCACCCTCCACCGCCCGGGCATGCCCCGGAATAGGACGCCCCATGCCCACAGAAAACCGCAACCTGAATCTCCGCACCATCGTGACAAAGTCGCGGATCGACATGATCGCAACGGTTACCCAAAAGTGCTGCGACTCCACTCTAGTAGCTATTCTCCCTCCCGCTTGAACCAAAGGGATAAGCAGAAGAGTAACAGCGACACAATCACCATAAGCACCGGCACTGAGATGAACTCAATGAAACTCCAGACTCCCAGCCATGTTTGCCATGGCCCGGAATGGAAGAGGTCGGGAATAAGAGAGGCCGGGTGACTTACCGCCCCTTTGGCCCTCATGGTCTGGTGCTCCACAAACAACAAACTTACCGGTAGAGCTGGCCAGTCACCGGAATATGCAAAGTAGGCGCATTGAGCGAGTAAAAACATCACGCTGAGGAAGAGCAGCCAATAGGAGGCTTGGCCCAGGAGCCAGCCAATCGATCGAAGAATCGCATCTTCCGTGCTTCTTTCTGTCATGAGGGTAGCCTTCTACGCGCACGCCAGCGCTTTTTCCTCTCCGTTGAAGTTTAACTGTAGTTGATCCCTAACCACCCTCCACCGCCCGGGCATGCCCCGGCATAGGACGTCAAACGTGATCAATTTTTCTGGTGAATCGACACCAATATACTTGCGCGCTTCGCAAGCGCCGATTGACTCAAGAAAATTTGCAGTGTGATTGCTGAATCGTAGCTTCATAGCGTTGACCTGTAAGGAGTCTTCGAGCGCTGAATGTCGATTGTATGATTTCCTGCATTGTCATGGTGCCAGTTGAAATCCAACTGATTCACGAAAGTTGACATCGACCAATATGCAACCTCCTGATTTGGCATCGGACCAATATGCACGCCCGTTATTGACTCGAAAGGAATTTCAACTTCTATATAGGGAATCAAAATATTTCCGCGAGGGCGAAATTTCACATCAACGTCGTCGTTAAAATCAACGCCACGTATCAATCTAACTTCTTGTTCCTCCTCAAAGCTTTGATGCTTAAAGGTCGCGGCAAGCTTAATCAAGTCAATGTATGCCGCAACACCATCATCTCCCATACGATGTGGATTCGCCTGGTGCGAGCGACCTACAGCCCTTAACGTTTCAATTACTGAAGAAAATGCAATAGCCTCTTTTTCTTTCGAACGATAACTGCAGCCCGACTTATTCTGAGTCAATAAATCCCCGTCAAACTCTATGGCGTATGAACCATATGCACGCCATTGGCTCAGTAAGTCATCCGACTGACTTAACGAGCAAACAAAAATTTGTGGCGATGCTGAAAAATCACAAAAATCGAAATTTAAATTATCATCAATGAAAGACGTCGCCGCCTCTACATATTCGGGATTTATACGATTAGCAACAGAAGGTTTTTTTAGCGCTGACAGGACGTATTCTAATCCATGCTTCATTTCTTCCGAGTCATTCAGAAAGCGTAGATCCGTTAGCCACAACTTTTTATTTGTCAAAATGGACTGTACCGCAGCGACGTCCGTGTAATGGAATAGTTTCATCAGCACCCCTCTTTGATTTCAACGCAATATACATGCGAGATATCACCATGCCCACAGAAAACAAACCGGCCGAGCCGCTGAAGGTTGAGCGCTCGACCGTCACAAAACTGGTGATCACCGGCGCGCCGCGGCTTGACCAGATCACCGTGTTCTTCGAAGACTTCGGTCGTCGCAATTGCCCAACTGAATCCGATCCGAACTACCAGACCGCCCAAGGCAAGATCACGATCAACTGCTGGGACAATAGCTGGAACGCTTACTGGGGCGGCATGGGGCCTCGCACGGTGGCGGAGTTCGTGGTGGATTGTGATTGGCACTACATCCTGAACTGCCTAGATCGCGGGATCAGCAGCACGCGGTTCAGCGGGAACGCGCTTCACGCATTTGCGAAAAAGTGCATTGTCCAGCGCCGCCGGCAACAGACCGGCCGTCACGACTGGGAACTGGATGAGCTGAGCAAGGATGAGGCGCGTGAGCTCTGGCACGACATCGATGTTTTGCGAAGCGTCGAGTCGCCAAACGAATGCTGGCATCACGACAGGCTGCTCACTGAACTGTTTGGTGATGAGTGGCACTACCCGGTTGGCGAGAAGGCGGTCGAGGAGAATCACGAATTCAACTATCTGCGCCGGGTAGTGGAAGCGGTACAGGGCGCGTTGCGCCAAGAACAGCCGCAGCAGGAGGCAGCATGAAGCGCATCTACCTCAGCGGTCCCATGACCAACATGCTGGATCTGAACTTCCCGCTGTTCCATTCCACAGCCGCCAGCCTGCGCTCTGCCGGGCACAGCGTCATCAACCCTGCCGAGCTCAACCCAGATCCGGGCACCTGGAGCGAATGCATGCGCCGCGACATCAAAGCCCTGATGGAGTGCGACACCGTTGCCACGCTGCCCGGCTGGCAGGACTCTCGCGGCGCCAGCCTTGAAGTGCACATCGGCAAGGAGCTCGGCATGACGGTTGTAAATGCCCATGATCTGGTATCGATGGAGATTGCATGATGCACAACATACAAACGCGTGAAGGTTTCGAGTTCTGGGACAAGCTGAACGCTCTACCGCGCTACGCCTTCCTGCTTTCTCCCTCCGGAAACTCGGTGCAGAAATTCGAAGACCAGGCCATGGGCAACTGGATCGATGTGCACGAAGCGCAAAAAGTCGTAGACCAGGCTCAGGACGAGATCAATCAATTCCGTGCCGAGAATACCGCCCTGCAGCTTCGCCTGAACGCAGCGGATCAGCGGATAGACGAACTGGAAAACGGTAAGCCTGCACAGCTGGATCCGCCCCAGCCCTTCACCGAGCAATTCCTCGAAGACCACCTCGGCAAACTCCCGCAGTAAGCCGTAACTCCCTCCACCTTCAAAGTCAGCCGCTATAGCGGCAAGGAATACCTATGCTCGATGCAAACATCCACCACTCATTAAACAAGCTCACTGCCAGCCAACTGGCGAAGCTGCTCGTCATGCGCAAGGGGCTTGAGTTCGGCTACGCCTACACATTCACCGACGATGATGGACAGGACAGCAACATCGACAATGCTTTTCTGTCCGCTGCACCGGGCGAACTTCTCGACACCCTGTTCGACGAAAACGAGCATGACGACGCCATCAACGAAGTGCGTTATGAGGCTGAGGAAGTTCGCGGCATCGCTTCTTGGTGTCACTACAGCTGGGAGCGAAACTACGAGGTCGACGTGAAGGCCTTCATCCTGCCCGATGGCCGTGCTCTCGCGTTTTGTGAGATGAGCGGCGGCGGCAAGCACGGCGAGCCAGACGCCTACCCCTGGGTTGAAGAAGCCAAGTTCATCAAGGTCTCCGGCGTCGAAGAGCGCATCATCAAGACATATTCGTTCGAGGATATTCCAGAAACCTCGGAGGTGACGCCATGATTGCCCTCGCCTGGTTCACCTACGTCTACTGCTACAAAGTCCGGCGTCCATGAACCGCCTGGTCAGCGTCCGCACCGAGGAACTGGCCGATCGTGCGCTGGACTGGGCAATCAACGCGATCGAGGGTAGCCAGCAGCCAGTCGCCGGCCAGCTGGATCTATTCGCCCTGCCCGACGCCGAGCATCTGATCACGAAATACGGCGTCTGGATCGATGTCGGTCACCGGCACCAATGGCTGGCCGACGCGACGAACACCCCATTCAACCGCCAGTCTGGCGAAACCCGCACCATCGCCGTGTTCCGCGCAGTGGTCTTCGCCAAGCGCGGCTCCACGGTCAAAGTCCCCGCCGAACTCCTCCAGCAGTAAATCACTACCGAATAACCACCTTCTGCCGCCGCGCGCGGCATGGAACGCTCATGAACATTCAATTTTTATCGCACGAAGAGGTTTGCGAGCTGACCGGCGCGCGGACCAAGGCAGGACAGATCCTGAACCTGAAGAAAAACGGAATCCGGCACTCTATCAAGCGCAATGGCTGGCCAGCGGTGACAACGCAGGCAGTGACGGCCGTCGGAAGCTACGAAGCTGAAAAACCAGTATGGTCGCCAAGAAAGGCAAGTTGAGATGGGACGAAGAGCAAGCAAGCCGGGCTCAATTGCCCGGTTGAGAGAGCGCAAGAAGGCCAGCGGCCGCATCTACTATTACTACGACACCGGCGGAAAAGACCGTAAAGAGATCGCGCTGGGCAGCGATTACGGCTTGGCAATCATGGAATACGCCAAGCTAGAGCGCGATCGGACAGCTGTTGACCTGGTCGCCAAGATTGTCACATTCCGCTACGTCGCAGAGAAGTACATGGTCGACGTGGTGCCCACGAAGGCGGCAAGCACCCAAAAAGACAATGCCCGCGAGCTGAAGAACCTGTTGGCGTTCTTCGACGATCCACCGGCGCCACTGGAAACAATCCAGCCGCTGCACGTACGCCAGTACCTTACTTGGCGAAAATCCGCACCCATCCGCGCAAACCGTGAGAAAGCCCTGCTAAGTGCGATCTGGAACTACGCCCGGGATAAAGGTTACACCTCCCTTGCCAACCCTTGCTCAGGCATCAAGGGCAACAAAGAAACCGGCCGGGACACCTACGTCGAAGACGAACTGTTCAAACGCGTCTACGACAAAGCAGATCCAGGACTACAAGATGCGATGGACCTGGCCTACCTGACCGGTCAAAGGGTCACAGACACCCGCATGATGGACGAGCGGGACGTCCGGGATGGCCAGATCTGGGTTTTGCAGGGAAAAACGAAGGCCAAACGGCGAATCGAGGTAATTGGCGAGCTGAAGTTTTTGATTGATCGAATCATGGCCCGGAAAGCTGGGCACAAGGTCCGCTCGACGCGGCTGATCGTGACAGAGGATGGCACTCCGATGACGGAGGCGATGTTGCGGAGGCGGTTTGATTTGGCCCGGGAGGCCGCTGGAGTTGAGAAGGCCGAGTTCCAAATGCGTGACTTACGCGCCAAGGCCGGCACCGACAAGGCGGAGTCGAGTGGCGATATCATGCAGGCCAAGGATCAACTTGGGCATACCACTGTCGTGATGACCGAGCAGTACATTCGGAATCGCAAGGGCAAAAGGGTCATGCCCACGAAGTGAATTGCGGACCACTGTCAAAATTGCGGACCGGAAACAAACAAGGGTTTGCATCAGCTTTCGCTCGCAAACCCTTGATTTAAGATGGTGCCCGAAGCCGGAATCGAACCGGCACGCCCTTACGAGCGGGGGATTTTAAGTCCCATGCGTCTACCAGTTTCGCCATTCGGGCGGTAGCGCGGTGTTGCGTAGCCCTGATGCCGGTTCACAATCCTGACAGAATGCTGCCCGTACAGCAGAGGGGGAAATATATACATCACTCCCCGGTGAAGCAAGTTGGCAAAGGCTGATTCCGAGACGAAATCTTTCACTGCGATGCCAGAAAATAAATCCATAAATCATGAATCTATAACGCTTTCTTATAGCTGGCTCTGAGGTTTGCGTCTAATCGTTGCAAACTCAAATCTGAATCCATCTATAACTCCAAGAGTTTCAATAGGTTAGCACTATTCCTTTTGTGCAAGCTACTGATTTTTATAGGCCTGTCAGCCACGCTGACTTTGACGGCGGCTGTCATTGCCCATGACAACCGGAAGCACGAGCCAACACTCTCAGAGCCTATGCCAGCGCGCACCACCGACTGCACCCCAGCCCTTCGCCTCCCATCGTTTTTTTCAGAAACAAAAAACCGGTTTTTTAGCGAGTGTTTGATAGTATCCGCCGCAGCCGATGCGAGGTGACAAGTATCGCAATACCCTTTAAGAACAAGGCGTAAACGGCTCACTAGAAGAAAAACAATTTCATCTCAATAGGCTTTGACACGGAGAGAAAGCATGAATTTTGAAGATGAGAGCATGACTACTTTCACCTGTAATATTTGCAATACCAGCAACACTATCGAAATCTCCAGACTGACCCGCGAAGAAGCTTCCTGCAACGGCTGCGGGTCCACCGTGAGAATGCGCTCGATCGTACAAGTCCTGACCACCGAGCTTTTTGGCAACAGCCTCGCCATATCCGAAATAACTCCGCCGCGCCCTGACATTTGCGGCATCGGCATGAGCTGCTGGGATGGTTATGTCAGCCGCCTCGCGCATCGCATTGCCTACAAAAACACCTTCTACCACCAGGAGCCGAGGGTCGATATCACCAACATCGACCCGGCCATGGAAGGGACACTCGACTTTATCGTCTCGAGTGACGTATTCGAGCATGTTGCTTCTCCCGTAAGCCTGGCTTTTGAAAATGCCCGACGCCTACTCAAACCAGGTGGCGTTTTTGTATTCACCGTTCCGTACTTCCACCCCGGGGAACGCGGCGTAATCACGACCGAGAACTTTCCAGACCTGCACGAATGGACCATTACCGAAAATGAAAACGGTCCGCACTTGAGGAACGTCAAGAAGAACGGTGACATCCAGTACTTTCATGACCTCGTCTATCACGGCGGCCCAGGCACCACCATTGAGATGAGAAGGTTTTCTGAGTGGTCAGTCATTGAAGAACTGAAGAAGGCTGGCTTTGACGAAATAAAGGTCTATCTCGACCCAGAGCCAAACCACGGCATTTACTGGCCGCTGGGACACTCTGCCCCTATCGCAGCAAAATTCAGCAAAGACACACCGCCTGCCGGAAAGAAGAAGTGGTTTTTCAGGTAAGTGCACGATCAGGCAAAAATTAATACCTGCCGATTTTGACCGCTGAGATTGGAGGCGTTGATGCTTTTTCCTGGAGCGTCAACGTACGGGCCATGGACAGGCCCTTGATACGCTGCCTTGCGCTCAAAGAGCGCGTACTCTCTTTCTCGCAGGCAAGAAAAAACCCCGTAGATCATTGATCTACGGGGTTTTCAAGAGTGGAGGCCGAGGTCGGAATCGAACCGGCGTAGGCGGATTTGCAATCCGCTGCATAACCATTTTGCTACTCGGCCTCAAAACATTTGCTGTCAGTAGCGCAACAACAAACGCTGTACAAACTTGGAGCGGGAAACGAGACTCGAACTCGCGACCCCGACCTTGGCAAGGTCGTGCTCTACCAACTGAGCTATTCCCGCTTGGTGTGGCGCATTCTATAGAAATCAGAAGCGCCGTCAACCCTTTGATTCAAAAAAGTTTTATTTCTTTTCAACATCGGTCTTCAGATGTGGCCAGGCAGCCCGAAGGTATTGAACCATCGACCACAGAGTCAGCCCTGCCGATACCATCAGCAACGCATAACCGATGAAAACCCAGAAGCTGAATACCTTGGGGTTGGCCAAGAGGATCACCAATGCAAGCATTTGTGCAGCGGTTTTCCATTTGCCCAGATTCGACACCGCCACATGGGCGCGCGCACCGAGTTCGGCCATCCACTCACGCAGCGCCGAAACGACGATCTCGCGACCGATGATGACGGCTGCCGGCAGTGTTAGCCACAAGTTGCCGTGTTCTTGCACCAGCAACACCAGCGAAACGGCAACCATCAATTTGTCAGCGACGGGATCCAGAAACGCACCAAACGGAGTGCTTTGCTCCAGGCGTCGCGCCAGATAACCATCCAGCCAGTCCGTTGCTGCCGCAAAGGCAAAGACCGAACTTGAGGCCAGATAACTCCACTGGTAAGGCAGATAGAACAGCAAAATGAAGATCGGAATGAGCAGGACACGGAGAACGGTAATCAGATTAGGGATATTCATCGGCACAACTGGCTACGAGGTGAATGGACATTCTACTCACTATGCAGGTTTGCATAAATCGACTCTGCTAGCTTTTTGCTGATCCCCGGTGCTTTGGCGATCTCTTCGATGCTTGCACGAGACAGCTCCTGCAATCCACCAAAATGTTTCAGCAAGTCCCTGCGACGGGTCGGACCTACGCCCGCCACGCCTTCCAGCGTTGACGTACGTCGGGTTTTGCCACGACGCGCGCGGTGCCCGGTGATTGCAAAGCGGTGAGCTTCGTCACGGATCTGTTGAATCAGGTGCAACGCCGGGGAGTCGCCACGCAATGTGAACTCATGCGCAGCATCATTCAGATACAAAGTTTCGAAACCCGCCTTGCGCGTTGCGCCTTTTGCGACCCCGAGCAGGATCAGATCCGGCACGGCCAGTTCGTTGAGCACATCACGCGCCATCGACAACTGCCCTTTGCCTCCGTCCACCAGCAGAATGTCCGGCAACTTGCCCTCCCCGTCCTTCAGTTTGCTGAAGCGCCGGGTCAGCGCCTGATGCATGGCCGCATAATCATCACCCGCCGTTACGCCTTCGATGTTGTATCGACGGTAATCCGACTTGATCGCCCCTTCCGGCCCGAAGACCACACAGGACGCAACGGTTGCCTCGCCACTGGAATGACTGATGTCGTAGCACTCCAGCCGTTGTGGCGGCTCATCCAGATTCAGTACCTCGGCCAAGGCCTCGAATCGCGCGGCAACGTGCTGACGGTTGGCCAGTCTCGCGCCCAGCGCCTGTTCGGCGTTGGTCACGGCCAGTTGCTGCCAGCGCGCCCTCGTTCCGCGAACCCGATGACTGATCGTCAGTTCGCGCCCGCGAAGTTCCTGAATCGCCTCGACCAACGTGGGAAAGTCATCATGAACAACGTTGACGATCAGTTCGCTTGGCAAATCCCGCTCAGGGCTGCTGATGAAATACTGGCCAAGAAACGCCGCCATGACTTCGGCAACGTCTTCCTCGATGCCAACCTGCGGAAAGAAGTTCTTGCTCCCCAGAACCCGACCGCCCCGCACGCTGATCAAATGCACGCAGGCACCACCAGGGTTGACGAAAGCAGCGATCACATCGATGTCGCCAGTCCCGCCTTCCATGCTCTGTTGATCCTGAACGCGGCGCAGCAATGCAATCTGGTCGCGCAGCTCTGCAGCGCGTTCGAACTCGAGATTGATTGCAGCCTCTTCCATCGCAGTCGACAGCTCATTGGTCAACGCATGGCTGCGGCCCTCGAGGAACATGACCGAGTGATGCACGTCCTCGGCGTAAACCTCTGGCTCGACCAGCCCGACACAGGGCGCCTTGCAGCGTTTGATCTGGTATTGGAGGCACGGACGGGTCCGGTTTTTGTAATAGCTGTCTTCGCACTGACGCACGAAAAACGTCTTTTGCAGAAGACTGAGGCTTTCGCGAATGGCGCCGGCACTCGGATAAGGCCCGAAGTACTTGCCCTTGGCCTTCTTCGCGCCGCGATGGATGCTGAGACGAGGGAATTGCCCGTCAGACAGAAACACATACGGATAGGACTTATCATCACGCAACAGAATGTTGTACGGCGGCCGCCACTCCTTGATCAGCGTTTGCTCAAGCAGCAGGGCTTCGGTTTCGTTGGCGGTGATGGTCGTTTCGACCTGGGCGATTCGCCCGACCAGAGCAGCGGTTTTTGGCGCCAGCCCGGTCTTGCGAAAGTAACTGGCCAGGCGCTTCTTCAGATTCTTGGCCTTGCCGACATACAACAGACGCGCATCGCTGTCGAACATGCGATAAACGCCAGGACGCCCGCTGACAGTCGACAGGAAGGCGCCGGAATCGAATGTTTCAGTCATGGTCAGAGGCTGGCATCAACCATGCCGTGACGAACTGCCAGAAGCGTCAGCTCGACATCGCTGCTGATCGAAAGCTTCTCGAAAATGCGGTAACGGTAGGTGTTTACGGTTTTTGGCGACAGGCACAATTTGTCGGAAATGATCTGCACCTTCTGACAGCCGACAATCATCAGTGCAATCTGGATTTCCCGTTCGGACAAGGCATCGAACGGAGAATCATTGGTTGGCTGAAAAGACTTGATTGCCAATTGCTGGGCAATTTGCGGGCTGATGTAACGCTGGCCGGCAAAGACCAGGCGGATGGCCTGTACCATTTCCGGCAATCCGGCGCCTTTGGTCAGGTAGCCCGCAGCGCCCGCCTGCAGCAATCGTGTAGGAAACGGATCTTCTTCGCACACGGTGACCGCGACCACCTTGATGTCCGGATGGCTGCGCAACAGTTTGCGAGTGGCCTCCAGGCCGCCGATGCCGGGCATCTTGACGTCCATCAGCACCACGTCGGGCTTCAACTCACGGGCCTTGATAAGGGATTCTTCCCCGGACTCGGCCTGGCCAACCACTTGCAGGCCATCGATATCGGCCAGCATTCGTGTAATGCCTGTACGAACGAGATCATGGTCATCGACCACTAGCACCCTAATCAAGCAGACACCTCGCGATATGGTCTTATTGGGATGCCGGACACCTTAGCAAAAACTGCCAGACAGACCTAGCGGCAAGCAACATATAAAAAGTTTCAATTCATCATTCAGGGCTTGCCGGCCGTGCGTTTCAGAGCACAGGTGTACTGAAATCGAGCTGCATCCTCAGGAAACATTCGTCCTCGCCCTGCACAACCATTCCTTTTCTGCGATACAGGTTTTGCGCCGGATTATTCTTGAACACGGTCAGACGCAATGCCGGTCTACGTTCCTGGCGCGCGATTGCAACAACCTGATCGATCGCCCAGGATCCTGCTCCTTGTCCCTGGAAACCCTCGCAGACCTGCAATTCGCGAATGTACAGCGCGCGAGCATCACGACTGAGGCTGAAATAACCGACGGGCCTGCCATCGCATTCAATCAACCAGTTCTCGCGTCCGGCCCAGGCAAGATCGAAAGCTTCGTCCTGCCACAACAGATCGTAGTTGATGTAATAGCGAAGCATGTTCCGACGGGTGATTTCTCGCGCAAACGACAGGTCATCGGGCAATGCCGGTCGCAATTGAAAGCTTGTTTGCACATCCACCACCTGCATGACTTGCCCTCCCTGATGCGACTGCGACGCTACTCGACCCTGAGCAGCTGAAAAGCCATAGTGTGTCACAGGCTCAACCGATAGAGGCCTTCTTGTACCTGCAATAGCAATTTCTGATTGCTGATGCGCATCGGGCTCTAGTAAGCTCGGCGCATTCATCGGAGACAGACCATGTTCAACGTCCTTGCACAGCTTCATGCCACCAGCGCCCAGCGCTCGGTTGCGGCTGCCTGCGTGAACAGCATCTGCGCTCCAGCCAGCTTTTATTTTGGGTATTGGTTTAGCCACTGGCGCGCCTGATACCCACACGGCGCCCACATAGACGGGTCGCCTACGAGAGAATTCTCAACCCCCGGTCGGCCTCCCGACCGGGGGTTTTGTTTTTTCAGGCCCTGAACTTTCAGCGACACACCAGACACTTGAGGAATAACCACATGAACTACGCCACTTATTACCGCTACGACAGCTTTACCGCCTGGCGATTTAGCAGCCTCCGCTCGGGACAGCCTGCCGCCTCCGATCGGTCACCCACAGGTGGCAAGCCAACACACGTAGCCAATACGGCCAACTGTCGAACACCCCAATAGGGCCGAGTCAGCGGGAAAGACCCGCGACCAGCCCAGGAAGACCGAATATGAACTCGTCCGTTTCTGCTCTGCCACTGTCCACCCTGAACCCGGCCAACGAGGCATTGACCTTGCGTCTGCCCAGTTCGCTGCAACTCAAGCAGCAATTGCCCCTGAGCAATGCCTTGAACCAGCAGGTTGCCGATCACCGTCAGGCGATTCGCGCCATACTCAACGGCGAAGACCATCGCTTGCTGGTCGTCGTCGGCCCTTGCTCCATTCACGACCCTGAATCCGCGCTCGAATACGCAGGCAAACTTGCTCGACTGGCCGATGAAGTCAGCGGCGAAATGCTCCTCGTGATGCGCGCTTACGTCGAAAAACCCCGCACCACCGTCGGCTGGAAAGGCCTGGCCTACGATCCCCATCTCGATGGCAGCGACGACATGGCCGCCGGCCTGACATTGTCACGTGAACTGATGCTGGAAATGATCCGACTCGGTCTGCCGGTTGCCACCGAACTGCTGCAACCCATGGCTGCGGGCTATTTCGACGATCTGCTCAGTTGGGTCGCCATCGGTGCGCGGACAACCGAATCACAGATCCATCGCGAGATGGCCAGCGGGCTGAGCATGCCGGTCGGCTTCAAGAACGGCACCGATGGCGGCGTATCCATTGCCGTCGACGCCATGCGCTCGGCTGCTCATCCACATCGCCATTTTGGCGTAGACAGCCAGGGCCATCCGGCAATCATTCCGACTTCGGGCAACCCGGATACCCACCTGGTCCTGCGCGGTGGCCATCAAGGGCCGAACTACGATCGCGCGAGTGTGTCCCGAATCCATACCGAACTGAGCCGACTGAAGATCCCGAGCCGGATCATGGTCGATTGCAGCCATGCCAACAGCGGCAAGGACCCTCTTCGTCAGCCGGACGTTTTCAACGATGTGCTGGAGCAGCGCCTACAGGGAGACCGTTCACTGGTCGGCATGATGATCGAATCGCATCTGTTCGAAGGGTGCCAGCCATTGAGTGAGTCGTTGCGCTACGGCGTCTCGGTAACGGATGGCTGCCTGGGCTTCGCTGCCACGGAAGGTCTGCTGCTCGATGCTGCGCAGCGTCTGCGGAAACCGTCCCTCGCCTGAATATGAAACCGGCCTTCCGGAGCATGCCTGCCCGGAAGGCCGCTTGATCAAGCCAGCACGCGCAGCAGTGCCACATCGGATACCTGACTGACATCATCCAGCCGCTCAATCGAATAGGACACTCGAACAGCCGTACCGACATGCTCGCGCCAGAAGCGATAGGGAACGATAAACACCAGGGGCTCAATCTCCATTCCGCTGGTTATTTCCCGATCATCACGATGAAAGAAGTGCTCGCCATCGCACTTGAGATAAACCAGTTCACCGACCTCCACCTGCGCATTGCTGATCACTATGCTGACGCCATCAATGGTTTCGCGTACGTTCAGCGCCCCTTCCCGTGCTTCAAGTACTTGCGGTGCGGCCAGTACGCCGCGCACCAACGGAGCAATGGCGATGTTCCTGGAGCCCGATTCGCGCAGCGCTCCGTTTTTTTGTTCGATGACATATCGGACAAGCACTTCGCTGCCTCGATGCGGGATGATGAATCGAGAATCGACACCGAACACCAGCGGCGCTCCAACAGCGAAGGACTCGACAATCAAGCTGTCCCGGAATGAAGCGTGCTCTGCAGCCCCCTGCCAGAACAACTCCACTCGATCACCCACCGACATCCCGGCATAAGGCTGGAGAGTGACAGTGGTGCCTTCATTGACGCGCGCCGGATCAAGGTGCCCGCCAACGGCATCGTCAACCGTGGGCGGCAACAGACTGTATAGAACATCCCCCACATTCAGCTGAGTCCTGACGGAGTTGACGGGCAACAACCATTTCATGCTGCTCAGCGTCCAGAACACCTCCAGCGAACCGCCATCCAGCGCAGCGATGTGAGGACTGCTGACGACAAAAACGATATCCCTCCCCAACTGAGACTCGCTGATCGATCGCGCAAACTCGTGTCGATACGGCAAACCCTCGATGTCGAGACCATGCCAGCTCAGTACCACTCTGTCACCACATGCCATTTCGGGATATGGCGCGATCCGGATGACAACTCTGTTCAACGAGGGATCAAGGACACCTCCTTCCACCGATTCGAGGGTCACCGCAGGCAATGAACCCGACGGTTCGCGCAGGCATGCGTGCCCTGATGAGCCGATCGTTGTTACGGCTAAAACATTGCCCCGTGTCGCTTCTTGCGCGCTCTGCATATTCATTCGTAGCTCCACTCCCTGGAAACGCCCTGCAGCTCACTGCTGCGTCGAAGAGCCTCTATTCAATCAGTCAGACAAGAAAAATGATGTCGTCCATCCACACCGCGTTCCGGCGGCAATCGCATCGCAACCGGTAGGCAATTACAGAACAAATACATTGGATGAGGCAAAAGACGTCCAGATATTCCGATCCGGATTCCAAACTTTGAGGATATTTCCTGCGCACACCGACCCAGTTTCCGTCTCCCGAGACAGACGCTTCATACATCGAGAGCTCCAAGACTGATTTAGAGTGGCACCCGGAAAATATCGATGAACTTCTGCGATCAAGGATGAAAAATGCAACAAGACACCACCACCCGTTACCCCATCCTCCTGGTGCACGGTTTGTTCGGATTCGAGCGTATCGGCCCATTTGAGCTGTTCCACGACGTCAGGCAGGCGTTGAAGGCCATCGGCGTGCAGGTTTTCGTACCTCACTTGTCAGCCATTCACGACAACGAAGTACGCGGCAGACAACTGCTTTGCCAGATCGACTCCGTGCTCAAGGGCACGGGTGCGGCGAAAGTCAACCTGATCGGCCATAGCCAGGGTGCACTCGCTGCTCGGTACGCGGCAGCGTTTGCCCCACACAAGGTTGCATCCGTGACATCGGTCAGCGGGCCGAATCACGGTTCGGAACTGGCGGACTTCCTGCGCAAGGCACTGGTCCCCGGAAAGCTGCCGGAAATCGTGGCGCAGAACGTCGCCACACTGTTTTCTGACTTTCTGTGCCTGCTCAGCGGGACCACGGCGCTGCCGCAACATGCATTGGCCGCATTGAATGCCCTGACGACCGAAGGCGTCGGCGACTTCAATGACAAGTACCCGCAAGGCCTGCCGCAGAGCTGGGGCGGGCAAGGTGCCGAACAGGTCAATGAGGTGCGCTACTACTCCTGGAGTGGTGTCGTGCCGTCAATAAATATGCAGAAACCCGACCCGATGCGAGACATCTGCCGGGCCCTGTCGCAGTACTTCATGACCGAACCCTTGCAAAACGATGGCTTCGTCGGGCGCTACAGTTCTCATCTGGGCACCGTGATCCGTTCCGACTATCCAGTTGATCATCTGCGCAGCCTGGGTCGAACCGCTGACAAGCACGCCGGAGCAGTCGATTCGATCCAGTTGTACGTCGAGCACGCCTTGCGCCTGCAGGCCGCCAACCTCTGAGCGCCGGCATCAGACAACTGAACGGAACTTTGCCGAGAAATCGGCCACTGAATCCGGTAGGCTCCACCCTTTACTGATTTGATTGGAGATTTCCCCCATGGCCAAAGCCACTGCCCGCCACATCCTGGTTTCCAGCGAAGACAAGTGCAACGAACTCAAGGCCCAGATCGAAGCCGGCGCCGATTTCGCTGAAGTCGCCAAAGCCAACTCCACCTGCCCGTCCAGCCGTCAGGGCGGCGACCTGGGCTCGTTCGGCCCGGGCCAGATGGTCAAGGAATTCGATACCGTAGTGTTCAGCGCACCGATCAACGTCGTGCAAGGCCCGGTCAAGACTCAGTTCGGCTATCACCTGCTGGAAGTCACCAGCCGTCAGGACTGATCCTTAGTCCCTTGCGCTGTGTAACGGCCCGCCAGATGGCGGGCCGTTGTGTTTTGGTTACACCACGCGGCTGGCGAACAGTGTCGGGCTCGCGTACAAATTGCGCTTATCGATCATCCGGCTCTAAGGCTGACAATGCGACTGGCTTTTTCCACTTTGATGTTCACTGCCGTGGCTCTGCTGATGGGCGCCGCCGGTGTGAGCGCTGCACCGCAACATGCATTGACCGTTTACGGCGAACCGGCGAAGTATCCGGCCAATTTCAGTCACTTCGACTACACCAATCCGCAAGCGCCCAAGGGCGGAACGATGCGCCGCTCGGCGATCGAGATCGGTCACTTCGACCATGTCCTGCCCTACATCGACAAGGGCATCGGCGTCACCCAGATCGACGGCCTGCTGTACTCCCCGCTGGCCCAGCGTTCTATGGACGAGCCTTACACCGTCTACGGGCTGGTGGCACAGAAGATGGAGCGCTCCGAAGACGGTCTGTCCCTGCGTTTTTTCATCAACCCCAAGGCACGTTTCGCCGACGGCAAACCGATCACCGCCGAAGACGTGCGCTACACCTACGACTTGTTGATGACCCAAGGCAGCCTGCGCTATCGCACCCAGTTCGCCGACGTCAAAGGCGTTGAGGTGGAAGCGCCACTGACCGTGCGTTTCGATTTCAAGAGCAATGAAAACCGCACGCTGCCACTGGACATCGCGACCCTCCCAGTGTTTCCCGAGCATTGGTGGAAGACCCGTGACTTCGCCGGCGGTGGCGGCTATGAACCACCGCTGGGCAGCGGCCCTTACCGGGTAGGCAAGGTCGATTCCGGGCGCAGTATCACCTTCGAGCGCAACCCCGACTGGTGGGGCAAGGACTTGCCCGTCAGCCGCGGGCTCTACAACTTCGACCACTTCAGCATCGAGTACTTCGGCGACACCGATGTCGCTCGTCAGGTATTGCGCGGCGGCGCCTACGACTACAACCGCGAATTTTCCGCTACCGGCTACTCGATCGGCTACGACAGCCCGGCCCTGAGCGACGGGCGTCTGCAGAAGGCTCATCTGGCCACCGAAGCACCGCAATCGGCGCAAGGCTTCGTGTTCAATCTGCAAAAACCGATGTTCCAGGATCGCCGCGTACGTCAGGCCCTGGCCATGCTCTGGGACTTCGAATGGAGCAACCGGCAGATGATGCGCAACATGTACATCCGCCAGCAGAGTTACTTTTCCAACAGTGCCCTCGCCGCCCGGGAACTGCCGGACGCTGCCGAACTGAAGATTCTTGAACCGTTGCGCGGGCAGATTCCCGACGAGGTATTCACCCAGGTCTTCGAGGCGCCGAAAACCGATGGCAGCGGCCTGATTCGTGACAAACAGTTGCAAGCACTGGAACTGCTGGAACAGGCCGGCTGGAAACCGGACGGAGACCAATTGGTCAACGTACAGGGCGAACCGTTGAGCTTCACCTTCCTGGTCAGCCAGAACGGCATGGACCGGCTGCTGCTGCCTTACAAGCGCACACTGAAACAGATCGGCATCAACCTCGACATCCGCCGCATCGACTCTTCGCAGTACGTCAATCGCCTGATGAGCCGCGATTACGACATGATTGTCACCGGTTACCCGGTCACCACGTCGCCCGGCGGCGAGCTGCTCAATTACTTCGGTTCCGCGTCGGCCAACGATCCCGGCGCCAACAATTACATGGTGCTGAAGAATCCGGCGGTCGACACCTTGATCAACGGCCTGATCCGCGCCTCGACCCAGGCCGACATGCTGCATTACGCCCATGCGCTGGACCGGGTGCTGCAATGGAACTACTACTGGATTCCCAACTATTACCCGCCGGGCACATCGACCGTGTGGTGGAACCGCTTCGGCATCCCCTCTGTGCAGGCGAGCAATGACGAAGCGATCGAAAGCTGGTGGGAGATCAGCAGCACACCGCTGACCAACCAGCAGATGACGGCCGAGAAAATCAGCCGTGGCAGACCCGGAGGACCGCACTGATGTGGGCTTACATACTGCGGCGTCTGCTGCTGATCATCCCGACGCTGGTGATCATTCTGCTGGTCAACTTCGTGATCATCCAGGCCGCCCCGGGTGGTCCGGTGGAACAGGCCATTGCACATCTGCAAGGGATCGGCGGCGCCAGTGTCGGCGGCGGCGCAAACGAGACCATGAGCAGCACTTCCCGCGCCAGCCGAGGCCTTGATCCGCAACTGATCAAGGACATCGAAAAACAGTACGGTTTCGACAAACCGGCCCATGAACGCCTGTGGCTGATGCTCAAGAACTACGCGCAACTGGATTTCGGCAAGAGTTTCTTCCGGGGCGCCACGGTCACCGACCTGATCCTGCAGAAAATGCCGGTGACCATTTCCCTCGGGCTGTGGGCCACGCTGATCACCTATCTGGTGTCGATCCCGCTGGGCATCCGCAAAGCCGTGCACCACGGCAGTCATTTCGATATCTGGAGCAGTACGGCGATCATCGTCGGTTATGCGATGCCGGCGTTCCTGTTCGCGATGTTTCTGATCGTGGTGTTTGCCGGCGGAACGTCACTGAACTGGTTTCCGGTGCGCGGGCTGGTCTCGGACAACTTCGAATCCCTGTCGACCCTGGGCAAGATCGCCGACTACTTCTGGCACCTTGTTCTGCCGGTGACTGCGCTGGTGATCGGCGGCTTTGCGACCTTGACCATCCTCACCAAGAACTCGTTTCTCAATGAAATCACCCGTCAGTACGTGGTCACCGCTCGCGCCAAAGGCCTGAGCGAACGCCGGGTGCTGTATGGCCATGTGTTTCGCAACGCAATGCTGCTGGTGGTCTCGGGCATCCCACAGGCCTTCATCAGTGTGTTCTTTGCCGGCTCGCTGCTGATCGAGGTGATCTTCTCCCTCGACGGCCTCGGGCGCATGAGCTACGAAGCAGCTGTCTCCCGGGACTACCCGGTGGTGTTCGGCTCGCTGTTCATCTTCACCCTGTTCGGTCTCCTGATAAAACTGATCGGCGACCTGTGCTACACGCTGGTCGATCCGCGCATCGACTTCGCCGCGAGGAATGCCTGATGCTCAAGCTCTCGCCTCTGGGCCGTCGCCGTTTCGAACGCTTCAAGAAGAACCGCCGGGGTTGGTGGTCGTTGTGGCTGTTCATTGGTCTGTTCGTGATCAGCCTCGGTGGCGAACTGATCGCCAACGACAAACCGCTGGTCGTCAGTTATCAAGGTCAGTGGTACTTCCCGGTATTCAAGCGCCATACCGAACAGGAGTTTGGCGGGCAGTTGCCGTTCCAGGCCGATTACCGCAGCGACTATGTGCAGAACCTGATCCGCAAGGACGGTGGCTGGCTGCTGTTTCCACCGATCCCGTTCAGTGACGACACACCGAACTACGACCTCAACAAACCGGCGCCAAGCCCGCCGACTTCGGTCAACTGGCTGGGCACCGACGATCAGGCGCGGGACGTGCTGGCCCGGGTGATTTTCGGTGCGCGGGTGTCGATCCTGTTCGCCTTGATGCTGACTTTCGTCAGCGCCCTGATCGGCATCGCGGCCGGCGCCCTGCAAGGCTACTACGGTGGCTGGATCGACTTGATGGGGCAGCGTCTGCTCGAAGTCTGGTCGGGGCTGCCGGTGCTGTACCTGCTGATCATTCTGTCAGGGTTCGTCGAGCCGAACTTCTGGTGGCTGCTGGGGATCATGGCGCTGTTTTCCTGGCTGGCGCTGGTGGACGTGGTGCGCGCCGAGTTCCTGCGCGGGCGTAACCTGGAATACGTCAAGGCAGCGCGGGCCCTGGGCCTGACCGACCGCAAGGTGATCTTCAGGCACATCCTGCCCAATGCAATGAATGCCACATTGAGTTACCTGCCGTTCATTCTGACCGGGGCGATATCTACGCTCACTGCGCTGGATTTCCTGGGTTTCGGCATGCCGGCGGGCAGCGCTTCCCTGGGCGAGTTGATCGGCCAGGGCAAGCAGAACCTGCAGGCACCGTGGCTGGGATTGACGGCGTTTTTCACCCTCGCGCTGATTCTGTCCTTGCTGGTATTCATTGGCGAAGCATTGCGCGATGCCTTTGACCCGCGCTCATGAACGGATCCTTGAAATGACTGACAACCTGATCGAAATCCGTGACCTCAGCGTCGCCTTCCATGGCCAGACCGTGGTGCGCAATCTGTGCCTGGACATCCGCCCCGGCGAGTGCCTGGCGCTGGTGGGCGAATCGGGCTCGGGCAAATCGGTGACGGCCCACTCGATCCTGCAACTGCTCCCCGACAGCGAAGCCACAACCACCGGCAGCATTCGCTATCGCGGCCAGGAGCTGGTCGGTGCCGATCCCAAGACCTTGCGCGACCTGCGGGGCAACCGCATCGCCATGATCTTCCAGGAGCCGATGACCTCGCTCAACCCGCTGCATACAATCGAAAAGCAGATCGGCGAGACCCTGCTTCTGCATCGAGGCATGGGTGGCAAAGAAGCGCAGAAACGCATTCTCGAACTGCTTGAACTGGTGGGCATCCAGAAGCCGAAAGAACGGTTGAAGGCTTACCCGCACCAATTGTCCGGCGGCCAGCGACAACGGGTCATGATTGCCATGGCCCTTGCCTGCGAACCGGAACTGTTGATCGCCGATGAACCCACCACGGCCCTCGACGTCACCGTGCAGCGCAAGATCCTGGTGCTGCTCAAATCCCTGCAACAACGTCTTGGCATGTCGCTGCTGCTGATCAGCCACGACCTGAATCTTGTGCGCAGCATTGCCCAGCGGGTGTGCGTGATGAAGGCCGGGAAAATCGTCGAGCAGGCACCTTGCGAAACCCTGTTCACCGAGCCGAAACACCCTTACAGCTGCGTGTTGCTCAATGCCGAACCCGAAGGCGAAGCATTGCCCCGGGACGAGCGTGAAAACGTGCTGGAAGTCGAAGACCTGCGGGTGGATTTCGTCGTTGGCGGCGGACTGTTCCAGCGCAAGCAATACCTGCGCGCCGTGGACGGTATCAGCCTGAACATCCAGCGCGGCAAGACCCTGGGCATCGTCGGCGAGTCTGGCTCGGGCAAGTCGACACTGGGTCAGGCGATCCTGAGATTGCTCGACTCCGAAGGCAGCATTCGCTTTCACGGCGAGTCTCTCGACGGCCTCAACCAAAAGCAACTACGACCGTGGCGCCGCCAGATGCAGGTGGTGTTTCAGGACCCGTTCGGCAGCCTCAGCCCGCGCATGTCGGTGGCGCAGATCATCAGTGAAGGGCTGGAAGTGCATTGCCAATCCACCGCTGACGAGTGCGACGACCAGGTGATCCGCGTGCTCAAGGAAGTCGGCCTCGACCCCGAAAGCCGTCATCGTTACCCCCACGAATTTTCCGGCGGCCAACGCCAACGCATCGCCATTGCCCGGGCACTGGTGCTCAAACCGGCGCTGATCCTGCTCGACGAGCCGACCTCGGCGCTGGACCGTACCGTGCAGAAACAGGTGGTCGCCCTGCTCCGCCAGCTTCAGGAAAAACACGGCCTGACGTACCTGTTCATCAGCCACGACCTGGCGGTGGTGCGGGCACTGGCCCACGACATGATCGTGATCAAAGACGGCAAGGTGGTCGAACGCGGCGCCAGCCATGACGTGTTCGACTCGCCGCAGCACCCCTATACCAAAGAGCTGTTGGCGGCGGCGCATCCGGGATAGGCATAATCGCGCCACCTGACTTCCGCCAATGGACGCCGCCATGAACACCACCGAAAGCCTCAAGGATTACCAACGGGTTCGCACCCTGGCGATCCGTTCGCTGTTCGAGATCATCGAGCAATCCAGTGAAGGCACGGTGATTGTCGACCGCGATGCGAACATCGTCTGGATGAACGAGCGCTACGCCCGGCGCTTCGGGCTCGACTCCGCCGCCGGGGCCATCGGCAAGCCCTGCGAAAGCGTGATCCCCGGAAGCTTACTGCGCGAGGTGGTGCGCACCGGGCGGCCGATACTGCTGGACATGCAGGACACCCCGAAAGAACCGCTGGTGGTGATGCGTCTGCCGATCCATGACGACGCCGGATCGGTCATCGGCGCCATCGGTTTCGCCCTGTTTGACGAATTGCGCACGCTGTCGCCGATGCTCAAACGTTACCTGAGCATGCAGGAGGAGCTGGCCTCGACCCGTTCGCTGCTGCGCGCACGCCAGACCAAATACAACTTCGCCCACTTCATCGGCACCAGCGCCGCGAGCCTGGAGGTCAAGCGTCGCGCCCGCCGCAGCGCCAGCGCCGAGTCACCGGTTCTGTTGCTGGGCGAGACCGGCAGCGGCAAGGAATTGCTGGCCCAGGCCATCCACGGCGCTTCGCCTCGGGCGCACAAGGCCTTCGTCAGCATCAACAGCGCGGCAATTCCCGAGGCGCTGCTCGAAGCCGAGTTCTTCGGCACCGCGCCCGGCGCGTTCACCGGCGCTGATCGCAAGGGCCGCACCGGCAAGTTGCAGATCGCTCAGGGCGGGACACTGTTTCTCGATGAGATCGGCGACATGCCGTTGCCATTGCAAAGCAAATTGCTGCGGGTATTGCAGGAAAAAGAATTCGAGCCTGTAGGCTCCAACGACGTGATCCAGAGCGATGTGCGGGTGATTGCCGCGACCTCGACGGATCTGGAAGCAGCAATCAAGCGCGGCGAGTTCCGCGCGGATTTGTACTACCGTCTCAACGTGCTACCGATTCAGGTGCCGCCGCTGCGTGAACGGCTGGACGACCTGCCGGCCCTCAGTGAGGCGATTCTTGAAGAGCTGCGCAGTCAGCACGAACTCAATCGCGAAGCGCTGGAATTACTGGGGCAGCATGCCTGGCCGGGGAACATTCGCGAGTTGCGCAATGTACTGGAGCGCGCCGCGTTGCTCAGTGATGACTTGATGCTGACGGCGAACGACATTCGAGCGGCGATTGGCACGTTTACACCGGTTGAACGAACGCTGGCACCGCTGTCAGAGCCGGCAACCAACGAGACCTTCAGTCAGGCTCGCGAGCGGTTTGACCGGCAACTGATTCAATCCACCCTCGCGCAATGCAGGGGCAAGGTGACTGAGGCCGCGCAGCGGCTGGGACTGGGGCGGTCGACGCTTTATAAAAAAATGCTTGCGCTCGGAATCGCAGAGTCTCAATAAAGAGACACAGTTCTCTAAGTCTGGACTACATCAAAAGCTTCGCGGGCAAGCCTGCTCCTACGGGGGAAAGCGTTCAACTGCGGGGGTGGGCTTGCCCGCGAAAGCTCCCTCACAGCCAGAGAAGTCTCAAAATAGAGACAAAATCTCGAAAGCCGCCTCCAAAAATCAAACTAATTCCTTTTATTTCAACAAGTTAACCTTCTGGCACAGTTCTCGCTATAGCCCCTCTCACACCCGTTCCACCCACAAAAATAACAATCGAAGGAGCACACCATGAGTGTGATCATCGCCTTGGCAGCCCTCGCGCTGCTGATGCTCGCGGCCTACCGTGGCTACAGCGTTATCCTTTTTGCCCCGATCGCCGCCCTCGGCGCCGTCCTGCTCACCGACCCGTCTGCCGTCGCCCCTGCCTTCACCGGGGTGTTCATGGAGAAGATGGTCGGTTTCATCAAACTTTACTTTCCCGTGTTCCTGCTCGGCGCCGTGTTCGGCAAGCTGATCGAGCTGTCGGGCTTCTCGCGTTCGATTGTCGCAGCCGCCATCCGCTTACTCGGCACCCGTCAGGCAATGCTGGTGATCGTGCTGGTCTGCGCCCTGCTCACCTACGGCGGCGTTTCGCTGTTCGTCGTGGTGTTCGCGGTCTACCCGTTCGCAGCGGAAATGTTCCGCCAGAGCAACATCCCCAAGCGCCTGATCCCGGCGACCATCGCCCTCGGCGCGTTCTCGTTCACCATGGACGCCCTGCCCGGCACTCCACAGATCCAGAAAATAATCCCCAGCACCTTCTTTAATACCACCGCTTGGGCGGCGCCGTGGCTGGGTGTGATCGGGACGATTTTCGTGTTCTGCGCCGGCATGCTGTTCTTGCAGCGCCAACGCAACAAGGCTCAACACGCCGGCGAAGGCTACGGTACCGAACTGCGCAACGAACCGGAAACCGCCGAAGACCTGAAACTGCCCAACCCGTGGATCGCCCTGTCGCCGTTGCTGGCGGTGGGCATCATGAACCTGCTGTTCACCCAATGGATTCCGCAGTGGTACGGCAAGACCCACAGCCTCGCGCTGCCGGGCATGGCTGCGCCCGTCACCA
The DNA here is from genome assembly GCF_003576265.1 of Pseudomonas sp. 91RF. Taxonomy (NCBI): domain Bacteria; kingdom Pseudomonadati; phylum Pseudomonadota; class Gammaproteobacteria; order Pseudomonadales; family Pseudomonadaceae; genus Pseudomonas; species Pseudomonas sp. 91RF. The sequence continues at coordinate 279,264 of NZ_QWFC01000029.1, forward strand.
CCGAAATTGCCAAACTCACGGCGATCTGGGCGGTGCAGGCAGCCCTGTTGGTCGGCATCCTGATGGTCCTGGCATTCGGTTTCAAAGCGATCAAAAGCAAGCTCGCCGAGGGCAGCAAAAGCGCCGTCAGCGGTGCGTTGCTGGCGGCGATGAACACTGCGTCTGAATATGGTTTCGGTGCGGTCATCGCTTCATTGCCGGGGTTTCTGATGCTGGCCGACTGGCTCAAGAGCATTCCCAATCCGCTGGTCAACGAAGCGATCACCGTGACCCTGCTGGCCGGCATCACCGGCTCCGCGTCGGGTGGCATGAGCATCGCCCTGGCGGCGATGTCCGAACAGTTCATCAGCGCCGCCCACGCCGCCAACATTCCGCTGGAAGTGCTGCACCGCGTGGCCGCGATGGCCAGTGGCGGCATGGACACCTTGCCGCACAACGGCGCGGTGATCACGTTGCTGGCGGTCACTGGCCTGACCCACCGTGAGGCCTACAAAGACATTTTCTGTATTACGCTGATCAAGACCCTGGCGGTTTTCGTGGTAATCGGCACTTTCTACGCCACTGGCATTGTGTGAGGTATTCATGACGACTCTTACTGGCAAGACCGCACTGGTCACCGGCTCCACCAGCGGCATCGGGCTGGGCATTGCGCTCACGCTGGCCAAGGCTGGCGCCAACCTGATCCTCAACGGCTTTGGCGATGCCTCGAAGGTAATCGCCGAAGTCGAACAGTTCGGCGGCAAGGTCGGCCATCACCCGGCGGACGTCAGCAGCCCTGAGCAGATCGCCGACATGATCGCCTACGCCGAGCGCGAGTTCGGCGGCGTGGACATTCTGGTCAACAACGCCGGCATCCAGCACGTCGCGGCGGTGGAAGAGTTTCCGGTGGAGCGCTGGGATTCGATCATCGCGATCAACCTGTCGTCGGTGTTTCACAGCACCCGCCTGAGTTTGCCGGGCATGCGCGCCAAGGGCTGGGGCCGGATCGTCAACATCGCCTCGGTGCACGGCCTGGTCGGTTCCACCGGCAAAGCCGCCTATGTCGCGGCCAAGCATGGTGTGATCGGCCTGACCAAAGTGGTCGGCCTGGAAACCGCCGCCAGCAACGTCACCTGCAATGCGATTTGTCCGGGCTGGGTGCTGACGCCGCTGGTGCAGAAGCAGATCGACGATCGCGCGGCCAAGGGTGTCGACCCGCAACAGGCGCAACACGATCTGCTGGCCGAGAAACAGCCGTCGCTGGAGTTCGTCACCCCTGCGCACCTCGGTGAACTGGTGTTGTTCCTGTGCAGCGAGGCCGGCAGTCAGGTGCGCGGAGCGGCGTGGAATATCGATGGCGGGTGGCTCGCGCAGTAAGCTCTGCCCTTGTGGGAGCCAGCCCGCTGGCGATAGCGGATCATCATTTGGCTGATCGACCTCAATCGCCAGCAGGCTGGCTCCCACAGGTCATGTGAACAACAAAAACAAGAGGCAAACCATGTCCGACATCCTCTGGCAGCCCGATGCCAAACGCATTGCCCGGTCCCGCATGGACGGCTTTCGGCGCTTCATCATTCAGCGTCACCAGGTGCACCTCGACGACTACCCTGCCCTGCACCAATGGTCCATCGACCAACGCGAAGCGTTCTGGCAGGCGATCGTGGATTTCTTCGGCATCAGTTTTCACACCCAGCCCGACGCGGTTCTGCGCGAAGGCTTGAAGATGCCCGGTGCCGAATGGTTTCCCGGCGCTACGTTGAACTTCGCCGAACACCTGCTGAGTCGACGGGACGATGCCATCGCCGTGATCGCCATCGGCGAAAACGGCCAACGTGAATTGTTGACCTGGGCCGAACTGGCCCGGCAAGTCGCCGGGTTCCAGGCCAGCCTGCAAGCGGCCGGCGTCGTACTCGGCGACCGGGTTGCCGCGTGCATGCCCAACACCTGGCAAACCCTGGTGGCGATGCTCGCGACCACCAGTCTCGGGGCGATATGGTCCTGTTCCTCGCCGGACTTCGGCACCCACGGTGTGATCGACCGTTTTGGCCAGATCGAACCGAAAGTGCTGATCACCTGTGCCGGTTACCGCTACGCCGGCAAAGAGATCGACCAGACCGTAAAGATCAACGAAATCCTCGAACAGCTGCCGACCTTGCAACAGCTGATCATCGTGCCGTACGCACGCCCTCACGCCCATGCCAAGGATTACCGGACACCCGCCAACGTCACGCTGTGGGACGACTTCTACGAACCGGGCGATGAGCCGCAATTCGTCCCTGTGCCCTTCGACCATCCGCTGTACGTGCTGTATTCCAGCGGCACCACCGGCGTGCCGAAGTGCATCGTTCACAGCACCGGCGGCGTGTTGCTGCAACACGTCAAGGAGCACGGTTTGCATGTGGATCTGGGCCCCGGTGATCGACTGTTCTACTACACCACCTGCGGCTGGATGATGTGGAACTGGCTGGTGTCGGCGCTGGCGGTCGGCAGCGCGGTGGTGCTGTATGACGGTTCACCGTTTTTTCCGGACAACCAGCGATTGCTGGAGCTGCTCGACGACGAGCAGGTCAGCGTGTTCGGCACCAGCCCGAAATTCCTCGCAACCCTGGAAAGCAGCGGCATCAAGCCCCGTGAAAGCCACGACCTGAGCCACCTGAAAACCCTGCTCTGCACCGGTTCCGCGCTTTCGCCGCAGAGTTATGACTTCGTCTATCGCGACTTCAAACCGGACGTTTGCCTGTCCTCGATGTCCGGCGGTACGGACATCGTGTCCTGCTTCGTCAACGGCAACCCGATGTCAGCCGTACGCCGGGGCGAAATCATGGGCAAGAGCCTGGCCATGGCGGTCGAAGTGTGGAACGACGCCGGGCAACCGGTGATCGGTGAGAAAGGTGAACTGGTGTGTACCCGGCCATTTCCGGCGATGCCGATTGGACTGTGGAATGATCCGGACGGCGAGAAACTGCGCAAATCCTATTTCAGCCAGTTCCCCGGCGTCTGGGCCCAGGGTGACTACGCCGAACAATTGCCCCACGGCGGGATGCTGATTCACGGCCGCTCCGACGCAGTGCTCAACCCCGGTGGCGTGCGCATCGGTACGGCGGAAATCTACCGTCAGGTGGAAAAACTCCCCGAGGTGCTGGACAGCGTTGCCATCGGCCAGCAATGGCAGGACGACGTGCGCGTCGTACTGTTCGTGCGCCTCAAGGAAGGCGTAACGCTGGATGACACGCTGCAACAGCAGATCCGTCAGGTGATCCGTGCGAACACCACACCGCGCCATGTACCGGCGAAGATTGTTGCGGTCACGGACATTCCACGCACGCTTAGTGGCAAAGTGGTGGAACTGGCCGTGCGTAATGTAGTGCACGGCCAGCCAGTCAAAAACACTGATGCATTGGCCAATCCCGAAGCGCTGGAACAGTTTCGGGATCGACCAGAGCTGAAGATTGACTCACCCTGACTGATGTCTGGTCAGAGAACGCCTTTCCTATCGGTCAAAATCCAGCAGGACCTCACCGGTTATCCTCTCGCCGTTGCTGGCAGTCACGGCTTCCTGCATGGTTTGCACATTGCGACGGAATCGCCAACTCTGATCCCCCGAAGCCTGATCCAGCAGCAAGGACATCACCACATAGGTATCAGCGTTTTCAATGGTCCGGGTCTTGTCGAAGAGACCGGACTGCACTTCACTGGCGGAGGACTTGAAACTGTCTCCGTTCCATACCGCAACGGGTTTACCCTCAACTTTCGTCACTGACGCAACCGGCAACTGACCCTGCGCCAGATTCAACAACGGTGTGACGTCCAACTGATAGAGTTCGCCGGAACGGATATCTGGTCTGGATGCGAGGGCCACAGGCTTGGCGGTCGGTGTGACATGAAACAGCTTATGAATGAGATCTCCGGCGATGACACTGAAGCTGGACTTTTCGTTATGAAAGTGCTCCTGGATGTTCTCACCGTAAACTTTCAGGAACACATGACTATTGGCCGGCTGCCCTTTCGATTCCTTCCATGCTTTATAGGTCTCGGTGTCTATGATCATCGTATGTCGATCATGCTGTACGGCCTCCAACAGGCAATTGCCGAACGAAAATCCGTGGAAATCCGTTTTTATTAATTTGAGAAACGTCAACATGTTGTCTCGCCCTTTTTCGGAGCTTCCAAACAAGAGACCGATCGCAAGATCGGTGTTCAGGCGATCGACAGACTTGACCAGGGCACCCAAAGCGCCGTCAATCTTTACGCCTGCCTGAGACATGGCCCGCTGAACGATATGGCCGGTGTAATGATCCGGTAGCATCTGTCTGAGTTTTAATGGCCGTAATGCGTCACCGAACTTGAAATTTTCCAGACTCGGTCCCCAGGGACGGCCGAAACGGTTAGTGGCAAACCACTTGGTTCCTTGTTGAGTTACACATACATCCAACAGCTTGGTCGAACCTGAAGGTTTCCACGTTCCTTGGCAGAGCCGTGCGTAATCATTGGCTTTCATCAGATCCACGGACCTGGCGCGCCCTATCAACCGACGCAGCTGGAGTCGCGCCGATGTTAACGCGTGCACCCCGCTGCGGCCTAGTTGCGCACCTCCGCGAGCAAGCAATTTCCCGCCGGTTTTGGACATCGCTCCAAAACCGTCCAGTGGATTGAACACAGAGATAGTCGTGGTCAGGGCAAACTTGGCCAGAGTCGCGACTTTCGCCGTGGTCGATATCGATTTGGCCATTACGCCCATGATTTTGCTGGCAACACCGACAACTGTTCCGATTAACCCGATGGCATCCATGACACAACCGAACACACCGGAACCAACGCGGTCCTTGTCACCGGATGCAAGGTCGGCAATACAACTTCTGAAGGGAATAACCAGATTGAGAATGTACTCATTGATCCTTTCGGTTCGTTGCCGCACTTCCTCCAGCGACGTGGGTTTCAACGCCACAGCCTCGATATCCTTGTAAGTTGCTGGAGGATGATGATCCAGAACAAAAGCCACAAGCTCGTTCATATGTTCGTCATTAAAAGCTTGATAAGCAGTGCCGTCGAAGTCTTTGATACGGGCTCTTTTAGGCACGACCCCCAACTTCTCGATAACTCCCTTGCTGGAAGCATTTTCGGAGTACTTTCGGCCTTCGGTATAACAACCCAAGTCTGACGGCAATGTTACAACGGCTGCTGCCGCTATCTTTTCTTTCGGGTCGCCATCAAAGTCCACTCGTGCGCTTCTGTTCATTGCAAAGGAAGCCAAAACGGCGAACCGGTCATTTCGACGGCACTCTGCCTGCAAAGTAAGCAGTTCGTAACACAGTAACTCTCCGTTCTCGCGCTGCGCACATATCACCACCCCATAACGCCCTCTAGAAGCGTCGATGGTTTCCTGCGTTTCAACCAGTCGTGTTTTCAACGGCGAAGAGGCGCCAGCAAAGCCGCCATCGGTAGAGGTCGTCTCGGTGAAATAGACGGCAACTGAAGGACGCAGAGTAAAAACGCTGATGTCGCTATTCAGAAACACCTGTCGATCGGCAGAGGGCATCCGCGAAACTGCCAGTTTCAGCAAGGTTCCCTGCGCGTCTTTGAGAGCGGCATACCATTTCTTGGTTTTGGTGATAACAAATGGCTTGATCGATGGCAGTGCATACAACGGGGCACCGAATTGTCTGAATATGCTCGAGCCGTCCTTAACGTCCCAACGATTGAGTTGCAATTCTCCGGATGCATACACTTCTACCATCGACCTGGCCACGGGCTGGGTGTTCTCCCTCAGGCCATCGGGCGTAAAGTCCAGATGGGAGTTCAGGAGCTTGCTCGCATTGTTTTCATAAAGAACATTCTGTTCGAGAAAATCACAAGTGGGGAGAGCTGCTTTCAACAATTCCAATGCAATTATCTGTTTGTCGGGTAACGGCTTGGCGAGGTCGTTGACCGCCCGGGATAGCAGATTCGTATGGACCTCATATCGGGCTAACAACAAGTCCAGCGCTTCCCTGGCATTCGACTCCAATTTTTCATGGGTCACAATACCGTTGACAAGCCCCCAGTCCAGTATGGGATCAACGAGTGCGACAGATTGCAACTCACGCAAGTTCTGACTACAGGGTTCGATAGCGGACGCATTCTGGACTGCACTGGCATCCATCAGGCGAACACTCCCCGGCAATTTCAACTCAAGGGTTGCCACCGTAGCGCAAAAATTGATCCAGGCGATCGAGCCGATTGTCATCTCCTCGCCGATATTGCTCACAAGGAACTCAGGTGCCTGCTCCGCCAGCATGATATAGGCCGCCATGGCGGATGTTTCAGGCGCGACCGAGCGTGCCGCCACAAGGTGACTTTCGAAATCCTTCAGGATTACGTCCGGATGAAGATCGGCATTGGATACCTGATACAAGTCATACCCGCAAACAACATTACGCCGCTGGTTTGCGTCAGCGACATCCAGATCGAGAATAACAGCGGTCACCATTAACTGACTCAAATCCTGAGACGTGACCGACTCTCCTTCCTTCGTACCATACCAGCCCAGCAATTGATTTAGACGCGATGCCAGACTCTGAACTTTTTCGTGAGCCAGAATCGAACGAATCGTTCGTGCAATACTTCTTTTGTCACTTATCAGGGAGACTCCAGCCTCCTCGGAGATCTTGTTCAGCAAACGCACACCGTCAGGTATCAAAGTGGCCGTGTGTGTTTTGATTCGATTTTTCTCTTCGGCAGTGAGTACTACAGACAGTTCATCCTCACCGCGTATTTGCCCCCAGTAATTGCCAAGCGGTTCGGCGGCGGGTATTACAAGGTTCAAATGTTCAATAAGCTTTTTACATCCGCCCACGGTATTAGGTACATCGAGCTCATTAAACTTCAACCACTGAGCCAGGCTACCCTCATGACTGTCCCATACCAACCCTCCTGTCTTAATGGCGCATTGGGCCAAAAGCGCAATCTGTTTCTGCTCGTCCGGCTGTTGGCTGCGGAGAGGCAAGAAGGGCAGCAGACCACCGTCACTGAAGACCAACAACTTCGCATCTTCCGTTACCGCACAGCCTTCGTACGACTCGATGCCGAGCGACGAAATTTTTTCAATTACAAATGGCTGTATCTGGAAGTCTTGGACCAGTTTGACCAGCGGGCTGTGCAGACTGTAAAGCGTCGAGCCCTCGACCATGTCGAAGTACTCATTCAAGAGATCAACTTGCATCGAGTCGACATTGCCATATTTTTCTAAAATCTGACTCAGATGCCATACGACAGAATTCTTTTCCACCTCGTCTGCAGCGCGTTGCTTCATATCAGCTTCCGCAGTTACCACAGACAACTTTTCCAACTCACCTATCATTTCGAACAATCCTAAAAGACAACCTACAATATAAGTAAACAGCCCACACAGATTCAGGCATGCATTACTTAATATCCATCACAAGGATGTCAGTTGCTTTTTCCAAACCATTCAAAAAAATACAAAACAAGCCACTCGACACTTTTCAATACAACATCACGGCATCTGAACAGCCGAAGATCATTAAAAACAAGAGAAAGTTTGCAGTTGCACCAGCTCAATCCATTAATCCCCAGTTTCCTGGCAAGTTTTCATCCTCGACTTTCCCTCCCGCTCGCAACTTCAAGGCCAGACGCAAGTTATTGATGGAATCCGCATGTTTCAGAGCCTCCTCTTCATCGATAGCCCCCTCAATTACCAGTTGGTATATCGCCTTATCGAAGGTCAGCATTCCCTGTTCTTCGGATTTTTCCATGATGCCTTTCAGCTCTCCCAATTCGTTGCGCCTGATCAAATCGGCAATGGTCGCGGATCCCAGCATCACCTCCACAGCCGCCCGGCGCTGTCCGTCGATTGTTCGAACCAACCTCTGCGAGACTAAAGCCTTGAGGTGATTGCCGAGCGAATGCAGGAGTTGCGGCCGGCGCTCCTCGGAAAAGAAATTGATGATCCGGTCCAGCGCCTGATTGGCGTTGTTGGCGTGCAACGTCGACAACACCAGATGCCCGGTTTCGGCAAACGACAGCGCATGCTCCATGGTTTCACGGTCGCGAATTTCGCCGATCAGTACGACGTCTGGAGCCTGGCGCAAGGTGTTCTTCAGTGCAGCATGAAAACTGCGGGTGTCGACCCCGACCTCACGCTGATTGATGATCGACTTCTTGTGGCGATGGATATACTCGATCGGGTCTTCGATCGTGACGATGTGCCCGCTGCTGTGCCGATTACGATGGTCGATCAGTGCGGCCAGCGAAGTGGATTTACCCGAGTCGGTAGCGCCGACGAACAGGATCAGCCCCTGTTTGAGCATCACCGTTTCCAGCAACACGGGGGGTAACTTGAGATCCTCGAAGCGCGGAATGTCGAGTTTGACGTTACGAATCACGATCGACACGTCATTGCGTTGTTTGAAGATGTTGACCCGAAAGCGACCGATCCCGGTGCGGGAAATCGCCAGATTCATTTCCAGATCCCGGTCGAACTCCCGGCGCTGCTCAGCGTCCATCAGGGACGCGGCAACAGTCGCCACCTCGCCGGGTTTGAACGGCTGATCGCTCAAAGGCGTCAGCACCCCTTCGAACCGCGCACAGGGCGGCGCGCCGGTGGACAGGAACAGATCCGAACCATGACGGCTCGCCAGTTGTTTGAGCAATGCGTCAATTTCCATGGCCAAATCACCTGCGAAGCTTTCAATGAACCAAAGACCGTGCGTCGTGACGCGACGGGCCTTTCAGCGTCTACCGCACTAGGATAGTAGACGCCGCCTCACCGACCGACGCTCAGGACTGATGTGATGAACGCTGTACCGAACACCAACGACGCCCAGGCTTTGATTGCCCGAACCGACTGGAGCCGCACGCCTCTGGGCGCCGCCGGCACCTGGCCGCAGAGCCTGCGGACCGCGGTGGACATCGTGATTCACTCGCCGATGCCGATGCTGTTGTTGTGGGGACCGCAGCTCACCCAGATCTATAACAACGGGTTTGCGCTGCTGGCCGGCAACAAGCATCCGCACGCTTTCGGACAGCCGGCGCACCAGATATGGCCTGAACTTCGAGACTTTACCGACCCGATTTACAGCGCCGTCCTACAAGGCCAGGTGCGAACCTACAGCGAGCGACGCTTCACCCTGCAACGGGACGGCAAGGAGTCCGACTTCTGGCTGGATCTGACTTACAGCCCGATTCGCGACGAAAGCGCGCAAGTGGCCGGCATTCTGGTCACCGCCATCGAGACCAACGAACGCCGACGAATCGCCCTGGAACTCAAGCAGCGTTCCGAAGAAAGCCTCAAGGCGCAAAAACAGACCGAGGAGCGCCTGCAACTGGCGCTGGCAGCCACCGATGCGGTCGGCACCTGGGATTGGGACATCGGCGAAGACCGCTTCATCGCCGATGCACACTTTGCCCAGTTGCACGGGGTCGATCCGGGCCTGTCCGGTCAATTGCCGATCAGCGAATACCTGCACGGCGTGCACCCGGAAGACCGCGCACTGATTGCCCGCAGCATCAAGCATTGCATCACCCATGGCACTGAATACGCCGAGGAATATCGATTGCTGCAAGCCAATGGCGAGCTGCGCTGGGTGTTCGCCCGCGGGCGCTGCTACAAGGACCATCATGGCCGGCCGATGCGTTTTCTCGGCGCGGCGCTGGATTTGACCGAACGCAAGCACACCGAGCAGGCATTGCGGCAAAGTCAGACAGAGCTGCAACTGATCATCAACGCCATGCCGATCCTGATCAGTTATGTCGACCACGAGGAACGCTTTCGCCTGAATAACGCCGCGTATCTCGACTGGTACGGCCTCACGCCTCAAGAGCTGTACGGTCGCACGATCCGCGAGGTGATCGGCGAAGAGGCCTATTTCCTGCGTGCCCCGTACATCGCCGAAGCACTCGCCGGCCGCCCCTGCTCGTTCAGCCTATACACGCCCCACCGCGACGGCAGCCAGCGACATGCGCTGATGAACTACCTGCCACGCCACGGCCCGGACGGCGCGGTGAACGGTTTCTACATCTTCGTGATCGACGAGACCGAACGCAAAAAAACCGAAGAAGCCCTGCGCAACCTCAATGAAACCCTTGAGGAACGCGTCAGCGCGCGTACCGAGCAACTGGCCCAGGCCAACCAGCGTTTGCAGAACGAGATGTTCGAACGCGAACGCGCCGAAGACGCCTTGCGCCATGCGCAGAAAATGGAAGCGGTCGGTCAGCTCACCGGTGGCATCGCCCATGACTTCAACAACATGCTGACCGGGATCATCGGCAGCCTCGACCTCATGCAGCGCTACATCGCCAGTGGCCGCGCCGACGAGATCGGGCGGTTCACCGATGCGGCCGTGTCATCAGCCAATCGCGCCGCGGCGTTGACCCACCGCTTGCTGGCGTTCTCCCGGCGCCAGTCGCTGGATCGCAAGACCCTCAACGTCAATGAACTGATCCATTCGCTGGAGGACCTGATCCGCCGCACCAAAGGCGACCCGATCGAACTGACCTTGCGCCTGGCCGACAACGTCTGGCCCGTCAGCACCGATGTCAGCCAACTGGAAAACGCCCTGCTCAACCTGGTGATCAACGCCCGCGATGCCATGCCGGACGGCGGTGAGCTGCTGATCGAAACGGCCAACGTCTACCTCGACGGCAACGACATCACCACCCTCGAACCGGTCAAGGCCGGTGATTACCTGATGCTGGCGGTCAGCGACAACGGCACCGGCATGACGCCCTCGGTGCGCTCCAAGGCCTTCGATCCGTTCTTCACCACCAAGCCGATTGGCCAGGGCACCGGGCTCGGGTTGTCGATGATTTATGGCTTTGCCCAGCAATCCGGCGGGCACGTCAGCCTCGACAGCCTGCCGGGCCAAGGCACCTGCGTACGCCTGTACTTGCCTCGCCTGCATTCTCTGGTGCCGGAACCGGTGGTGACGGAAGAAACAACGCAGACACCCGCCGTCGCGACCGGCGAAACCGTGGTGGTGGTCGAGGACGATCCGGCGGTGCGCATGCTGGTCATGGACTTGCTCAAGGAGCTGGGTTATCGCGCCCACGAGGCCGAAGACGCCAAAGGTGCTCTGCCGTTGCTGGAATCCGACCTGCGCGTCGACCTGCTGGTGACCGACGTCGGCCTGCCGGGCATGAACGGCCGGCAACTGGCGGAAATCGCCCGTCAGCATCGCCCGGGGCTCAAAGTGCTGTTCATGACCGGCTATGCGCAGAAAGCCGCCGAACGCCAGGGTTTCCTGGAAGACGGCATGGACATGGTAGCCAAGCCGTTCTCCATTGATCTTCTGGCTGGCAAGATCCGTACGATGATCAGCCAAAACCCGTGACTTGAGGCATAATCCGCGCCCCGCCGTCACCCCGCTACAGGTATTGCACGATGAAAGCCCAAGCCCGCCACATTCTGGTCAAGACTGCCGATGAGGCTGAAAAACTCAAACAACGCATCGCCAACGGTGAAGCGTTCGATGTGCTGGCGAAGAAGTTTTCGACCTGCCCGTCCGGCAAGCGCGGAGGCGATCTGGGTGAAGTGCGGCCGGGACAGATGGTCAGCGCGATTGATGCGGTGATCTTCAAGAAACCGCTGCGCACCGTGCACGGGCCGATCAAGAGCAAGTTCGGCTATCACCTGGTGCAGGTGTTTTTTCGCGACTGAGTGTTTGCCTTCAGGGCCCATCGCGAGCAGGCTCGCTCCCACAAAAGAACCGTGAACGACACACAATCACTGTGGGAGCGAGCCTGCTCGCGATCCGATTGCCCGGCAATCGGCCATTCACCGATTACTTCGGAATCAGAGCTCCGGGTACTTGAATAACCTGGCTTGCTAACAGATGTCCGGCCTGCGCCGCTACCGTCGGACTTCCCCCAAGCAAGCGACTGGCCAGATACGCCGCACTGAACGAATCCCCCGCCGCCGTGGTGTCCACCACCTTCTCGACTTTCTGTGCCGGCACTTCGAACGCTTCCCCGTCGCAACGGATCAGGCAGGCTTCGCCACCGCGCTTGAGCACCACTTCCGGCGTGCCAATCTGCGCGTACGCCTCAAACACCGCGTCACAATCTTCAAAATGGAACAGCGCCTGCTCATCGTCCACCGTCAGCAACGCCAGATCGACATGGGGCAACACGCTGCGATAGGCCGCCCGCGCCTCCTCCACCGAGGCCCACAGGCGTGGGCGGTAGTTGTTGTCGAAGACGATTCGCGCGTCACGCTGGCGGGCTTCGATCAAGGTCTCGATCAACTTTGCCCGCCCCTGCGCACCGAGCATTGCCAGCGTGATACCGCTGAAATACAGCACGTCGTAGTCCGGCAACGCCGCGAGAATCGGCGCAGCCGCCGGGGTCGTGAAACAGTCGCGCACGGCCGCCTCGTTGCGCCAATACAGAAAGCGCCGCTCCCCGGCAGCATCGGTCTGGATGCAATACAGGCCCGGCAATCGACCGGGCAAGCGCTGGACCAGATCCAGTCCGATGTTTTCATCGGCCCAACTGCGACACATCGCGTCACTGAAGCTGTCATCACCCAGCGCAGTAACGTAGTCCACCTGCGCCTTGTCGCCCATGGCGCGGGACAGATAGACAGCCGTGTTCAGCGTGTCGCCGCCGAAACTCTGTTGCAGGCTGCCGTCGGCACGCTGCTGAAGCTCGATCATGCATTCGCCGATCAGGGCGATGCGCGGGGTGTTCGGCCCCAATGGACTGAGCGTGTTCATCAGAAACAGGTTTCCATGGTTTCGATCACCGACAGCTGCTCGTCCACCAGCAGCCCCACGCGCCACTTGTCGAAGGTCAGGCACGGGTGCGAAGTGCCGAAAGAAATGATGTCGCCGACACGCAATTCCACGCCCGGCGCCACGGTCATGAACGCGTGCTGGTCCATCACTGCCGTGACCTTGCAGGCACCGACATCCTCGCCTACCGCTGGCACCACACCGGCCTTGTAACGCTGCAACGGCACCGGCATCCCGGCATCGAACGCCACGTCACGCTTGCCCAAGGCAATCACGGCAAACCCCGGCTCCGGCATCGACTGCACGTGAGCCCAGACTTCCAGCGCCGGACGCAAGCCTTCGTGCAGGTCGCTGCGACGGTCGAGCACGCAGCACTGGGCCTCTTTGTAGATGCCATGGTCGTGAGCCACGTAGCTGCCGGGACGCAACACGCTGAGGAAACGCCCGCCAGCGTTCTGCGCTTCGAACGATTCGGCGATCAAGTCGTACCAGGCCGAACCCGATGCAGTGATGATCGGTTTGGCGATGGCGAACGCGCCACTGTCCTGCAATTGCACTGCGAGGCGTACCAGCGAAGCGGCGAATTCACGGATGCCGCTGACAGCGTGATCGCCATGGATCACGCCTTCGTAACCTTCGATACCGGTCAGGGCCAGCGCCGGTTGCGCGCCGATGGCCTTGGCCAGTTCGATGACTTCCTGCTCAGTCCGGCAACCGCAACGGCCGCCGACCACGCCGTATTCGATCATCACGTTCAGTCGCACACCGCGTGACGCGAAGTAAGCGCCCAGATCGGCGACGTTGTCCGGGTGATCGACCATGCAATAGAAATCGAAGCCCGAATCGGCCGCCAGCAGGTCGGCAATCAACGCCATGTTCGGCGTGCCGACCAGTTGGTTGGCCATCAGCACCCGGCGCACGCCGTGGGCGTAAGCGGCACGGGTCTGGGTGGCACTGGCCAGGGTGATGCCCCAGGCGCCGGCGTCGAGCTGACGACGAAACAGCGCCGGGGTCATGCTGGTCTTGCCGTGGGGCGCGAGTTCGGCGCCACTGTCGCTGACAAACTTTTGCATCCAGTGGATGTTGTGCTCCAACGCTTCGCGGTGCAGCACCAGCGCCGGCAGGCTGATGTCACGCACCAGTTGCGCGCCAATGGCGGCGTCACCCTTTTCCACGGCAGCAGTGTTGTTGGCAGTCGTCATGGTCGAACTCCTCACAGTCGCGTCCGCTGGCGGGCGCAGTTATTCGTTGATACGCCGGGCGAGGCTGTTGGCGCTCTCGATCAGAACCCGGCGATAGTCGTTGTAGTTGGTCTTGGCATCGGCGCGCGGTGCGACGATGCACAGGGTGCAAATGGCCACGCCGCTCGGGTCTTTGACCGGGGCGGCAAAGCAATGGGTAAACGTGTCGGCAACACTGTCGAACGAGAAGAATCCGTCGATGCCGGCCTGACGGATTTCCTTGAGAAAAGTATCCATCGGCAGGCGTTCGCCATCCGGCAGGATGAAATCGTCCGGATCGATCAGGTCGTTGATCTGCTGGTCACTCAAATGCGCCAGCAGCAAACGTCCGGACGCGGTCCACGGAATCGGCGCGTTCTCACCGATATCGGAGGAAATGCGGAAATGCCGCTCGCCCTCCTTCATCAGCGCCACCGTGTATTTGCGCCCGTTGAGCAGGCACATCTGCGCGGTTTCCCGAGTCTGGCTGACGATCTCCTGCAAGGCGTGATCGGCCTCGCGACTGAGGTCGAAATGCCGCAAGTGCGCCTGGCCGAGGAAGTACAACTGACGACCGAGATAGACGTGACCGTCCTTGCCCACCGGCTCCAGAATCCGCCGTTCGAGCAAGGATGCCACCAGTTCGTAGACCGTGGATTTCGGGCTGCCGATGCCGTTGGCGATGTCGTTAGGGCGCAGTGGCTGGCCGATCTCCTTGAGGAAATCGAGGATATCGAACGCCCGGTCCAGACCGCGTGCCCGGCGCTTGATGGTGTCTTCGGTCATTTCAGTGGTTCCCATTCAAAGTGCCGGGAGTTTATCGCGAAAGATCGCTCCCACGCTCTGCGCGGGAGCGGCCAATGCTCAGGCCTTTTTCTTGTACGCAATGCAGTCGATTTCGACCTTGCAGTCGACCATCATGCTCGCCTGCACACAGGCCCGGGCCGGTGCGTGTTCAGGCTTGAAGTACTCGCCGAAGACTTTGTTGAAACTGCTGAAATCCCGCGGATCGTCCAGCCACACCCCGGCACGGACCACGTCTTCCAGGCCATACCCGGCCTCTTCGAGAATCGCGATCAGGTTCTTCATGGTCTGGTGAGTCTGCTCAACGATGCCACCGACAATGATCTCGCCATCCACCGCCGGCACCTGGCCGGAAACGTGCAGCCAGCCATCGGCCTCGACCGCGCGGGCGAATGGACGTGGCTGGCCGCCAGCGGCAGTGCTGCCGGTGCCGTAACGCGTAATGCTCATGGATGTGTCTCCTGATTGAAAAAGTGAAAAGTCAGAACCGCGTGCTTTTGAGAAATTCCGCCAGCCGCGGCGATTGCGGACGCTCGAACAGTTCCTTGGGTGGCCCCTGCTCTTCGATGCGCCCCTGATTCATGAAAACGATCTTGTCCGAGACCTCGAAGGCAAAGCGCATTTCGTGGGTCACCAGCAACATGGTCATGCCGTCCTCGGCCAGGCCCTTGATCACGTTCAGCACTTCACCGACCAGTTCCGGGTCGAGGGCCGAGGTAACTTCGTCGAACAGCATCAGGCTCGGGTTCATCGCAATCGCCCGGGCAATCGCCACACGTTGCTGCTGACCACCGGACAACTGGCCGGGAAAGTGATTGCGCCGCTCCAGCAGGCCGACCCGTTCCAGCCATTTCTCGGCCAGGACCACGGCTTCGTCCTTGTGCATCTTTTTCACCTTGAGCAAACCCAGGGTGACGTTCTGCAACGCGGTGAGGTGCGGAAACAGGTTGAACTGCTGGAACGCCATGCCGGTCATCGCCCGATGGCGCGCGATGACTTTTTCCGGGTGGCGCACGCGTTTGCCGCTGACCTCGTCATAACCGATGGATTCGCCGTCGAGCAGGATCTGCCCGCCCTGGAATTCCTCCAGCATGTTCACGCAACGCAACAGCGTGGTCTTGCCCGAGCCGCTGGAGCCGATCAGCGTCACCACGTTGCCGCGCTGCATGCTCAGGTCGACACCCTTGAGCACTTCGACCGCGCCGTACTGTTTGTGCAGGCCACGGATGTCCAGCAGGGGCTGGCCGTTCTGGACGTTGGAAACTTGAGCTTGAGTCATGGCAGGGCCACCCGCTTTTCAATGTGCCGGCCGAGTAATTCGATGCCGTAGTTGATGACGAAGAACAGAAAACCGGCGAACAGATAAAACTCCAGGGTCATGAACGTCCGGGCGATGATCTGCTGGGTACTGAGCAACAGCTCGGCCACGCCGATCACCGACAACAAGGTCGAAGCCTTGACGATTTCCGTGGACGAGTTGACCCAGGTCGGCAGGATCTGCCGCAGCGCCTGAGGCAACAGCACATAACCGAGGGACTGATAGAACGTCAGGCCGATGGCCTTGCTGGCTTCCATCTGTCCCCGTGGCAAGGCTTGCAACGCACCGCGCACGATTTCGGCCACGTGGGAGCCGCAAAACAGCGTCAGACCCAGGGCACCGGCCTGAAACGCGCTGATCTGCCAGCCGAGCGCCGGCGCCATGTAGAAGCAGGCCAGCACCAGCACGAACACCGGGGTGCCGCGAATCAGGTCGACATAAAAGCGGAACGGCGCGCGCATCCAGAACTTGCCGTAGGTCAGAATCAGCCCGGCAAACACGCCGATGACCGTGCCGAACAGAATCGCCAGCGCCGACACTTGCACACTGGTCAGAAAGCCTTGCCACAAGGCTTCGCGGGCAATCCACAACTCATGCAACCAACTGGGGGATTCGTACATCGCAGCCTCCTATCGGCGGATCGCCAGACGCTGCTCCAGGTAACGCAGCAGCATGGCAATGAGGTAACAGGCCGCGACATACAACGCCGTGGTCACCAGCCAGGTTTCGATCACCCGGTAGCTCTCGACGTTGATCTTGCGCGCGTAATAGGTCAGCTCCGGCACCGCGATCGCGGCGGCCAGCGAGGTGTCCTTGAACAGTGAAATGAAGTTGTTCGACAGCGCCGGCAGCACGTTGCGCAACATCACCGGCACGGTGACGTAGGCCTTCACCTGCCACTCGCCCAGACCGATGGCGAGCCCAGCTTCGCGCTGGCCCTTGGGGATGCTCAACAAACCACCCCGGAACACTTCGGTCAGGTATGCCCCGGCATACAGCGACAGGGTGATGATGAACGACGGGATCTTGTCCAGCCGGATCCCCATGCTCGGCAACGCAAAGTAGATCAACAGAATCAACACCAGGATCGGCGTGTTACGGATCACCGTCACATACACCGATGCCAGCACCCGCAAGGCGCGATGCTTCGACAGCAAGGCAAACGCCATCAGCAGGCCGATCACGCAGCCGATGGCGATCGACACCAGCGCCAGTTCGAGGCCCAGACCGAGCCCCGCCAGCAAGGTGTCGAAATCGCGCCACACGGCGGCAAAGTTCAACTGATAGTTCATGGTTGGCAGTACCTTGAACGGGGCGCGTCAGGGCGCCCCACTCTCACGGGATCATTTGAATTCGACAGGGAAACCGATGGCGGGCGATGGCAGATCCACGCCGAACCATTGCTTGAACGATGCGGCGTAAGTCGGGAACTCAACGCCGGTCATGGCTTCATGCAGGGTGGTGTTGACGAAATTCAGCCAGTCCTGATCGCCACGTTTGACGGCGCAGGCGTAGGTCTGGGGGCTCCAGGCGTAGGTCGGGCTGCGGTAGCGGCCGGGATTCTGCACCATCAGGTATTTGACCGAAGACTGGTCGGTGGCGGCGGCATCGGCACGGCCCGAGTTCACGGCCTGATACATCAGGTCGACGCTGTCGTACTGATCGACCTTGGCCTTGGGCAGTGCCTGGTGCACCAACTCCTCGGCGTACACGTTCTGCAGCACCGCCACGGTCACGCTGTCGCCGGCGGCCTGCAGGTCTTCGATTTCCTTGTACTTGCTGTTGTTCGGCAGCAGCAGGCCGACGCCTTCGCGGTAGTACGGCAGGGTGAACGCCACTTGCTGC
The DNA here is from genome assembly GCF_003576265.1 of Pseudomonas sp. 91RF. NCBI lineage: Bacteria > Pseudomonadati > Pseudomonadota > Gammaproteobacteria > Pseudomonadales > Pseudomonadaceae > Pseudomonas > Pseudomonas sp. 91RF. The sequence goes on from NZ_QWFC01000029.1 coordinate 297,158, forward strand.
GCGCGGCTGGCGGTGACGGTAATGAACTGGCAGCTCATGTCGACCTTGTCGGTCAGCAGATTGGGAATCCGCGCATCGGACGACTGCACCACGAATTCGACCTTGTTCGGGTCATTGAACAGACCTTTGGCCACCATCCTGGCGATGTCGATATCAAAGCCCTGCAACTTGCCGTCCGCGCCCTGGAAGTGCCACGGCGCATTGGTGCTGCCGGTGCCCACGATCAGTTTTCCACGGGCCAGGACGCTGTCGAGCTTGCTGTCGGCCGCCTGGGCCATACCCATGACAGCGGACGAAGCCGCGAGAACAAAAACACACGCTTTGAACAAGGATGGTCGGCGATGCATGGCAAGCACTCCAGAGGATTGTTTATTCCGCTATACCGGAACACGGTTTGTTACTACGGAATAGACAGCAGAAAGTGTGCCACGGGATTCGAGGGGAATCAGCAATGGATTTAAATTTGTTTTGAATCAAAGAGATAAAAAGAAGGGTGAAGCCAGTGTTACGCGAGGTGTCATTACACCGCGCTACCGTTAGCTACACACGACGAGTATTCGGGCCACATATCGGTGCGCGGTGCACAAAAAAAATGTGCTCGGCACCTGTCAACTCTGACAGTTGCGACAGCGACCGCTGCCCCTTTAACGTCGTGACGTCTTGTGCATCGAATAAAGGAGGCTCCAATGACGAGGCCGACTCGATATTCAGCGTTGCCCCCGACGTACCGGAAGGTCTTGAAAGCCAGACGCCTCGTCGTCCTGTACTTCTTCAACGAGCATTGCGGTGCCTGTGTGTTCTCCGGCCCCGTTTTTCTCGAAGTCGCCAAGCCCTTCCGGCCCTGGATGGATATCTTCATGCTCGATACCGCGCAGTCGTGTCGACATCCGGATGTCACGGGTACACCAACAGTGTTGTTCTACAAGGAAGGTGTACTGGTCAAAAAACTGAAAGGCATCGGTACGGATGAATCCCTGCTGCAAGACTTCTCCCAATTCCTCGGCAAAACCCGATATCCCGCCACGCCACGCAAATCAGCCCATGACCTGAGCTGGCTTCGTCACACCCTGCGTACCCTCTGCACCATCCCCCGAGCAAAACGATGGAACTTTTCCTGAAAGTGCCACCTAAGAGCCATCAGGTAATGGCACTTTCGTTCCAATTGATCTGTAACAACTAGCCTCGAGGCCGGATTGGACAAGCTCCCATCCGGCTGCTTTTCTTTATTTCTCAGAAAGAGATAGGTGCTGCCGGCTTTCGAGTGGTAGCTCTGCACGTCCCAGGAGGGGTTCATGTCCTTTAACGTCATGATGGTTTTCGGTACTCGTCCGGGGGTTGTTGAAAAAGCCCCGTTGGCCCGGGTTCTGCGTCAATGGCCCGCTGTCCGGTTCAACACCTGTCACCCCGTTCTCCACGCCCGGTCGAGCGCACGCTCGGCGGCGGGTAACGGCGTATGAGTCTGGGTTGGGTCGACTTCTTTGCGTATGTACTGTTTGGTCTGAAGTATGTGGCGATCATCCTCGCCCTGCTGATGTTCATCCTCGGCCTCGATGACCTGTTCATCGATCTGGTGTACTGGAGCCGCAAGTTCATCCGGCGCTGGCGGATCTACGAAAAATTCAAGCGTGCCGACGAGGAACGCCTGTACTCGATTCCCGAGAAGCCGCTGGCGATCATGGTGCCGGCGTGGAACGAAGTCGGCGTGGTCGGCGAGATGGCACGCCTTGCCGCCTCGACCATCGACTATGAGAACTATCAGATTTTCGTCGGCACCTACCCCAACGACGCCGAGACCCAGGCCGATGTCGACGCGGTCTGCCAGCACTACCCCAACGTACACAAAGTGGTGTGCGCCCGACCGGGCCCGACCAGCAAGGCCGACTGCCTGAACAACATCATCGACGCGATCCTGCGCTTCGAGAGCGAGGCGAAAATCCAGTTCGCCGGGTTCATCCTGCACGACGCCGAAGACGTGATTTCGCCCATGGAGTTGCGCCTCTACAACTACCTGCTGCCGAACAAGGATCTGATCCAGATCCCGGTCTATCCCTACGCACCGGAATGGAAAGGTTTCACCGCCGGGCACTACGTCGATGAATTTGCCGAGAACCACGGCAAGGACGTCATCGTCCGCGAAGCCCTCACCGGCCAGGTGCCCAGTGCCGGGGTCGGCACCTGTTTCAGCCGTAAAGCCATCAGTGCCCTGCTGGAAGACGGCGACGGTATTGCCTTCGATGTGCAGAGTCTCACCGAAGACTACGACATCGGTTTCCGTCTGAAACAGAAAGGCATGAAATGCATCTTCGCCCGCTACTCGGTCAGCGATCCGAAACTGGCGCTGGAACAACCCTGGGTGTTCGGGATGAACCGCGAGTTCTCCCAGGTAATCTGCGTACGTGAACATTTCCCGCGGGACCTGCAACATGCGATTCGGCAGAAATCACGGTGGATCGTCGGCATCGTGTTCCAGGGCACCAAAAACCTCGGCTGGAGCCGCAAGGGTCTGCTCAATTACTTCCTGTGGCGTGACCGTCGCGGATTGATCGCTTATTTGCTGAGCTTTCTGGTCAACCTGCTGTTCCTGGTGCTGCTGGCGATGTGGGTGGTCACGGTGATTTCCCCCGAGTCATGGCGCTATCCATCGATCCTCGCCGACAGCTCGTTGCTCTCGGTGCTGCTGTGGCTCAACGGGCTGATGCTGTTCAACCGCCTGTTCCAGCGTGGCTGGTTCGTCACACGCTACTACGGGCTGGTCGAAGGGCTGTTGTCGGCGCCGCGCATGATGTGGAGCAACTTCGTCAACTTCTTCGCCAACCTGCGCGCCCTGCGGCAGGTGATGGAGATGGGCGACTCGCGGCGCGTAGCCTGGGACAAGACCACCCACGAATTCCCGGCACTGACCAAGGCACAACGCACCCCGCTCGGCCATCGGCTGGTGGAAAAAGGCTTGCTGACCGAAGAGCAACTGGAAGCGGCGATCACCAGTCCCGTACGCCGGCGCCTGGGGCGCGAATTGCTGCTGCGCGAATACATCGACAGTACGCAGCTTGTGCAAACCCTTGCCGAACAGCTTGATCTGGAATGGGCTCCGCTCAACCCGTTCAAGCTCGACAAGCGCCTGATCGATGCCGTGCCACGCCGGGTCGCATCGCACTACGGCGTGCTGCCGGTGGCCGAAGACGGCGACACCCTGATTCTGGCCTCCGAAGGCCCGGTCAGCCAGGTCTCGCTCGGCGCCATCAGCCGTCAATTGAAACGCCCGGTGCGTAGCCGTCTGGCACCCCAGGGCCGCGTCACATTGGGGATTCGCTACTGGTACGCCAGTCCCCGCCAGAATGAGGAAGTGCGTCATATGCTCGAAGTGCTTGAGCGCCATCAGGACGATGAAGCCTTGCTGGAGCGGGTCAGCCGCCATCAGGTGCTGCTGGGCAATCTGTTGCAGGTACGCGGTATGGTGCCGCCGACTCTTTTCAATCAGGCGCTGATCGACTTTGATGCCGAACAGATGTCGCTCGGCGAACACCTGATTTCCCGGGGCATGATCACTCAGGAAGTCCTTGAACAGGCCCTGGCCGATCAGGCCAGTGAACAACAAGCCGCCTACCGCATTGTCCGGGAGGTCGCATGAAGCCTGTGCATCGTCACACCCTGTTGATGGGCAGCCTGCTGCTGGGCCTGAGCACTGCGTATCCGCTACAGGCTGCGCCGCTGAGCGATTTCGAACAGTTCCGCAGCTATCCCTACATGGACCGCAGTTACCGCGAAGCGAAAAAAGGCAACTGGAAGGAAGTCGAGCGTCTGATGCGCCACTTGCTGGAAAAGGTCCCGAAAAACGACGAAGCCCGGACACTGCTGGTTGAGTCGCTGGCCAAACAACGCCGTTACAAAGACGCGATGCAAGCATTGCCGGCCAACAGCGACGCCCTTCTCGATCTGCGCCTGACCTGGATCGAACAGGATCCCCCCACAAGTACTCAGGTTGAAAGCTGGATGGCCACCAGCAGCCTGAATGACCGCGTACGCCTGTGGCAGGCTTATAGCCTGAGCCTGGCCAAGTTCGGCGGCGCAGCCAAGGCCCACGACTGGCTGGCGCAACTGTCGCCCAAGGGCGATGACAATATCCTGCGTCTGGCGCGGGCCAACTGGTCGGAGCAACTGCGCGACTGGAGCGGCACCATCGACCAGCTCGCACCGCTCGCCGCCCGTAAACAGCTGGATGCCGAAGGCTGGCAACGTCTGGCCAATGCTTACGTGCAGCGCCTCGACGAGAAACCGCTGCAACAACTGCTGCAGCAGGCGCCAAGTCCAGAGGCCGCACGCAAAGTCCGCCTGGCAATGGTCGACCGCGCCATCGCCATGGGTCACGAACAACAGGCACAACGCTGGATTCAGTCGTTGCCGGACTCCGATCTGGCCGATCCCGCACAACGCCAGCGCCTGTGGGAACTGGCGCGCAAGACCGAAGACGTGCCGACCGTGCAGCGTTTGAGCAACGATCTGCAACGCCCTTGCCTGGAGACCGCCGAATGGTTGTCGCGCCAGGATCCGGAAGCAGCGCTCAAGCAATTTCGCGGCTGCACGCCTGACGACGACCCGCAAACCTGGCTGATACTCGCCCAGCGCCTGCAAGCCACCGACCTGTTGCAAACCACCCGACTGCCGCAGCCGTGGGACAGTCGCCGTCAGGAGCAAATCTTGAACGTCTGGCAGGATCAGGGGCGCAGCGACAAGGTTGATGCGTGGCTGGCCGGCCAGACCCAAACGCCTGAAATCGTCAAACGTCGGGCAGAACTTTCGCAACGCATGGGCCGCATGACCGAAGCGCAGACCTTGTGGGAGCTACACTACCGGCAGACCGGCAATCCGGCCTCGCTGAATCAGGCCACTTATCTGGCAGTCAACAACGGTGATCGCGACCACGCGCAGCAATTGCTGGAAACCGCTTTCGACCGGCATCAAGGACGCTTGCCGGCCACTGCACTCCAACGTCTGGCCGGGCTTTATGCAGCTTCGAAAACCACAACACCGGAACAACAACGGCGAATGGCTTCGTTGCTCACCCACGTGGATGGCGCCACCCGTGGCCAGTTACTCGCGCAGCTCGCAGAAAACGGCCAGTGCGATGCCGTTCAGCAAGCCATCGGCAACCACCCGCAGGTCGCCGGCGATTATCGCGCTCTGGGTCGTTGTGCGATGCCGGACCGGCCAGGTGAGGCTGTCGTGTATTACCAGCAAGCGGAAAAACTCGGTGACCACAGCGGCCGGCTGCCGCTGGCCTACGCTCTCGAAGCCGCTGGCGATTCCGCTGCTGCGCTGGCCATCTGGCGCAGCATTCCCGCAACAGAACTGAGCGACAACGCCCGCCTCACCGCCAGCCGAAGCGCGCTGAATGCCGGTGATAGCCAGGCCGCTGAAGGTTACTGGCAGCAAAGTACGACGCGTGGCGCCAATGAATGGGCCCTCGGTGCGGCCATCGCCGACGCCCGTGGCGATCATGTCCAGGCACTCGAACGACAGCGTAAAGCCTTGCAACAAGCACCGGACGCCGGGCACTTCTACGCAGCGTCGGTCACCGCACAAAAGGCGGGGGACTTGCCGCAAAGCACCGCATGGCTGGCCGAGGCCGTACGCCGCAACCCGAACAATCCGCGTTACCGCGCCGACTACGGCATGCGTCTGGCCGGCGCCGAAACCCGCGAGGAACGCGCCACCGCAATCCCCTATCTGCAACAGGCCACCCGTGACTTTCCCGAAGATTACCGACTCGGTGAAACCCTGGCCTGGCGTTATGACGAAGTTGAAGACAGCACCTCGGCCCGCAAGGAACTGCGCCGGGTAATCGATATGGAACAGAACCCGGTGGCCGCCGACGACGAGGATGGCAGCATGGAAGCGCGCCGCTACCGTCAGCGCCGTGCCCATGAAACCCTTTCCCGCCGTGACAGCCGGACGATTGCCAGTACCTGGTCACCGGCCGGGGTTTCCACCAATGACTTCGTGCGCCCGGACGAGAGCAAAGGTTCGCGCCGCCACGCCGATTCGCAAAACGTGCAGTTGGCGATGTGGGATCACGCCCTCGGCGATGAACCGAGCCGCGCCGGCAGTACGCTCTCTGTGTATGGCCGGGTCCTGCTCGGTGGCCAGGGGCGCTCCAGTTACGCCGAATCCCTCGCCGCAGGTGTCGGCCTGCGCTACAAGCCGTGGGGCACGCAGAACATCAACTTCTACGGCGAAATCTACAAACAGAGCCAGTTCAACGATGACGACAATCACAGCCTGAGCCTGGGCCAGATGCTGGTGCCGGAAAAACTGCTGGATCAGATCAATGATCATCGCCAGGACGGTCACACCAGCACCGACTACCTTCTGCGCGCCACCGCTTCGTTCCTCGATCAGGGCAAGTACCGCAACGACTGGCGCGTCGACGAAAACGACTGGGACGAGCGCTTTCTCTATCTCGATGCCGCGTGGTGGACAAAGGCGGGCGATCACCAGTGGCTGTCGCGGTTCCAGCAGGGGCACGCCTGGAAGCTGCCGAACAGCGGCGCCCAGACGATCATGCCTTACGGCTTCCTCGAATTTGCAAGCCAGGATCCAAGCAACGACTGGCGTCAGGATCTGCGCACCGGTGTCGGTCTGCGTTGGCAATGGTGGTACGACGAGGATCACTACAACGCCTATCGCTCGAAACTGACGGTACGCACCGAATATCAACAGTCGCTGGGCGGCAATCTGTATGAAGGCGGCAACGGTGTGCTGCTGGGCGTGGAGTGGAATTTCTGATGGCTCGATGGATGTTGTTTTTCTGCCTGCTGTTGGGCGCCACGCTTGCACGGGCCGATGAGCGGGTGTTCTATCAGCCGCTGAATGTCGACGCCGGCCTGACCCAGGCGCAGTGGCAGAAGGTCTGGCAGGACACGGCCCGGCAAGGCACGCGAACCGTGATTGTGCAATGGACTTCGTACGGTGACTCGGACTTTGGCGGCGCCAATGGCTGGCTCGCCAACAGCCTGAAACTCGCCCGACAACAAGGCCTGCAACTGGTGCTCGGGCTGTCGATGGACCCGGCGTATTACAAGCGTATCGATGAACTGGACAGCGCCGGCCTCGGCGCCTACTGGCAGGCGCAACTGGGACAATCGCTGGCGCAGCAACAGAAGCTGAGCCAAGAGTGGAAGCTGCCGGTCAGCGGCTGGTATCTGCCGCTGGAGCTGGATGATTTGCACTTTCTGGCAGCCGACCGTCGGGCAACGCTCCAGCGTCAGTTGAAGGATTTCGCAGCAAAACTGGACGCACCGCTGCATGTCAGCGCCTTCAGTGCCGGCAAGCTTGGCCCGACAGTCAACGCCCAATGGCTGGGGGATCTGACGGCGGCCGGCGCGCAGGTCTGGTGGCAGGACGGCGCCGGCACCGGGCGCCTGTCGCCGCTGGTGCGCAACGGCTATGCCAGCGCACTGCCCTGCTCCGTCGGCGTCGTGCGTGAAGCGTTCCGTCAGGTCAGCCGTGAAGGCGAGCCTTTCCGCGCCGAGCCGGCAACCCCGGATGCCACTTCCACCGGCTGTCATCAAAGTGCAGTGTTTTCCCTGCGATACCGGCCGTGGGGACAGGTGATTCTCGACAACCAGCGCAAGCATCCGGGCAGCAATGTACAAAACCATTGAAGACGAAGTCCTGAAGCGAACCGCACCCGCCGAGCTGTGGGACGAGTTCATCCAGCATGAGTTCGAACGGCTGCATTCGTTCTGCCTGCTGATCTATCTGGCCAGCATGGGTATCTGGCTGGCCTTCGACCTGATTGTCAGTTTTCTCGGCGATCAGGGCTTCACCTGGCGCTCGATGGTGTTCATCGCAGCGTTCGCCGTGCTCGCCGTGGTGTTGATGTTCACGCGCAAGGCCCGTCATTTCGACTGGCTGAACCTGACCTTCGTATTCCTCATCACCCTGGGCATACGGCTGGTGATCGACGGCCTGCCGCCGACCTTTCATGGCATCTGGCTGGTGCTCGCTGCCGCCACCACGCTTTACAGCGCCTCCGTTCTGCCACTCAGTCGCTGGTCGTTCTTCGGCGCGCAAGTCGTCACCTGGCTGATACTCAACCCCTTCATGGGGACCGGTATCGGCCTGCTGGAACTCAAAGGCGTCATGACCATCGCCTACAGCGTGTTTCTCTGTGCTTTGACGATCTATACGTTTTTGAAACTGCGCGAGACCAAGCTCTACAACTACATCATGTCCAAGCTGTTGCTGGATCAGGCCTACAACGACACGCTGACTGAAATCCCCAACCGCCGCTCGTTCATGACCCGAGCCGAAAAGAGCCTGCAAGCGTTGCCCCGCGAGCACGACCATTACCTGGCGATGATCGACATCGACAACTTCAAGAAAGTGAATGATGTGTACGGACACGACATCGGCGATGAAGTGCTCAAGCGGATCGCGGCCGACATCAAAGCGGTAATGGCACCGTTCGAGTACGCGCGACTGGGTGGCGAGGAGTTTGCGATTTATCTGGCGGGCGTTCGCCGCGAGGACGTCGAGGCCTTGGCCGGTGAGTTATGCCGGGTGGTGCGTGAGCAAACTACCCGGCATCCGGTGACCATCAGCATCGGTGTGGCCCGGGTCGAAGATGGCGATACCCTCAACCAGGCCCTGATCAAGGCCGATGAAGCGTTGTATGAGTCAAAGCACACCGGGAAAGACCGGTATACCTTTCATCAGTGAGGCCGTCAGGCCTCACGCTTGAGCAACACTCGCGTTACCCGTCGCTCCTCGACCGCCATCACGGTCATGCCCCAGCCGGCATGCTCCAGGCGATCGCCCTTCATCGGCAAGCGATCCAGCAAGCTCATGACCAGTCCGGCGAGGGTCTGGTAATCCTCGGTCGGCTCCGCCACGAAACCGGTGCGCTGGCGGATCTGCGTCAGATTCAATGCACCATTCACCACAAACCCGCCCTGCTCCTCGACCACGTCCGGGCCAGCGATTTCACTGGCGTCCGGCAACTCACCGGCGATCGATTCGAGAATGTCGGTCATGGTCAACACGCCGACAAAATCACCGAACTCGTTTACAACAAAAGCGATGTGGGTCGACGCCGCTCGCATCTGCTCCAGTGCGTTGAGGATCGAGTAGCTGTCGAGCAGGTTCAGCGTCTTGCGCGCCAGGTGTTCAAGGTTCGGCTCGTTACCGGCCAGATACTCCTTGAGCAGCTCCTTCTTGTGAACGAAGCCCAACGGTTCATCCACCGCACCGTTGCGAATCAGCGGCAGACGCGAATAGGAGGAGTGCATCAGTCGCGTACGAATCGCCGCTGCGTCGTCCGCCAGGTCAATGTGATCGACATCCGCGCGCACGGTCATCAGCGTGCGGATCGGACGCTCGGCCAGTTGCAGCACACCGCTGATCATCACCCGTTCGCGGCGGTCGAACAGCTCCGCACTGGGTGCTTCGCCATCGTCCAGCAAGTCAGAGATCTCCTCGCCCACCTCTTCCACCGCCAGTTTACGGCCTCCCAGCAAACGCATCACCGCGTGGGCTGTGCGCTCACGCATCGGACGCAAGCCCTGCATCGAGCGCTTGCGACGGGCCCGGGCGATCTGGTTGAACACTTCGATCAGGATCGAGAAACCAATGGCCGCGTATAGATAACCTTTCGGGATGTGGAAGCCCAGGCCTTCGGCGGTCAGGGCAAAACCGATCATCATCAGGAAGCCCAGACACAACATGATCACCGTCGGGTGCGCGTTGACGAAACGGGTCAGCGGCTTGCTGGCTACGATCATGACGCCAATGGAAACGACCACCGCGATCATCATCACCGCAAGTTCATCGACCATGCCCACGGCAGTAATCACCGCATCGAGGGAGAACACGGCATCGAGCACAACGATCTGCGCCACGATCGGCCAGAACAATGCATAAGCGGTGTTGGTCGAGCGTTCGCCGACGTGGCCCTCAAGCCGTTCGTGCAATTCCATGGTGGCCTTGAACAACAGGAACACACCACCGAACAACATGATCAGGTCACGGCCGGAGAAGCTCTTGCCGAACACCTCGAACAGCGGTGCCGTGAGGGTGACCAGCCAGGAAATACTCGCCAACAGGCCAAGACGCATGATCAGCGCCAGGCTCAAGCCGATGATTCGTGCGCGGTCGCGCTGATGCGGCGGCAGTTTGTCCGCCAGGATCGCGATGAACACCAGGTTGTCGATACCCAGTACCAGTTCCAGCACGATCAGTGTCAACAAGCCCAGCCATGCCGTGGGATCCGCTAACCATTCCATATTCTGTCTCTATCTCTCTTCAGTGATTTCAGGCTGCCGGGCACGGCAAAGTGCGGCGCGAAAGCTCGAAGGCTGCGCCATCAACGATAGTCGGGAGTCGGAAAACCGGATGCTGCGAGTGCGTCAAGACCGCGCCATGGCGCGAGGGGAACGTGGTTCTTTGAGTAGAACTGGGAGGCTCCGAGAGGGTGTTCATGCAAATCCTGAATGAAAAAAGGCCTTGAAGCGTACAGGCTCAGATGACTTTTCCTACAGCTGGAAATCATTTCAAAATCTGTACGCCTTCGCCGCTGCGTCAGGATTCCGGGTAAATCGAGGCCAGGACCCGTTCGGCATTCGCGCCGCAACTCATGCCTTCGGGCTTGGATTGAATGCTGTCGATCACCTCCAGCAACCGCGCCTTGCTTTGGGCCAGATGCTGTTGCATGACTTCGATCTGCTCGACCTTGCGCGTCAGGCCTTCCACCAGTTCTTCATGCTTGAATTCACCGGTGCCGGCGGCTGGCAGCAACTGTTTGAGTTCTTCCAGAGAAAACCCGGCCTGCTGGGCACTGCGGATAATGTTCAGGGTTTGCAGCACTTGCGGCGGGTAGCGCCGATAACCATTACCCAGCCGTTCCACTTTGGGAATCAGGCCCTGAGCCTCGTAGAAGCGAATGCTTGAAGCGCTCAGCCCGCTCTGTTGCGCCAGTTCACCAATTTTCATTTCAGCCTCGAATTGCCTGCTTGACATTAAAGTTAACTTTAAGCTTAGCCTCTCTCCATCACTGATGAGGAGTCAAGCAATGTCGCCCTTCCAGATTTTGAAACTGCCCAACGGTCAGACCGTCGGCAACCGTATCGCCAAAGCCGCCATGGAAGAAAACCTCGCGGATCGTGACCAGGCACCGTCCCGCGAATTGTTCCGCTTGTATCAGGCCTGGGCCGACGGCGGCGCCGGGTTGCTGCTGACCGGCAACGTCATGATCGACCGCCGCGCCATGACCGGCCCTGGTGGCGTGGTGCTGGAAGATGAGCGGCATCTGGACCGTTTCCGCCAATGGGCGGAAATCGCCCGCAGTGGCGGCGCGCAGGTCTGGGTGCAGCTCAACCACCCCGGCCGCCAGACCTTCGCCAATATGGGCCAGCAAGCGCTGGCGCCGTCGGCAGTGGCGCTGGAAATGGGTTCGTTCTCGAAACTGTTCGCCGAGCCCAAACCGATGACCGAGGACGACATCGAAGATGTCATTCAACGTTTCGCCAGGAGTGCCGCGCTTGCCGAGAAAGCCGGATTCACCGGCATCCAGATCCACGCGGCTCACGGCTATCTGCTCAGCCAGTTTCTGTCGCCGCTGACCAATCGCCGTACCGACCGCTGGGGCGGTTCGCTGGAAAACCGTGCGCGCCTGCTGCTGTCGGTGATCGAGGCTGTGCGTCAGGCCGTTTCACCACAGTTCTGCGTGGCGGTGAAACTCAATTCCGCGGACTTCCAGCGCGGCGGTTTCGACACGGACGACGCACGTCAGGTGATCGAATGGCTCAACGAACAGCCGATCGACCTGCTGGAACTGTCCGGCGGCAGCTACGAAGCCCCTGCCATGCAGGGCGAAGCCCGTGACGGACGCACCCTGGCCCGTGAGGCATTCTTTCTGGAAATGGCCAGCGAACTGGCCAGCGTGGCCCGCATGCCGGTGATGGTCACCGGCGGCATCCGGCGCCTGCCCATCGTCGAACAGGTACTCGACAGCGGCATCGACATGGCCGGCATCGCCACCGCGCTGGCCATCGAACCGAGCCTGGTCAGACACTGGCGCGAAGGCCGCCACAGCGAACCGCAACTGCCGCCGATCCGCTGGAAACGCAAACCGCTGGCCGCGCTGGCGAACATGGCCGTGGTGCGTTTCCAGATGGCGCGCCTGAGCCGGGGGCGTAAGCCGCACCCCGAAGTTTCGGCACTCTGGGCGCTGATCCGCGACCGCTTGTACCTCAGTCGCCGCACCCGGCAGTACCGTCAGGCGATGGATGCTTAAGCTCTAGCGCCCGGCAAACCGCAGGCGAGACAGCTGGCGCAAATCCCCTTCGACGTAGTAGTCGTTGGTCCAGCTGTCATCCGCCGCCAGCGGCTGCACCTGCTTCAGCGCCAGTTTCTTCGCGAAGTAGCGGAAGCGGTAATGCTCGTAGAAGCGCAACAGTTCCAGACCATAGCGGTCCGCCAGTTCGGTGTCGCCGCGGATGATCAGGAAGTTCTCGTCGTTTCCGTTGCTGGCCGCCGCGCTGAGGTTGTGACTGCCGCTGATAATCGTTGGGCTGTCACTGGTGAAGTCGGTGACGATGGCTTTGGTGTGCACCAGCAGGTTGCCCTTCTGGCCTTTCATGTTCTCTTTCAGCCAGCCTTCCAGCCCGGTGTTGAGCAGCGCGGTCGCGGCGAACTCGGCCGTGCGGTCGGCGTGGAATCCGGTGATGCGACTGGCGGTGTTCTGCAGGCCGTAACGCAGGATGTCGTCATGGGGCTGACCGAGCAGCGCGTTGAGAATGGTGTCGGGCAAGGTGAACGCGGTGACGAACAGCACGTCCTTCTTCGCCGCATTGATGATGTCGACGAACTCGCGCAGATCGGCGCCACCACTGCGCGGCGAGAACCCGGCAAACAGCGGTTGCGCCGGGTTCATCGGGTTGTGCTGAGTGATCCAGTCGCGGGTGGCGCCAACGTCCGCCGGCGTGGCCCAGACCTGCTCGAAGGTCTGCAGGTAGCTGGCCGCGATGACCGCGTCGTCCAGCACATGCACCACGTTGGCCTGACGATACACACCGTTGGCCGTGAAATTGGTACTGCCGCACAGCACGGCCTGGGGCTGCCGCTCACCGCCAGCGATACGGCTGAGGACGATGAACTTGTCATGGAAAATATCGTGGGTCACCCGCCCGCGCTTGCTGGTTTCCGGCAACTTGGCGAGGCTGGCCTCGTTCATCGTGGTGTCTTCGTCACCGGGCCTGGCGTGATACAGCACCCGTACCTGCACACCGCGATCAAAGGCCGCGTTCACCGTATCGATGATGGCTTGCAACTGATACTCGTAGATCGCGATGTCCAGCGCCCATTCGCCATCGGGCGCACGTTCGATGAACCCCTGCAAGCGTCCGAGCAGGCCGTTCTCCAGCCATTGCCGTGCCGCATCAGGCCAGGCTTCGATGGGCATGTTCTTGTCGGCGCTGATCTGCGCGTCGAGATCCGGAAACTTGCGCTGGAACGCCTGGCTTGCAGCCACGGCGCGATTGAAGATCACGCTTTGACTGGCCGGGTGACCATCGTCAGAGGTAATGCTCAGCTCCAGCGATTCCCCCAGCGCCGGCGCATCGGCCGTGCCATAGGCCAGATGTACGCGGTAATGCATCGTTGTACCGGGATTGACCGCGTAATCGGCCCAGCGAAATTTCTGCAGCGGTGCAATATCACTGGGCGTGGCGTGAAACTGCGGGAAGGTGTGAGCCTTGCCGGGAAAGGTCAGGCTGTTGAACAGGAACTGCCACGGTTTGTCGCCCTGCTGCTTCTCGATGGCAAACCCCAGCAGGCCTTTGCGACGGGGTTCGGCGAGGTCCATGGCCAGCAGCACGCCGTTGGTGCCGGCGTAAGCCTTTACGCGAAAATCGTCCTGAGGATTGGCAACCAGTACGCGCATGATTCACTCCTTGTGATGTGGGCTGGATGCAGCATAGACATCAGACAGACAATAAATCGTCGATATGCCTGTAATCCGCGTCCAGTGCGGTCGCCAACTGTCTGGCCCGGCCCAACCGGATCGGCCCGCGCTCGATATCGATCAACAGGCCCGGACAGGCCAGCACCGGCAATCCCGAGCATTCTTTCAAACGACCATCGGTGAGCACCAGCAGGCGCTGTTGTTCGGCGGGGAATCGTTTGCGGCGCACCGTCAGCCAGTGTTCGGCCTCGTTCAGCGCCGCCAGCAATGGCGTGCCGCCTCCCGCGCCCAAATCATCGAGCCACGTTCGCAATCCGCTGGAAGCTTTCAAACCCTGCACCTGCCATTTCGGCGCTGCGCCACTGGCAGTCAGCAAGGCGAGCCGCGCCCGTTGCCGGTAAGCATCGTCGAACAATTGCGCGAGCACGCCCTTGGCATCGCTCAACGCTTGATGACGACGGGTAGAGGCGGAGGCATCGACGATCACCAGCCACAGTTCATGGGGTGTGCGGGTGCGCAGTTGAAACAGCAGGTCCGCGCGCACTTTCGGGCGGCCATTGAGCAAGGTGCCCGGCCAGTTGACCGAACCGCTGCGGGCCGCGTGTCGCTTGCCTTGCCGACCATTGTCCAGGCGTCCGGCGCGGGGTCTGGCATTCGCCCCCGCGTCGGATCGGGGGCGAATGCCTAAGGCTTTTTTGGCCAGACAGGGACTTCGCGGCGCGCGCCGGTGGCCAGGGCCGGCGCCGGCATTTCACCCCATTGCCCCTGCCCTGCACTCGGCTCGGCCTGGGAGCCGGACGGCGATTGCGCTGTAGACTGCGCATGGGATGAGGACTGTTCGCGGCGACGATGACGCAGTGCAAATTCGGCGACCGCATCGATGTCCTGCTCGGCGATCGCTTCGGCACCACGCCACGCCGCATGAGCCCGCGCGGCACGCAGCCAGACCAGATCGGCACGCAGGCCATCGACACCGGCAGCAAAGCAACGCTCGGTAATCTGTGCCAACGCTTCATCGTCGAGAGGAATATTCGCCAAGGCATTGCGGGCGTTTTCACAGCGCTCGCGCAGGGCTTGCTGCTCGGTTTCCCAATGACCGCAAAAGGCCTGCGGATCGCTATCGAAATCCAGCCGACGGCGAATGATCTGCCCGCGCTCGACTGGCGCCGTGTGTCCGCTCAGAGCAACGTTCAACCCAAAGCGATCGAGCAGTTGCGGGCGCAACTCACCCTCTTCCGGGTTCATCGTGCCGATCAGTACGAACTTCGCCGAATGCCGATGGGAAATGCCGTCGCGCTCGATCAGGTTGGTGCCGCTGGCGGCTACATCGAGCAGCAGGTCCACCAGATGATCCGGCAGCAGGTTCACTTCATCGACATAGAGCACACCGCCGTCAGCCTTGGCCAGTACGCCGGGAGAAAACTGCGCGCGGCCGTCGCTCAATGCCGCATCCAGATCCAGCGTGCCGACCAGCCGCTCTTCAGTCGCGCCCAATGGCAAGGTGACGAACTGACCGCTGGCCAGCAGATCCGCCAGCCCCCGGGCCAGGGTCGACTTGGCCATGCCACGCGGACCTTCGATCAGCACGCCGCCGATCTTCGGGTCGATGGCGGTCAGGTACAGCGCCAGTTTCAGATCATCGGCGCCGACCACGGCGGAGAGCGGGAAATGTGGAATGTCGGTCATGTTCAGCTCTCTTCTTCTATATCCAGCAGCAGGTTCTCGAGCGCGTCTTTGTAAGCACCCGGTTCCTGCCACATCCCGCGCTGCTGCGCTTCGAGCATGCGCTCGGTCATGTCGCGCAGCGCGTGGGGATTATGCTCGCGCACGAACTCCCGGGTCGCCGGGTCCAGTAGATAGGCGTCGGCCAGCAATGCGTACTGATGATCGTCGATCAGTTGGGTGGTGGCATCGAAGGCAAACAGGTTATCGACCGTCGCCGCCAGTTCGAACGCGCCTTTATAGCCGTGGCGTTTGACGCCGTCGATCCATTTCGGATTCGCCGCCCGGGAGCGGATCACCCGGTTCAGCTCTTCTTTCAAGGTGCGGATCTTCGGCAAATCCGGCTGACTGTGATCGCCGTGGTAACTGGCCGCTGCTTCACCACGCAGGCTTTCCACGGCAGCCAGCATGCCGCCCTGGAACTGGTAGTAATCGTTGGAATCGAGCAAGTCATGCTCGCGGTTGTCCTGGTTTTGCAGCACGGCCTGCACCTGGCTCAGGCGCTGGACGAACTGCTCGCGGGCAGCGGTGCCTTCGTCGGAACCACCGTAAGCGTAGGCGCCCCAGTTCAGGTAGACCTCGGCCAGATCCTCACGGGTCTGCCACAGACGACCGTCAATGGCGCCCTGCACGCCCGCGCCATAAGCGCCGGGTTTGGCGCCGAAGATCCGCCAGCCGGCCTGACGCCGCGCCGCTTCTTCATCCAGCCCGGACTGGCGCAACGCCTCGCGTTCGGCACGCACTTTGGCGGCCAACGGGTTGAGATCGTTTGGCTCGTCCAGTTCCGCCACGGCTTGCACGGCGGCGTCGAACAGACGAATCAGGTTGGCGAACGCATCGCGGAAAAAACCGGAGACCCGCAACGTGACATCGACCCGAGGCCGGTCGAGCAGGCTCAGCGGCAGAATCTCGAAATCATCGACGCGCTGACTGCCCGTCGCCCAAACCGGACGCACACCCATCAGTGCCATGGCCTGGGCGATGTCGTCACCGCCGGTGCGCATGGTCGCGGTGCCCCAGACCGACAGGCCGAGCTGGCGCAAGTGATCGCCGTGATCCTGGAGGTGTCGCTCGAGAATCAGCGTGGCGGACTGGAAACCGATCCGCCACGCAGTGGTGGTCGGCAGGTTGCGCACGTCCACCGAATAGAAATTGCGCCCGGTGGGCAATACATCGAGGCGACCGCGACTCGGTGCACCGCTTGGGCCTGCCGGGACAAATCGACCGCTCAGAGCGTCGAGCAGACCGCGCATTTCGGCCGGGCCGCAGGCGTCCAGGCGTGGGGCGATCACTTCGCGCAGGTTGTCGAGGATTGCACCGACTTCAACCCAGCGCGGCTCCTGTGGGAGCGAGCCTGCTCGCGATGGCGTCAGATCAGACCATTCCGTTTTGAATGACACACCGCTATCGCGAGCAGGCTCGCTCCCACAGGGGGATGGCAGTGACTGGGAGATCATCTGGGTGGCGAACAGTTCAAGGCGCTCGCGGGTATCCCCTGCGGTGCGCCACAATTCTCCGCTAACCGTCTGCAGCTCTTCGGGACGCGGGCCAGTCCAGGGCTCGGCCAAAGTGCAATCCAGTGGATCGAACCCCAACTGAAACGCCTTGGCCAGCGCCCGCAACAGACTCGATTGCGCACCCTTGCCATCACCACGCGGAATCCGCAGCAGCGCCAGCAAGGTGTCGATGCGCAAACGCCCGCTCGGCGACTCGCCAAAAATGTGCAGACCATCGCGGATCTGCGATTCCTTCAGATCACACAGATAAGTGTCCAGACGCGGCAGCCAGATCGCCGCATCGGCATCGCTGTCGAGGCCTTCGTCGAGTTGCAGTTCGCGATCGATCTGCGTATCCCGCACCAGTTGCAGGATGTCGCGCTGCAATTCACGGGCGCGGCGCGGATCGAGCAATTGCGCTTCGTAATACTCGTCGGCGAGCAGTTCAAGATTGCGCAATGGGCCGTAGGTTTCGGCACGGGTCAGCGGCGGCATCAAGTGGTCGATGATCACTGCCTGTGTGCGACGCTTGGCCTGGGCGCCCTCGCCCGGATCGTTGACGATAAACGGATAGACGTTCGGCAGCGGCCCGAGCAATGCATCCGGCCAGCAATTCTCCGACAGACCCACCCCTTTGCCCGGCAGCCATTCGAGGTTGCCGTGCTTGCCGACGTGGATCACGCCGTGGGCGCCGTAGGTCTGGCGCAGCCAGAAATAGAACGCGACGTACGCGTGCGGCGGCACCAGGTCCGGATCGTGATACACCGCGCTCGGATCGACCTGATAACCCCGCGCCGGCTGAATGCCGACGAAGGTCAGGCCAAACCGCAGGCCGGCGATCATCATCCGCCCGTCACGGCACATCGGATCGTTTTGCGGCGCCCCCCAACGCTCCAGCACCGCCGTACGATTGGCTTCGGGCAGCGCGTTGAACATCGTCAGGTAATCGTCCATCGCCAGGCTTTGCTGACACGGACGCTGATCGAGGGTGTCGAGGTCGTTGCTGACGCCGCCGAGCAGTTGTTGGATCAGCTCGGTGCCGCTGTCCGGCAATTCGGCCGGCAGCGGATAACCCTCAGCCTGCAACGCCCGCAGGATATTCAGCGCGGCGGCCGGCGTGTCGAGGCCGACGCCGTTACCGATGCGCCCGTCCCGGGTCGGGTAGTTGGCGAGGATCAAGGCGATGCGCTTTTCAACGTTCGGCACCCGCGCCAGATCGACCCAGCGTCGCGCCAGTTCGGCCACAAAATCCATGCGCTCCGGCTGCGCCCGATAGCAGACCACATCGGACTGACTGCGCTCGCTGCGCCAGGCCAGATCCTTGAAGCTGATCGGCCGACTGATGATCCGGCCGTCCAGCTCCGGCAGTGCGATGTGCATCGCTAGATCACGAGGGCCAAGCCCCTGCTCGCTGTCGCGCCAGCCGGGCTCGTTGTCCTGAGCGCAGATCGCCTGGATCACCGGGATGTTGCGACGGAACGGCCGCAGATGCGGCGCTTCCGGGCTGGACTGGGCGAAACCGGTGGTGTTCAGAATCACCGCGACCTCGACTTCATCCAGCCAGTCCTCGACCACCGACAGGCAGCCGGGCTCTTTCAGACTGGCCACGGCCATCGGCAGCGGATTGAGTCCGGCAGCCTGCAACCGTTGGCAGAACACGTCGATAAACGCCGTATTCGCCGCTTGCAAATGCGAGCGATAAAACAACACCGCCGCCACCGGTTGACCGGGCAGCCAATCGGCTTGCCAGTCGCTCAGTGCGGCGGTGTTTTTGTTCGGGTGGTAAATCGCCGTGCGCGGCAGGGTTTGCGGCTCGCCCCACACGTAATCCCGCGCCAGCCAGCGGTTGGCCAGACAGCGGAAGAAATCCAGCGCATTGCCCATGCCGCCCTGACGCAGAAACTGCCAGAGCCGGTCGCGATCCTCGGCGCCCACGGTGCTCAAGTCGCTGAGCTCCGGGTCGGGACGATCATCGCCCGGCACCAGAATCACCTGCACGCCACGCTCGGACAACTCGACCAGCCGCTCGACGCCATAACGCCAATACGCGATGCCGCCGTGCAGCGAAATCAGGATGACCTTGGCGTGGCGCAGCACTTCATCGACGTACAGATCGACCGACGCATGATTCTGCACCTGCATCGGGTTGGCCAGCCGCACGCTCGGGTAATCGTCGGGCAGTTGCTCCGCCGCTTCCGCGAGCAGCGCGAGGCTGGAGTCGCCGCTGCACAGGATCACCAGCTCGGCGGGGGTTTGTCCAAGGTCGGCAATGTTGTCATCCGACACGAAACCGCCGGGCTGGGTCCTGAGCAGGTGCATGGCTTAAACGCTGAGCGCGGCGCGCAGTTGCGCTTCGAGCTGGGCAGCGTCCAGTTCCTGGCCGATCAATACCAGACGGGTGATACGCGCTTCATCGGCACCCCACTGACGGTCGAAGTGCTTGTCGAAACGCGTGCCCACGCCCTGGATCAGCAGGCGCATCGGCTTGTTCGGGATCGCCGCGAAACCTTTGACCCGCAGGATGCCGTGCTGAACCACCAGTTGCGTCAACGCAACGAGCAGCAGGCTTTCTTCGGCTTGCGGCAGTTCAATGGAGATCGAGTCGAAGGCGTCGTGATCGTGGTCATCATGATCGTCATCGCCTTCACCGTGGTGGTGATCGTGATGGCTGTGGCGGCTGTCGATGTGTTCTTCGGAACCGGCACCGAGGCCGATCAACACGTCCAGCGGCAGGCGACCATTGCTGGCTTCGATGATTTTTACCGCTGGTGGCAGCTCTTCGGCGACTTCCAGGCGTACGCGAGCGAGATCTTCAGGGCTGGTCTGGTCGGCCTTGTTGAGGATCACCAGGTCGGCGCTGGCCAGTTGGTCCGCGAACAGTTCGTGCAGCGGCGATTCGTGGTCCAGGTTCGGATCGAGTTTGCGCTGGGCATCGACCTGGTCCGGGAACGCGGCGAAAGTGCCGGCGGCCACGGCCGGGCTGTCGACCACGGTGATCACCGCGTCCACGGTGCAGGCGCTGCGGATTTCCGGCCACTGGAAGGCTTGCACCAGTGGTTTCGGCAGGGCCAGGCCCGAGGTTTCGATCAGGATGTGGTCGAGGTCGCCGCGACGGGCCACCAGTTCGCGCATCACCGGGAAGAACTCTTCCTGAACGGTGCAGCACAGGCAGCCGTTGGCCAGTTCGTAGACGCGACCGGTGGCTTCTTCTTCGGTGCAGCCGATGGTGCACTGCTTGAGGATTTCACCGTCGATGCCCAGCTCGCCAAACTCGTTGACGATCACCGCGATGCGGCGGCCCTGAGCGTTGTCGAGCATGTGCCGCAGCAAGGTGGTTTTACCCGAGCCGAGGAAACCGGTGACGATGGTGACGGGGAGTTTGGCCAGTGTTTTCATCGGATGCCCTTTGGCAAGGTGGCGGGCATACGGGACGAGACCGGCAACGCAAGTGCGTGCCTGGAGAGTTCGCCACCGGATCACCCCGCCCGGTTGAAAGTGAGAATCTGTGACGAGGCAGGTCTCCTGGCTGACGGTGTTCGGGCCTTGGCCCGGTATTCGCTGCGCCTTCCCGCTGGCTCTGGATTGAGCTGGCAGTGGCGTGGCAGCGAACAGCACCGTTCACAGTTGCGGGGGCAGCCGCGGCTTGGACCGCGTTCCCTTCTTAGCTTCGGCCTGGGCCGAAGAACCTCGAAAGCGCAAGGCTACGCATCGTGTGTTGACCGGTCAATGTTTGGATTGGGGGCATATCCGTTGCTGCGGTTATGGCCACTTAGGGTTCCGCCCTTACGGCGGGTCACTTTTGGCAAACGCCCCAAAAGTGACTCGCTGTAAGAGCGAAACCGCCAGCGGCAGCTCCCGAAGCAACGGATATGCCCCCCCTATCCAAACAGACCTCACCCCATTCAATTGACTAAAAACCCCAGCCCATGGTCTCCTACACAACTTGTTACGGGTGCCCTGCAAAGGGTGAAACGGGAAACCGGTGAATCATGTGCTTTACTCTAAAGCCATGTCAGTCCGGTGCTGCCCCCGCAACGGTAAGCGAGAGAGCGTCAGATCCACTGTGCCCACGGGCATGGGAAGGTGACGCTTGCAGGTCGGCAGACAGCCACCCCTCGCGAGCCCGGAGACCGGCCCGCAACACACAGTGCGCATTCTGCGTCACTGAACATAACAAACCCGCGGTGGGCGGGCGCTGTTCGAACCTCTGCGTGCCCGCTCGCAGGGGTTTTCATGCGCTCCATTCACCCGCTGACACTCCAGAGGGAAGCGCCATGTCGATCATCAGCAGCACCGGCAGCAACACGGACAAAATCTCCAGCACCACCACCCTGAGCCAACGCCTGACCGCTGCGATCTTCGCTTCGATCCTGGGCGCCAGCCTGGTCTACTTCGCCGGTTTCTCGCACATCGAAGCGGTGCACAACGCTGCGCACGATACCCGCCACAGCGCCGCGTTCCCGTGCCACTGAGACCTGACGACATGATCAAGCGTATTGCGCAGACCGCAGGTTTCACCGGCCTTCTGGCTGCCCTGCTCCTGACGTTGCTGCAAAGCTTCTGGGTGTCGCCGCTGATTCTTCAGGCCGAAACCTACGAGAAGGCCGAGCCGGTGGCCGAAGTTCACGAACACGCCGCAGGTACCGCCGCCCACACCCATGATGCCGAAGCCTGGGAACCGGAAAACGGCTGGCAGCGCGTGGTCTCCACCACGGGCGGCAACCTGGTGGTAGCCGTAGGTTTCGCCCTGATGCTGGCGGGCCTGTATACCCTGCGTGCGCCGACCAAAACTTCGCAAGGCCTGCTCTGGGGTCTGGCCGGTTACGCGACTTTTGTGCTCGCTCCGACCATGGGCCTGCCCCCTGAACTGCCGGGTACTGCCGCCGCTGACCTGGCATCGCGCCAGATGTGGTGGATCGGCACCGCCGCGTCGACCGCTGTCGGCCTGGCGCTGATCGCGTTCGGCGGCAACTGGCTGCTGAAGATCCTCGGCGTGGCGATCCTTGCCGTGCCGCATGTAATCGGCGCACCGCAACCGGAAGTGCACTCGATGCTCGCGCCGGAAGCACTGGAAGCTCAGTTCAAAATCGCTTCGCAGTTGACCAACGTGGCGTTCTGGTTGGCCCTGGGCCTGATCAGCGCCTGGTTGTTCCGCCGCAAAAGCGATGGTCAATACCACGCATGACCGATGACAGCGCAGCGCCGACCTTCGTGGTCGGCCTGGGCTGCCAGCGCGGCTGCCCGGCCAGTACGCTGCGCGCCTTGCTCGACCAGGCCTTGCAGGCGCATCGCATCGAACTCGAAGCGGTCAGGGCTTTGGCCAGCATCGACCTGAAACGCGACGAACCCGGCCTGCAGGAACTGGCGGCACAACTGGCACTGCCGTTGCTGTATTTCAGCAGCGAGGAACTGGCCAGTTATCAGCAACGACTGAGTCACCATTCACAGATCGCCTTCGAACGCACCGGTTGCTACGGGGTGGCGGAAAGCGCTGCACTGGCGCTCGCCGAACAGCTGATTCAAGCCCCGGCAAAACTGCTGATTTCCCGGCAAAAGTACGCTCAGGCAACCCTGGCGTTGGCCGGCGCGGCGTAAATTCCCGATAATCCCCGCTTTCGATCATGAGCATTGTTCATCTGAAGTGCTCTTGAAGCCTCGACCCGCCCTACTTTCACAGGATCCAACGATGACCGTTTACTTCATCGGCGCCGGCCCCGGCGACCCGGAATTGATCACTGTCAAAGGCCAGCGGCTGATCCGCAGCTGCCCGGTGATCATCTATGCAGGTTCGCTGGTGCCGGCGGCGGTGCTGGAAGGTCATTCGGCAGAAACCGTGGTCAACAGCGCCGAATTGCATCTGGAACAGATCATCGACCTGATCAAGACCGCCCACGCCAAGGGTCAGGATGTGGCGCGGGTGCATTCGGGCGATCCGAGCCTGTATGGCGCCATCGGCGAGCAGATTCGCTATCTGCGCGAGCTGCAAATCCCGTTCGAAATCATACCCGGTGTCACTGCGACCGCCGCCTGCGCCGCGCTACTGGGCGCCGAACTCACATTGCCGGACATCTCGCAAAGCGTGATCCTGACCCGTTACGCAGACAAGACTGCGATGCCTGTCGGGGAAGAACTGGGCAACCTGGCGCAGCACGGGGCGACCATGGCGATTCATCTGGGGGTCAATCATCTGGAGAAGATCCTCGCCGAGCTGCTGCCGCATTACGGCGCGGATTGCCCGATTGCAGTGATCCACCGGGCGACGTGGCCGGATCAGGACTGGGTGACGGGGACGCTGGAGGATATTGCCGCGAAGGTGGCCGCCAAGGGCTTTCGGCGTACGGCGTTGATTCTGGTCGGGCGGGTGTTGGGCAGCGATCATTTCAGTGAGTCGTCGCTGTATCGCGCGGGGCATGCACATCTTTACCGCCCATGACGGCCTGCTCGCAATATGGGCGCTGAATCTCTGACATAAAAAAACGGCGCTCACGGGGCGCCGTTTTTTTTGCCGCAGCGAACGCCTTAGTAGTAGGCGTTTTCTTTCTGCGTGTGGTCGGTCACGTCGCGAACGCCCTTGAGTTCCGGAATGCGCTCGAGCAAGGTGCGCTCGATGCCTTCCTTCAGGGTCACGTCCGCCTGGCCGCAGCCCTGGCAGCCGCCGCCGAACTGCAACACGGCAATGCCGTCTTCAACCACATCGATCAGGCTGACCTGACCGCCGTGGCTGGCCAGCCCCGGGTTGATTTCGGTTTGCAGGTAATAGTTGATGCGCTCGTTGATCGGGCTGTCGGCGTTGACCATCGGGACTTTGGCGTTAGGCGCCTTGATGGTCAGCTGGCCGCCCATGCGGTCGGTGGCGTAGTCGACGACAGCATCGTCGAGGAACGCTTCGCTGAACGAGTCGATATAGGCAGTGAAGCTTTTCAGCCCCAGTGCGGTGTCTTCAGGTTTTTCTTCCCCCGGCTTGCAGTAGGCAATGCAGGTTTCGGCGTACTGGGTGCCAGGCTGGGTGATGAAGACGCGGATGCCGATGCCCGGGGTGTTCTGCTTGGACAGCAGATCGGCCAGGTAATCATGGGCGGCGTCGGTAATGGTAATAGCGGTCATGGAAACTCCTCGCAGGCTTGGGCGGAGTTTACGCCAATCGGCGCGCGGCACAAAGTCCTAGTATTTACGTAGGAATAGTTCGCAAATCGGCTAAGCGCCAGGTTCGCCGTCAATCCGCGCTTTAAGCCACTGATAGCTGCGTTTTTCTATCCATTCGTAACTCAGCCACGAACCGATACCGATGGCCAGCGCACAGACAATAAACATCGAATACGGGTTGATCCCGTAGCGTCGGGCCAGATAAGCGCCGGCCGACAGCACCAGCACGTGCATCAGATACACCGAGTACGAACAGTCGCCCAGCAGCTTGAGCAGCCTGCTGCGTTCGACATAACGCTCCAGCGCCATGCATCCCATGACCAGCACCGCGCTGGGTACGCCCCAATTCAGCAATCGGGGTTCTGGCGGCAGGTGATAGATCGCCAGCAACGCCACACCGATCCCCAGCAACGGCAGCCAGAGCGCTGGCCCGATCCAGCCACGACGATAGAGCATGCCGATGCCGATCCCTAGCAGGAATTCGTAAACGATGTCCGAGCGATAAAACTCGCTGACCCAGCCAAACCCGGTCCAGGCCTGGCACACCGCAAACAACAGCGCCGCGACCACCAGCAGGCGCACTTGCAGCCGAAACAGCAGCGCCCAGGCGAACAGCACGTAGAACAGCATTTCGTAGTTCAGCGTCCAGCCGACATTTAGGGTCGGGTAGATCCCGTAGCCGCCGGGGTTTTCCGTCGGGATAAACAGCAACGACAGCAGCAAATGACGCCAGTCCACCGTCTGATCCGGCAGCAGCGGCCGGGCAAACACCACCAGCAACGCCATCAGCACGGTGTAGAGCCAATACGCCGGAACAATCCGA
Organism: Pseudomonas sp. 91RF; assembly: GCF_003576265.1. Taxonomy (NCBI): domain Bacteria; kingdom Pseudomonadati; phylum Pseudomonadota; class Gammaproteobacteria; order Pseudomonadales; family Pseudomonadaceae; genus Pseudomonas; species Pseudomonas sp. 91RF. The sequence goes on from NZ_QWFC01000029.1 coordinate 322,302, forward strand.
AACAGCCGATACAGCAGAAACCGAGCCGGCGGCAGCGCCTTGCCTTCGGTGGACAGGAAAATCACCAGTCCACTGATCACGAAAAAGATATCGACGCCCACCGCGCCCTTGTCGATGAACAACTGCCCTATCGGCCCGCGCGCCTCGAAGTCGAAGAAAATCTGCATGAAGTGATGGCAGACCACCGTCCACGCGGCGAGCGCTCGCAAGGCCTGCACTGAAATCAACATCGATGGCGCTCCCGATCCCGTACTCCACAGGATTGGGACAGCGGCCATCGTTCAAACGATCAAAGATTCTCGTACCGGTTCATGTCCAGCACGCCCTCTTCGACCGGGTCGGTTTCGTGGATGTACTGGCTCAGATCATGGAAATAAAACCAGAACTGCGGATGGCTGCGGCGGATGCCCCAGCGTTCGACGATCTTCTCGAACTGCGGCGCATCCCTGGCGCTTTCCATGGCATCGACAAACGCCGGCACCTGGTCCGCCGGGATGTTGAACATGAAATTCGGGTAGCTGCTGAGCACGCCCGGATAAATGGTCAGAGTATCGAGCCCCGGCTGATAGCGCAGTGACTCTCCGAGCAGGAACGCCACGTTGCTATGGGCGCGGTTGCGCAGCAGGCTGTAGACCTCGCGTTTGCCGCTGCGGGTTTCGATGCGCAGCATGGTCGCTTCCGGCAATTGATCAATCACCTTCAGCCCCGCCGCAGGACGCGCCGTCAGGCGGCTCAGGGCCTGTTCGGCATTTTGCAGCGCCGGGTCGATGTTCGGCCGCGAGCAGTAGGCGTCCACGCAGCGGTTGATCGGATCGGGCCGTGCGTTGAGGTCGCCGTAGCGAGCGAGCAACTGCATGGCGAAGTCGTGTTTCGGGTCCTTTTCGTCGAGTTTCAGCGCGGTCGGCTTGTCGTCGTCGATGGACTCGTAATCCAGCCACATCTTGAACTGGCCGCTGCTCTGGTACCAATCGTCGAGGTAATCCTCGCGGGAGTCGGCCGGCATCAGGCGCAGGAAGTTCTGTTCGGCGCCGTTGCGGATCAAGTCGAAGTACAGCCGGGTCTGCGCCTGATGGGAAACGTTGCCGAACACATCGAAATTGACTGCCAGCTGGTAATAGGTGCGTTCCAGCAACGGATAGTCGAACAGCCACATGGTCTGTGGCACTTCACCGATCAGGCCTTTGGTCACCGAGGCGCTGTCGAAGTGGCGGAAGATACTCAGCAGCGCATTGTCGTTGCCCGCCCACAGGGTCGACCAGCTCGGTGCCGGTTGGTCGGCGTAGCTGTCACGGCGCAGGGCTTCGTACTTGTTGCGCTTGTTGCGGTAGTCGTGCCACAGGCTCAGGACACTGCCGACATCGTCGTTCTGCCCCGGCATGGCCAGCAACGGCGTGGCCTGGCCGCGATAGTTCGGGTCGGTGATGTACAGGTCATGTTCCGGCGCCTGGAACAGCGCCCAGAAGTTGTCGCGGATCACGTCGGTCGCGATCTGCCCACGGCACACCGGGCCGCGGATGAAGGTACGCACGAAGTATTCGGCGTTATCGAGCATGAACTGATACCGCGCCTGGGCCGGAATCGCCTCGAAGGTGGCGAACGGATTGGCCCGGCTCTGCGGCCCGTAGCCCGGCAGCGCATGCACCTGCCAGTTGCCGTTGTAGAACAGGCTTTTGACCCGCGCCATCTTCGCCGCGCTCAGCGGATAGGTGATGTGGGTCTTGTGCACGATCACGCCCTGCACCGGCCACAGGCGGTAATACACCTGGGTGCCCGGATCATCATTGGGACGGCGGGTGGCAATCAGATCGATCGGCTGGCCGGTCGGCGTGCGCGAACGCACCCACTGGAAAAAGTGCCCCGGCTCGCCGTCCTTGAAGTAGATGTGCGCCAGGAACCAGTGTTCGAACAGCCAGCGCCCGACCAGACTCTCCCGCGCACCCGGCTGGTTGAGCAGGTTTTCCCATTGAACGATCTGCAGCGCTTCCTTGGCGCTCGGCGCCAGGCCTTGCTCATCGATTGGCGCACCGGACGCCAGCCAGCGCTGCAACGTCTGGTATTGCTGATCGGTCAGGCCGGTCACCGCCAGCGGCATACCCTCTTTCGGGTGAGCACCGGCATAGCCGTCGAACTCGGCGGGCATCGCGCACATGTTTTCCCGTTGCAGGCCGAGGACGATGTCTTCCGGCAGTTTGGCGTTGGGTGTCAGCGGCGTTTTGTGCCCCAGCTCCAGCATGCGCGCCATCAGCGCCGCCTGACTGCCCTGGGCGTCGAGCACCGAATAGAAGTCTTTCTGCTGCCAGGCACGTTTGCCAAAAGCGTCGTAGAACAGCCGCGTGGTCGGCGCTGCCTGGGTGCGCTCGCCATCGTAGACCGGCATCTTGCTCGCGCCACGGGCCGCGCCTTCACCGCTGCCCAGGTTCAATTGGCAGGCAGAGTCGTAGCACGCATGGCAGGCCACGCACTTCTCGGTGAAGATCGGCTGGATGTCGCGGGTGTAAGAAATGGCAGGCGAGATCGCAGGACTTTGCGCCGCCGCGCCAAAGCTCAAAAACAGCAACACCATGCTGACGACGCGGTACGACATATCCCTGATCCTGATCCTGAATAAAAACGCCGCGATTCTACCGTTATGACGCCCGTGCCAACATGAGCGATATTCATGCAAAAGCGCCACATGCTCTAAATCCGCACAGGTTTGTTATGATCCCGCTCCTTCGTCATGGTCTTTTTCGAGTAGTCCCAATGTCCGATCGCAGCGTCCGCCTTCAAGCTCTCAAGCAAGCCCTCAAAGAGCGCATCCTGATACTCGATGGCGGCATGGGCACGATGATCCAGAGCTACAAGCTCGAAGAGCAGGATTATCGCGGCAAGCGCTTCGCCGACTGGCCGAGCGACGTCAAGGGCAACAACGACCTGCTGGTCATTACCCGTCCCGACGTGATCGGCGGCATCGAGAAAGCCTATCTGGACGCCGGCGCCGACATCCTGGAAACCAACACCTTCAACGCCACCCGCATTTCCATGGCCGACTACGGCATGGAAGAGCTGGCCTACGAACTCAACGTAGAAGGCGCACGACTGGCGCGCAAGGTGGCCGACGCCAAGACCGCCGAGAACCCGGACAAGCCGCGTTTCGTCGCCGGCGTCCTCGGCCCGACCAGCCGTACCTGCTCGCTGTCGCCGGACGTCAACAACCCGGGCTACCGCAACGTCACCTTCGATGAACTGGTGGAAAACTACACCGAGGCCACCAAAGGCCTGATCGAGGGCGGCGCCGACCTGATCCTGATCGAAACCATCTTCGACACCCTCAACGCCAAGGCTGCGATCTTCGCCGTGCAAGGCGTGTTCGAAGAGCTGCACATCGAATTGCCGATCATGATTTCCGGCACCATCACCGACGCCTCCGGCCGTACCCTGTCGGGCCAGACCACCGAAGCATTCTGGAACTCCGTGGCCCACGCCAAGCCGATTTCGGTCGGTCTGAACTGCGCCCTCGGCGCCCGTGAACTGCGTCCGTACCTGGAAGAGCTGTCGGACAAGGCCAGCACCCACGTCTCGGCGCACCCGAACGCCGGCCTGCCGAACGAATTCGGCGAGTACGACGAGCTACCGGTGGACACCGCCAAGGTCATCGAAGAATTCGCCCAGAGCGGTTTCCTCAACATCGTCGGGGGTTGCTGCGGCACCACCCCTGGCCACATCGAAGCCATCGCCAAAGCCGTCGCCGGTTACGCGCCACGGCAGATTCCGGACATTCCCAAGGCTTGCCGCCTGTCGGGTCTGGAGCCGTTCACCATCGATCGCAGCTCGCTGTTCGTCAACGTCGGCGAGCGGACCAACATCACCGGCTCGGCCAAATTCGCCCGCCTGATCCGCGAAGACAACTACACCGAAGCCCTGGAAGTCGCCCTGCAGCAGGTCGAGGCCGGCGCCCAGGTGATCGACATCAACATGGACGAAGGGATGCTCGATTCGAAGAAGGCCATGGTGACCTTCCTCAATCTGATTGCCGGTGAACCGGACATCTCCCGCGTACCGATCATGATCGACTCCTCGAAATGGGACGTGATCGAAGCCGGCCTCAAGTGCATTCAGGGCAAGGGCATCGTCAACTCGATCAGCATGAAAGAAGGCGTCGAGCAGTTCATCCACCACGCCAAACTGTGCAAACGCTACGGCGCTGCCGTGGTGGTGATGGCGTTTGACGAAGCCGGCCAGGCCGACACCGAAGCGCGCAAAAAAGAAATCTGCAAACGCTCCTACGACATTCTGGTCAACGAAGTCGGCTTCCCGCCGGAAGACATCATCTTCGACCCGAACATCTTCGCCGTGGCCACCGGTATCGAAGAACACAACAACTACGCTGTGGACTTCATCAACGCCTGCGCCTACATCCGTGACGAGCTGCCGTATGCCCTGAGCTCCGGCGGAGTGTCCAACGTGTCGTTCTCGTTCCGCGGCAACAACCCGGTGCGCGAGGCGATTCACTCGGTGTTCCTGCTGTACGCGATCCGCGCCGGCCTGACCATGGGCATCGTCAACGCCGGTCAGCTGGAAATCTACGACCAGATCCCGCAGGAACTGCGTGACGCCGTCGAGGACGTGATCCTCAACCGCACGCCGGAAGGCACCGACGCCCTCCTCGCCATCGCCGACAAGTACAAGGGCGACGGCAGCGTCAAGGAAGCCGAGACCGAAGAATGGCGTAGCTGGGACGTCAACAAGCGTCTGGAGCACGCACTGGTCAAAGGCATCACCACCCACATCGTCGAGGACACCGAAGAGTCCCGTCAGTCCTTCGCTCGCCCGATCGAAGTGATCGAAGGCCCGCTGATGTCTGGTATGAACATCGTCGGTGACTTGTTCGGCGCCGGCAAAATGTTCCTGCCGCAGGTGGTGAAATCCGCCCGCGTGATGAAACAGGCCGTGGCCCACCTGATCCCGTTCATCGAACTGGAAAAAGGCGACAAGCCGGAAGCCAAGGGCAAAATCCTCATGGCCACGGTAAAAGGCGACGTGCACGACATCGGCAAGAACATCGTCGGCGTGGTGCTGGGTTGCAACGGCTATGACATCGTCGACCTCGGCGTGATGGTGCCGGCGGAGAAGATCCTGCAGGTGGCCCGCGAAGAGAAATGCGACATCATCGGCCTGTCCGGCCTGATCACTCCGTCGCTGGATGAAATGGTCCACGTGGCCCGCGAGATGCAACGCCAGGACTTCCACTTGCCGCTGATGATCGGCGGCGCGACCACCTCCAAGGCGCACACGGCGGTGAAGATCGAACCGAAGTACAGCAACGACGCGGTGGTCTACGTGACCGATGCCTCCCGTGCCGTGGGCGTGGCGACGCAATTGCTGTCCAAGGAACTCAAGGCCGGCTTCGTCGAGAAGACCCGCGAAGAGTACATCGACGTGCGTGAACGCACGTCCAATCGCAGCGCCCGTACCGAACGCCTGAGCTACGCCGCCTCGATTGCGAAAAAACCGCAGTTCGACTGGGCTTCCTACACTCCGGTCAAACCGACCTTCACCGGCACCCGGGTGCTGGACAACATCGATCTTAACGTTCTGGCCGAATACATCGACTGGACACCGTTCTTTATCTCCTGGGACCTGGCCGGCAAATTCCCGCGCATCCTCGAAGACGAAGTGGTCGGTGAAGCGGCGACTTCGCTGTACAAGGACGCTCGCGAAATGCTGACCAAACTGATCGACGAGAAGCTGATCAGCGCCCGTGCGGTGTTCGGCTTCTGGCCGGCCAATCAGGTACACGATGACGATATCGAGCTGTACGGCGATGACGGCAAGCCAATGGCGCGCCTGCATCACCTGCGCCAGCAGATCATCAAGACCGACGGCAAGCCAAACTTCTCCCTGGCCGACTTCGTTGCGCCGAAGGACAGCGAAGTGACCGACTATGTCGGTGGTTTCATCACCACCGCCGGGATCGGCGCCGAAGAAGTGGCCAAGGCTTATCAGGACGCTGGCGACGATTACAACTCGATCATGGTCAAGGCCTTGGCCGACCGTCTGGCCGAGGCCTGCGCCGAATGGCTGCACCAGCAGGTACGTAAAGAACATTGGGGTTATGCCAAGGACGAAGTGCTCGACAACGAAGCGCTGATCAAAGAGCAGTATTCCGGCATCCGTCCTGCTCCGGGCTACCCGGCCTGCCCGGATCACACCGAGAAGGCCACCCTGTTCGCCCTGCTCGACCCCGAGGCGCAGGAAATGCGCGCCGGCCGCAGCGGTGTGTTCCTGACCGAACACTACGCAATGTTCCCGGCGGCGGCGGTAAGCGGTTGGTACTTCGCCCATCCGCAGGCGCAATACTTCGCCGTGGGCAAGATCGACAAGGATCAGGTGCAGAGCTATACCTCGCGCAAAGGCCAGGAACTGAGCCTGACCGAGCGCTGGCTGGCGCCGAACCTGGGTTACGACAACTAACCCAAAGCCCGAACAAAAGACCGCAGCCTGCCCCGCAGGCTGCGGTCTTTTTTCATGGGTTGGCTATGCTTGTCTGACACACACGGCAGACGAGGGATTTATGGACGATCCAGTCGACAACAAGCCACCGACCTTCTGGCAGATGCTGCACAGCGTCATGGCGGCGGCGTTCGGCGTGCAGAGTGGCAAGAACCGGGCAAGGGACTTCACCCATGGCAAGCCCAGCCATTTCATCTTCCTGGGCATTGCGTTCACGGCGGTGTTCGCCCTGACGCTGTTTGGCATCGTGCAGCTGGTGGTGCATCTGGCGGGCGCCTGAACCGCCTCAGTGCATCAGGGTCTGCAGGTTGAACGGATAGCGGTACGAGGCCGGGCGGCCCTTCGCCGACATCTTGTGAAAGTGCACGCCGTAATCCGGCGACGTGCCCATGGCCAGCATTCGGCGGGCATGATCCTTGTCGATCAGTTGCAGCAAGGGAATCTGTCGGTCGCGGCCACCGTACTCGCTCAGATCGACTCCCTGTGCATGATCGTGCACCTCTACCAGCGCCCAGCCTCCCAGGGTGAAATGACCGCCGAGCAAGGCGCTCAAGCGTCCGTCGATCATGGCCTGCAACGCCGCAGGCGAGGTATTGACCGCGCTGAACAGCACGTCTTTGCCCGGCACTTTCCCGATCTCGGAAACCGCTCGCATCGCACCGAAGGCCATTTCGTCGTTGGCCGCCCACACCAATGACACCTTGGGGTAACGAACCAGCAACTGCCGGGCCTGCTCGTAAGCGCGCTGCTGTGTCCAGCCGCCGTAGACCAGTTGCCGCAAACGGACTTCAGGATGTTCGGCCAGCGCCCGCTGCATGCCTTGCTCGCGCAACTGCGACGACGGCGTGATCTTCAGGCCGGAGAACGCCAGCAGTTCAATGCTGGCGCCGGGGGCCACCGGTGGATGCAGGCGGATTAACTCCTTCATCAACAGGTAACCGCCCTCCTCGTCATTGGGCACGAGGCTGCCGATCCGATCGGCCCGGTCCCCGACCAGTGCTTGCTGATTGGGGGTCAGAGCGGCATTGACGATAAACAGCTTTACCCCGCTCTGATTGGCCATGCGCAGGATCTGCGGCGCGATGTATTGCTCGTTGGCAAACATCAGATAGTCGGGGCGATCAGGGCCCTGCAGGGCTACCCGGGCCTGGGCCAGGGTCATTTCGGGCTGGCGCTGGGAATAGAGGATGCGCAGATCGACACCCAGGTCTCGCGCGGCAGCCTGCATGAATTGCGAGTAGCTGACCCAGAACGCTTCGTCGGTGGCACCCGGATTCAGAAACAGCACAGACTCTGCCCGCGCGCCGACTCCAAAGGCCAGGCCCAGCACAAGCAGACTGATGTGGAGAAACTTGAACATGAAACATCCGGGCCCGGGGAAAAATGGCCGCGCATTATAGCCATTCAATCGCCGGCCATTAGCGCCTGATCCCGCTTTTTGTCCGACAATCGTCGGCAGCGGGCCCGGAGGGGTCGTTTTACTGATGACTGACCCAGAACACCGCTGTGCCCACGACCAGAATGATCAGGAACAGAATGGCCCACGCATCGACACTGCTATCGCTTTTCCTTGCCTTGGTTGGATTGCTCATTGCATCGCCTCTTGTCGGTTTTATCGGTGATTGCAGAAAGACTCGACCACAGTTAAGACGATGATTGTCCGCACGACAAATGTGGGTTAGTTGACACCCGTTCTCGTTAGGCGATTTGGTTCTTTACATATACTCAAACATCACTTTTGCGCATAACTGCAAACGGGTATATTGCCCCGGCTCCATTAGGGAGTGCGCGGCCGTGCGCGCGTAATTGCCGAGGCACCATCGGACTCCAGCAAGCGAAAACGCAGCGTTTTCCGAGTAGCCCAAAGCCTGAGAACAGGACTTATATGTACGTATACGACGAGTACGATCAGCGGATCATCGAGGACCGCGTCAAGCAGTTCCGTGATCAGACCCGACGCTATCTGGCAGGTGAGATGAGCGAAGAAGAATTCCGCCCCCTGCGCCTGCAAAATGGCCTGTACATCCAGCGTTTCGCACCGATGTTGCGGGTGGCGGTGCCTTACGGCCAGCTGACTTCGCGTCAGATGCGCATGATGGCCAAGATTGCCCGCGACTACGACAAGGGCTACGCCCATATCAGTACTCGCCAGAACGTGCAGTTCAACTGGCCGGCGGTCGAAGACATCCCGGACATCCTCGCCGAGCTGGCCACCGTGCAAATGCACGCGATCCAGACCAGCGGCAACTGCCTGCGCAACGTCACTACCGACCAGTTCGCCGGTGTCGCGGCCGACGAGTTGATCGACCCGCGTCCGTGGTGCGAAATCGTTCGTCAGTGGACCACGTTCCACCCGGAATTCGCCTACCTGCCGCGCAAGTTCAAGATCGCCGTCAACGGTTCGACCTCCGACCGTGCGGCCATCGAAGTCCACGACATCGGTCTCGAGCCGGTGCACAACGCCGCTGGCGAACTCGGTTTCCGCGTGTTGGTTGGCGGTGGTCTGGGCCGTACTCCGGTGGTTGGCGCGTTCATCAACGAGTTCCTGCCGTGGCAGGACCTGTTGAGCTACCTCGACGCGATCCTGCGGGTCTACAACCGCTACGGCCGTCGTGACAACAAATACAAGGCGCGGATCAAGATCCTCGTCAAGGCGCTGACTCCGGAAGTCTTCGCCCAGAAAGTCGATGCCGAGATGGAACACCTGCGCGGCGGCCAGACCACCCTGACTGAAGCCGAAGTGCATCGCGTGGCCAAACACTTCGTCGACCCGGACTACAAGGCGCTGGAAAACCAGACCGCCGAACTGGCCACCCTCGACAAGGAACACCCGGGTTTCGCCCGCTGGCGCGCCCGCAACACCCTGCCGCACAAGAAGCCGGGCTACGTCGCCGTCACCCTGTCCCTGAAGCCGACCGGTGCTGCACCGGGCGACATCACCGACAAACAGCTCGATGCCGTCGCCGACCTGGCGGACCGCTACAGCTACGGTCAACTGCGCACGTCCCACGAACAGAACATCATCCTCGCCGACGTCGAGCAGAGCCAGTTGTTCACCCTGTGGGGCGAGTTGCGTGAAAGCGGTTTCGCCACGCCGAACATCGGCCTGTTGACCGACATCATCTGCTGCCCTGGCGGTGATTTCTGCTCTCTGGCCAACGCCAAGTCGATCCCGATCGCCGAATCGATCCAGCGCCGTTTCGACGACCTGGACTACCTGTTCGACATCGGTGAACTGGACCTGAACATCTCCGGCTGCATGAACGCCTGCGGTCACCACCACGTCGGCCACATCGGCATTCTCGGGGTGGACAAGAAAGGTGAAGAGTTCTATCAGGTCTCCCTCGGTGGCAGCGCCAGCCGTGATGCGAGCCTGGGCAAGATCCTCGGCCCGTCCTTTGCCCAGGACGACATGCCGGATGTGATCTCCAAGCTGATCGACGTGTACGTGGAACAGCGCACCGAAGACGAGCGCTTCATCGACACCTACCAGCGTATTGGCATCGACCTCTTCAAGGAACGCGTCTATGCAGCGAATCATTAAGAACAACGAGGTCGTCGACGAAACCTGGCACCTGCTGCCCAAGGATTTCAACATCGACGAAATCAGCAACTGCGACGACCTGATCGTCCCGCTGCAGCTGTGGCGTGAACACGCCCGCATGCTCAAGGCCCGCGATGGCGGTCTGGGTGTGTGGCTGGACGCCGACGAAGAAGCCGAGGAAATCGGCGACGACGTGGATCAGTTCCAGGTCATCGCCCTGAACTTCCCGGCGTTCACCGACGGCCGCAACTACTCCAACGCCCGTCTGCTGCGTGACCGTTACGGTTTCAAAGGCGAACTGCGGGCGATTGGCGACGTGCTGCGCGACCAGTTGTTCTACATGCGCCGCTGCGGTTTCGATGCCTTCGCCCTGCGCGCGGACAAAGACCCGTACGACGCCCTTGAAAGCCTCAAGGACTTCTCGGTGACCTATCAGGCCGCCACGGACGAACCGCTGCCGCTGTTCCGTCGCCGGTAAATTCCCGGGGCGTACTCAAAAAAAACGCCGGTCATTCGACCGGCGTTTTTTTATGCCCGCTTTACCAGAAACGTTGCTGGGTCAACCGGCTCCACCAACTCAACAGCAGACGGTCCACCGAACCGCTGGCCGCCATGCCGATACGTTCCTGCAGGCTTTTGCGCTCGGCATAGTGCAGGTGATAGACCTCGGATTTTTTCGCCCGGTCCGCCAGGTATTCGTCACTGGTCTTGAGTTCGTCCACCAGTTGTTTTTCCAGCGCCGCGAGGCCGAGCCAGACTTCACCGGTGGCGACTTCGTCGATCGCCAGCTGCGGGCGATAACGGGCGACAAAGTTCTTGAACAACTGATGGGTGATGTCCAGGTCTTCCTGGAATTTCTCCCGGCCCTTCTCGGTGTTTTCGCCGAACACGGTCAGGGTACGTTTGTATTCGCCGGCGGTCAGCACTTCGAAGTCGATATCATGCTTTTTCAGCAAGCGGTTGACGTTCGGCAACTGCGCGACTACGCCGATCGAGCCGAGAATCGCGAACGGCGCGCTGATGATCTTCTCGCCGATGCACGCCATCATGTAGCCGCCGCTGGCCGCCACCTTGTCGATGCACACGGTCAACGGCACGCCGGCCTCACGGATACGCGCCAGTTGCGACGAGGCCAGACCGTAGCTGTGCACCATGCCACCGCCGCTTTCCAGACGCAGGACAACTTCATCCTTCGGTGTGGCCAGGGTCAGCAAGGCAGTGATTTCATGGCGCAGGCTCTCGGTAGCCGAGGCCTTGATGTCGCCATCGAAATCCAGCACGAACACCCGGGGTTTGCTTTCGGGGTGTTTCTTCTGTTTTTTCTCGGATTTGGCCTCGCCCTTGCGCAGGGCCTTGAGCTGATCCTTGTCGAGCAGGCTTTGCTCCAGGCGCTCACGCAAGCCTTTATAGAAATCGTTGAGCTTGCTGACCTGCAGCTGGCCCGCGGTTTTGCGCCGGCCCTTGCTGCGCAACGCAGCGAAACTGGCCAGCACCACCAGAATGGCGATGACCAGTGTGACGGTCTTGGCCAGGAAGCTGGCGTATTCAGTCAAAAACTCCACAGTGACTCCTTCAAACGATGCGCCGTTGAAAAACGCGCGCGGGGATGACTCCAGCATACCCATGCACCGCCTCGTCGGCCAGCCGTGAAACCTCTGGAAACAGCCCTGTAACGGGCATTTCAAACAAGCGTATGTTTTTTCATTGACAGCTCTCCGTCATCCCCATAACCTCGCCACAACCTTCAACGTACCGGGATGACGCGGACGTGGGCAGCATCTACTTGATTCGACATGGCCAGGCCTCCTTCGGTGCAGACGACTATGACGTCCTGTCGTCGACGGGTGTGCGCCAGGCAGAGATCCTCGGCCGCCACCTCGCCGAACTCGGCGTCAGCTTCGACCGTTGCCTGTCAGGTGATCTGCGCCGCCAGCAGCACACGGCCAACAGCGCACTGGAACAGTTCGCCGCTGCCGGTCTGCCGGTTCCGGCTCTGGAAATCGATTCAGCCTTCAACGAATTCGACGCCGACGCCGTGATCCGCGCCCTGCTGCCGGCCATGCTGCCCGAAGAACCCGAAGCGCTGGACATCCTGCGCAACGCCGCACAGAACCGTGGCGAGTTCCAGCGCATCTTTGCCCTGATCATCGAACGCTGGCTGGCCGGCACCTACGACACGCCCGGCCTGGAAAGCTGGCTGGGGTTCGTCGAACGGGTCCAGGCCGGTCTGAACCGTATTCTCGATCAGGCCGACAACACCCAGAAAATCGCGGTGTTCACCTCCGGTGGCACCATCACCGCCCTGCTCCACCTGATCACGCAAATGCCTGCCCGACAGGCCTTTGAACTGAACTGGCAAATCGTCAACACCTCGCTCAACCAGCTGAAGTTCCGCGGTCGCGAGGTGGCTCTGGCTTCCTTCAACAGTCATGCACACCTGCAACTGCTGAAGGCCCCGGAACTCATCACTTTCCGCTGAGTCCGGATTACTGTGACCCTGCTGCAATCAACCAAAAAGGATCGAACCATGACCTCCGTAGCTGATGCCGTAAAAGCAATGCAAGCCAAGTTCAACCCAGCCGCTGCTGCCGGCCTGGATCTGGTCTTCGGTTTCAACATCACTGACGAAGACAAGCAATACGCTCTGATCGTCAAAGACGGCACTTGCGACATCCAGGAAGGCGAGAACGCCGACGCCAACTGCACACTGGTGCTGGACAGCGAAACCCTGAAAGGCATCGTCAGCGGCGAAACCGACGGCATGCAGGCCTTCATGGGCGGCAAACTGCGCGTTGAAGGCGACATGATGCTGTCGATGAAACTGTCCGAGCTGTTCCCGGCGTAAGTCGGCAGCCAGACTGCGAACAAATCCCGCCCCTGTGGCGGGATTTGTCGTTTCAGGCGCTCAAACCGGCAAACGACGCTGCCAACAACTCCTGTGTATACGGATGCCGCGCCGAGCCGAACAACGCGTCAGTTTCCCCTCGTTCCACCACCTCGCCGTCCTTCATCACAATCAAGTCGTGGGCCAGCGCTCGTACCACCGCCAGGTCATGACTGATGAACAGATACGTCAGACCGTGTTCCTCCTGTAACCGGCGCAACAGCGCGACGATCTGTTTCTGTACGGTACGATCCAGTGCCGAAGTGGGTTCGTCCAGCAGGATCAGATCCGGCTTGAGCACCAGCGCCCGGGCGATGGCGATGCGTTGCCGCTGGCCGCCGGAAAACTCGTGGGGATAGCGATGACGTGTCGCCGGGTCGAGTCCCACTTCCCGCAGGACATCGATCACGGCCTGCTCGCGTTCCTGCGCGTTCAAGTCACTGTGAACCTGCAAACCCTCGGCGATGATCTGCTCCACGCACAAGCGCGGACTGAGGCTGCCGAACGGGTCCTGAAACACCACTTGCAGGCGTTTGCGCAATGGTCGCAGTTGTTTGCCGCTCAAATGTTCCAGCGCTTCACCGTCAAAACAGATGCCACCATCGGCATCGATCAGACGCAGGATCGCCTGCCCAAGGGTGGACTTTCCCGAACCGGATTCACCGACGATTCCCAGGGTCCGTCCACGTTGCAGGCTCAGGTCAATGCCATTGACCGCGTGCAGCCAGGACTTGCGGCGCAACCAGCCACCACCGAGCCGGAAGCGCACATTGAGATCGCGCACTTGCAGCAGATCCTCCGCACTGCCCCTGTGCAGCGCCACGCCGCCGGGTTCGGCATTGAGCAAGTCGATACTGTAGGGATGCTGCGGCGTCCGGAATAACTGCTCGCAAGTCGCTTGCTCGACGATCTCGCCCGCGCGCATCACCGCAACACGCTGGGCAATCGTGCGTACAAGGTTCAAGTCATGACTGATGATCAGCAGCGCCATGCCCAGTCGTTGTTGCAGGTCCTTGAGCAGCAGCAGGATCTTGCGTTGCACGGTAACGTCGAGGGCAGTGGTCGGCTCATCAGCGATCAGCAGTTGCGGTTCGCAAGCCAGCGCCATGGCGATCATCACCCGTTGCCGTTGCCCACCGGAAAGCTGATGGGGGTAAGCCTTCAAGCGTTCATGGGGGCGTTGAATACCCACCAGCTCCAGCAACTCCAGAATCCGTTCCCGCGCCGCAGCCCCGGCCAGGCCTTTATGCAACGCAAGGCTTTCACCCAGTTGCCGCTCGATGCTGTGCAGCGGGTTCAGCGAACTCATCGGCTCCTGAAAGATCATCGCGATCCGGTTGCCGCGCAATTGCCGCAGATAACGCTCATGCACGCCGAGCAACTCTTCGCCCTCATAGCGAATGCTGCCTTCGATCTGCGTGATGTTCGGGTCGAGCAGTTGCAGGATGCTGTGGGCCGTCACCGACTTGCCGGAACCGGACTCGCCCACCAGCGCCAGGCATTCACCCGGGCGGATGTCGAGGTCGATGCCGTGGACCACTTCCTGGCCTTTGAAGGCAACCCTCAGGTCGCGTATTTCGATCAAATGTTCACGCATATCAAGTCCTCGGGTCGAAGGCATCACGGCAGGCTTCGCCGATGAAGACGAGCAATGAAAGAATCAGCGCCAGCGCAAAGAACGCCGTCAGGCCCAGCCACGGCGCTTGCAGATTGGTCTTGCCCTGACCGATCAGCTCACCCAGCGAAGCACTGCCCGCCGGCATGCCGAAGCCGAGAAAGTCCAGTGCCGACAAGGTCGCAATCGCCCCGGTAAGAATGAACGGCAGGTACGTCAGCGTCGCGCTCATGGCGTTGGGCAGGATGTGCCGCACGATCACCTGCGTATCGCCGACACCCAGCGCCCGCGCGGCTTTCACGTACTCCAGCCCACGGCTGCGCAGGAACTCGGCGCGCACCACGTCCACCAGGCTCAGCCAGGAAAACAGCGCCATGATCCCCAGCAGCCACCAGAAATTCGGCTCGACGAATCCGGACAGAATGATCAGCAGATACAGCACCGGCAGCCCCGACCAGACCTCCAGCAAACGCTGCCCGAGCAGATCGACCCAACCGCCGTAATAGCCCTGCAAGGCACCGGCGGCGATGCCGATCAGCGCACTGGTGGCGGTCAATGCCAAGGCAAACAGCAGAGACACCCGCGTGCCGAAAATCACCCGCGCCAGCACATCCCGCGCCTGATCATCGGTACCCAGCCAGTTGTCTCCGGAGGGCGGGCTCGGTGCCGGTTCCGTGAGGTCGTAATTGACCGTGTCGAAACCGAACGGGATTGGCGCAAACCACATGCGGCCGCCCTGCCCCTCGATCAGCTCGCGCACCTGGGCACTGCGATAGTCCGGTTGAAATGGCAGCTCGCCGCCGAAATCCTGCTCGGTATAACGTTTGAAGGCCGGGAAATACCATTCGCCCTGGTACGTCACCAACAGCGGTTTGTCGTTGGCGACCAGTTCACCTCCAAGGCTCAATCCGAAGAGTGCGAGAAACAGCCACAATGACCACCAGCCGCGCCGGTGAGTCTTGAACCGCGCCCAGCGGCGCTGCCCGATGGGAGAAAGTCTCAGCATCAGGCAGCCCTCGCCGTAAAGTCGATACGCGGATCGACCAGCGTGTAGCACAGGTCGCCCAGCAGTTTTATCAAGAGCCCGAACAGGGTGAAGATGAACAGCGAACCGAACACCACGGGGTAATCCCGCGACACCGCCGCTTCGTAGCTCAGGCGTCCGAGGCCGTCGAGGGAGAAGATCACCTCGATCAGCAACGAACCGCCGAAGAACACCGTCACCAGTGCCTGGGGCAACCCGGCGACCACCAGCAGCATCGCATTGCGAAACACATGCCCGTACAACACCTGCCTCTCGCTCAGTCCCTTGGCCCGTGCCGTGACCACATACAGCCGCGAGATTTCGTTGAGAAAACTGTTCTTGGTGAGGATCGTCAGGGTCGCGAAACCGCCGATCACCAGCGCACTGACCGGCAATACCAGATGCCAGAAGTAATCCGCGACTTTGCCCCACGGCGTCAGCTCGGCAAAGTTGTCCGAGACCAGCCCGCGCACCGGAAACCAGTCCAGCGCCGTGCCGCCGGCAAAGATCACGATCAACAGCAGCGCAAACAGAAACCCCGGCATCGCATAACCGATGATGATCGCCGCGCTGCTCCAGACATCGAATGCCGAACCGTTGTGCACGGCCTTGCGGATGCCCAGCGGGATCGACACCAGGTAGGTGATCAGCGTCGCCCACAACCCCAGCGACAAGGTCACCGGGAGTTTCTGCCAGATCAATTCCGTCACCGTCGCGCCACGAAAGAAACTCTTGCCGAAATCCAGTTGTGCGTAGCTCTTGAGCATCAGCCACAAGCGCTCGCTGGCGGGTTTGTCGAAACCGTACTGGCGCTCGATATCAGCCACCAGCTTCGGGTCCAGGCCACGGGTCGCGCGCGACTCGCCGCCAATGGTTTCAACATGGCTTGCGCCTACCGCCCCGCCGACACCGATCCCCTGCAGACGAGCGATGGCCTGCTCGACCGGGCCACCGGGGGCGGCCTGCACGATCACGAAGTTCACCAGCAGAATCGCCAGCAGGGTCGGCACGATCAGCAGCAGACGCCGCAGGCTATAACCCCACATGGGCGAACTCCTTTTGCTGTGTTTGCGCCTGAGTGGCGGTCAGCGCCGTGGGACTGATTTCCCACCAGGTGTCGAGGCCGGCGTCATACAGCGGTGCAATCGCCGGGCGGCCGAAACGGTTCCACCACACCGTGGAAATGCCCGGCGGGTAATAGTTGGGAATCCAGTAGTAGCCCCACTGCAGCACCCGATCCAACGCCCGGGCGTGGCGCAAGAGGCTTTCACGGCTGTCGGCCTGCACCACGCCTTCGAGCAACGCATCCACCGCCGGATCACGCAGCACCATGTAGTTGTTGGAGCCCGGATCATCGGCACCGTCGGAGCCGAAGTAGTTGAACATTTCACGACCCGGCGCCTGACTCACCGGATAACCGACGACGATCATGTCGTAGTCGCGACTGCGCACGCGATTGGTGTATTGCGCGGTGTCGACCTGACGGATATCGAAGCCGATGCCGATCTGCGCCAGGTTGCGTTTGAACGGCAGCAGCAGGCGCTCGAAGCCTTTCTGGCCGTTGAGAAAAGTGAATTGCAGCGGCTCGCCGGCAGCGTTGACCAGTTGATCGCCCCGGGGTTTCCAGCCGGCGGCCGCCAGCAGTTTCAACGCCTGCAACTGTTGCGCACGGATGTTGCCGCTGCCGTCGGTGCGGGGCGCTTCGAACACCTGGCTGAACACTTCATCGGGGATCTTGCCGCGCCAGGGTTCGAGGATTTTCAGCTCTTCGGCGTCCGGCAATTCAGTGGCCGACAGTGCGCTATGGGAAAAGTAACTGCGCTGGCGCAGGTACATGCTGCGCATCATCTGCCGGTTGCTCCATTCGAAATCCCAGAGCATGGCAATCGCCTGCCGCACCCGGCGATCCTGAAACATCGGCTTCTGCAGGTTGAACACGAAACCCTGAGCCCCTTGAGCCGCGCCGGGTGCGAGGTGTTCACGCAACAATTTGCCCTGCTCCAGCGCCACGCCGGCATAACCGATGGTGTAACTGGTGGCGGAGAATTCGCGGTTGTAATCGAAGCCGCCGGCCTTGAGCACTTGTCGCGATACGTCGGTGTCGGCGAAGAACTCCACACTCAACTGATCGAAGTTGTAGAGCCCGCGGGTGACCGGCAAATCCTTGCCCCACCAGTCCTTGACCCGTTGAAATTTCACACTGCGACCGGCATCCACTGCGCTGACCCGATAGGGGCCGCTGCCGGGCGGAATCTCGAAACCGGCGCCTTCGGCAAAGTCCCGGGTACGCCACCAGTGCTCAGGTAAAACAGGCAGCACTGCCAAGTCCAGCGGCAAGGTGCGGCTGTCGTTGTTCTTGAAGACGAAGCGCACCTGGGTTGGTGACTCGACCTGCACCTCGGCGACATCGCGAAACTGCTGCCGGTACTTCAGGCTGCCCTGAGTGGTGAACAGCTCGAAGGTGTAGCGCACATCATTGGCGGTAATCGGCTTACCGTCTTCAAAACGCGCTTGCGGATTGAGATAGAAACGTACCCAACGCCGATCCGCATCCAGCTCCATCCGCTGCGCCACCAGACCGTAGACGCTGTAAGGCTCGTCCTTGCTGCGATAAGCCAGCGGCGCATACAGCCAGCCGTCGAGTTCGGCGACGCCGGTGCCCTTATCGATGTAGGGAATCAGGTGATCGAACGGACCGCTTTCCAGCGAAGAACGCCGCAGGCTGCCGCCCTTGGGCGCATCGGGATTGGCGTAGGCCAGGTGCTGGAAGTCCGGGGCGTACTTCGGGGCTTCGCCGTAGACCGTAAGGGCATGCTGAGGCTGCGCAAATATCGCAGGGCTCAGCAGAAGACATACGCCCAGCAAAGTGAGTCTGGAAAACATGGGCAGATCCTTTAACCGCGTGCCTGCCTGATTGTGTTGTGCAACAGGCGGCCACTTTTTATAGGGCCGGTTTTAGAACGATGGGTTACTAAAACCGGCCATGTCTGGTCATTTTCAGAACTTGTAGTTGAGCCGCGTGTACAGCGTTCGCCCAAACGGGTCGCCGTATTTCGGGTCGTAGCCGCTCTGAAAGGTGTAGGTCTGGTTACTGAATGGCGGCTCGCGATCGAACAGGTTTTTTACCCCCAGCGTCACTGCCAGGGTCTTGCGCCAGGTGTAGGTGCCGGCCACGTCCCAGACGTTGTAGGAGCCAACGTAGTCGTGGGTCTCGCGGTCCGAGTCGTGATAACCGCTGGTGTAGCGGTTGGTCAGGCTCGCGCCGAACGGGCCGTAATTCCAGCTGCCGGTCAGGCTGTGGCGCCAGCGGGCCACCGCGCCGGCCGACGCGAAGTCACCCCCGCGAAAATCGCCGAGTTTGTCGATGAAATCGCCCTTGAGCTGCTGCTGATACTCGTAACGGCTGACATAGGTCCCTTGCAGGCCGATGCCGAAATCACCGTATGGCGTGCTCGGCAGGCGATAGTCGAAGCTGACGTCGACGCCGTTGGTCTTGATCTTGCCGAGGTTGGCCAGACCGGTGACGACATGATCGATGGAGCCGTCAGGCTTGCGGATCAAGCGTTCCGGATACAGTTCCGGGTTCTCGAACACTGCAGATTCGGGGAACTCGGCAATCTGGTTGGCGATGCTGATCCACCAGAAATCCAGCCCGGTGGTCAGGCGATCGAACGGCTGATAAACGAAACCGACGGTGACGTTGCGCGCGGTTTCCGGGCTCAGGTCCGTGTTGCCGCCCGTGGTCCGGTTGAACTGCTGGGCGCAGTCGCGGTTGGCGATCCCGCCGTTGCTCGGATTGCCACCGGCACACAGGCGCGGGTCGTTGTAGTTGGCGTTGGTGAAGGTAGTGAAATTCGGGTTATAGAGTTCATACAGCGACGGCGCGCGGAAACCTTCGCTATACGCGCCGCGCACCACCAGTTCCTTGAACGGCTGGAAACGGAACGAGTATTTCGGGTTGGTCGTGCTGCCGAAATCGCTGTACTTGTCATGCCGCACAGCAGCTGACAACTCCAGGCTGTCGAGCACCGGCACATTGACCTCGGCATATTGCGCCGAGACGCTGCGATCCCCTGACACGCTGCCGTTGGGGTCCACGCCGAGACTCTGCACATCACCGGCAAACGCAGCGAAGTCCTGATGGAAGTCTTCCTTGCGGTATTCGCCGCCCAGCGCCAATGCCGATGGACCAGCACCGAACCAGTCGCCGATCTCGCGGCTGACACGGCCGTCAATCGCCTTCACCCGGCCCACGGCCGTTGCGTAATCACCGTCCACCGCGTTGGCGGCCAGCAACGCCGAACCGGCAGCCGTCTGCGGCCCGAACGGGTTGATCACGCCATTGGCAATCCCCTGGCTGACGGCGCGGTCGTTCACGTAACCACTGCGGATCGTGTCGACCACTTTGTTCTGGTTGTACGAAGCGCCAAGGTTGTAATCCCACCCGACCAGCGTGCCGTCGAAACTCAGCAGCAGGCGCTGACCGGTGTTGTCGTCTTCGTGGCGGCGGGCGCCGACCGCCGTTTCACGCGAGTTCACGTCCACCGGTTGCGTCGGATCAAGGGCAAAACCGCTCGGCCCGGGGGTGATGCCGTTGCCCGGGTAAAATGTCGTGCCGGGATTGACCTGATTACCCATCAGGGTGCCGGGACCGATCTGGGTGCGGTTTTCATTGCGTGCCCAGAAGTATTCGAGGCTGACGTTATGGTCGTCCGACAGCTTGCCGGTGGCTTTGGCGAAGGCCGAGGTCTTCTCGGTTTCCGGCACCAGATCCAGGTAATTCCACAGACTCTGGCGGCAGATGCCATTGCGTGACAGCAGCCCCGGTGCATTGCAACCGGATCCCGCCAACGGGTTGGTAGCGTTGCTGCCCTGGCTCCAGTTGGCAGGCGATGCCGTGCCGGAGGTGTAATCGAGCCCTCGCCCCGGCTGATAGTTGTAGGTGTAACCACGATCTTCAGCGGCCAGCCGTTGCTGCTTGTCGTAACTCACGACGCCGAAGACGTTGAAGCGATCATCCTGCAAATCACCGAAACCCCAGCTGCCGCTGAAGTTGCGGCTTTCACCGCCGCCGGAGTGCGTCGGCGTGTCATAACTCGTACTGATCTGACCTTCGGTGAGGCTGGTCTTGGTGATGAAGTTGATCACCCCGCCGATGGCATCGGTGCCGTACAGTGCCGAGGCACCATCACGCAGAACCTCCACCCGGTCGATGGCGGCGAACGGAATGGTGTTGAGATCCACACCGGAGCCATTGATGGCGTTGGTCGCGTTGTTGCTCAAGCGGCGCCCGTTGAGCAGCACCAGCGTCTTGTTCGGGCCGATGCCACGCAGGTCGGCATAAGACGCCCCGCCACTGCTCGAACCCACCGAACGCCCTGAACCTACGGAGGACTGGTTGGCAGAGATGCGGTTGACCAGCTCTTCTGTGGTCGTCACACCTTGCTTCTGCAATTCTTCCACCCGAAGGATGGTCACCGGCACGGCGGTTTCGGCATCGACCCGGCGGATCGCAGTGCCGGTCACTTCGACCCGTTGCAGTTGAGTGGTCGGTTCTGTGGCACTGCTGTCGGCGGCAATCGCCGGCAATGTGTTGATCGCCAGCAGCAAGGCCACGCTCAACGGGGATCTAACGGGTGAAAATCGAATCATGAACAGCCATCCCTGCGTTTTGGTTTATGCAGGGATGTGCGATGACATGAGGAGATTTATAGGGCGCGGTTTAGACCGTTGGGTGATGAGGTTATGCAAATCGATAAGCCCACTCATCAACTCAAAACCATCTCCTTGAGCAAACGGGTATCCAGCCCGAACCGCTCCTGCGAGACCATCCTGAACTGCCCCTCTGCCAAATCGCAGCTCACCAGCAGGTTCCACGAATGCCGGGTTGCCGCCGAGGGAATCAGTACAAACGGGTGCTCGGCCAGCAACGCGTCGGCAAACAATTGCTGATTGGGTGAAGGCTGTGCAGGACTCAGCCAGTAAGGGTTCGGCACCTCTTCGGGCTGCACGATTTTTACCTTCGCATTGTTGATGACTTCGAAACACGTCAAAACATAAGGCTCGCGGTCCAGAGCATCAAAACTATGGTTGGCTGCCACCTCCAGAATGGCCGACGACGGATCGACGGATGCATACACGACGCGTCGTCCGGGAATGTTCCATCGACCTCCTCTCATCTTTGACCCCATCCCGCTATCCCACGTTCTTCCATAAACCTCGCGATCAAGCCGCCATGCATACCAATGTTTGTCCCACGGCAAGGGGTTCATGGGTAAACCCCGTAGATCAGCTGCACCAGATACTGCTCCACCATCTGAAAACCCAATGGATGCAGGGTCAATTCCAGCGGCACATGGCCGTGAAAATAGGTAGAGGGTTTCTGCATCCAGTCCTCCGCCCGTGGTTGCCCCCCGAAGGCCCGAATGGCCAACTCCAGCACCAATGCATATTGGTAGGCAATGACGCTCTGTTGTGGGTCAAGCCGTATCGGTTCATCTTCTTTCAGCAGTCGCCGGATCGTTCTGACCGACTTGCCTGTGATGAGTTTGACCACGTCGCCTTGCTGGTAAAGCTCGCAGGTCGAAAGCATGTCGACGACGTCTTTCAACTCAAAGCCTTCATTCGTAAGGTGAACGATCATCATGGCGTCATCACCGATGTTCCGGCCATGTACGAGCAATTCGACAGGCTTGCCCGCGACCTTCTTCAAACCCGTCAACCGGGGCACCTTTGCACTGGGCAACGTGACGTCCTCCATGGGGCATCTGGCACGATCAGCGCGCCATTGATGGCAGGTGGAATAAGCAGGTGTTTCGTATTCGAGGTGTGCAGTACGCATGATCCATCCATTATCAGAGGCCTGAACGTCCAGGCCGTTTACGACTTCAATGTCACAACCGATGCTATAGATCACGCTTCCGACGACCAACCTGAAAAAGTCGTCGGAAATATCCCCGCTTTCACGCAAAACCCGCTTGTTTCCGTAGGACGTTCCGGGCGAAAAGTCTCATCCCCCGAAGTGATAACTCACATCCAGCCACCACTGCCGCCCATACGGGTCGTAGTTGCCGGTGGGGTAATACGGCCAGCCTGCCGAGTCGTCATGCTTGACCTGATTGAGCACGTTGTTCACGGTCAGCCCGACGCTTGCCCGCTCGTTCAAGCGATAGCGCGCGCTGGCGTTGAACACTGTCCACGGCGAGAGACGCCCGTCACCCGCGCCGTTGGTGACGGAGCCATACCGAATGCCCATCAGGGTCGCCGTGGCCTTCTGATAATCCCAGGTCAGGCTGGCGTTGACCTTGCTGCGCCAGTCGTAGTTGCTGCGCGAAGTGCGCAAGTCCTGGGTCGGGGCTTCGTCAGATTCCTTGTAGAAATGCGACAGCACCAAGGTGTAGCCAAGCGCCGAACTGAACGCGCCGTACTGGCCGGCGCCCCAGCGAATGTTGCTCTTGAAGTCCAGACCGCTGACCCGCTCGCTGGCGGCGTTGATCGCATTGACCCGCACCCGCTGCAACTGGTTTGGATCGATGGCGGCATTACCGGGATTGCGATCGACGCGTGCCAGAGTTGACTGACAGTTGGCCGAGTTGATGTCCTGAGTGCCGTTGCGGCATTCGTTCTCTTCCTGCAACAGGCGGTTTTCGTCGACGGTGGTCAGCAGGTCATCGATTTCCACCCGCCAGAAGTCAGTGGAGAAATCAAAGTTGCGCGACGGCGACCAGACAAACCCGTAAGTCCAGGATTTCCCGCGTTCGGATGCCAGGTCCGCCGTGCCGCTCTGGGTGTAATCGACTCGCCCACGATCACAGGCGCCCTCCACGCCCTGGCTGCAACCGTAGTAGTCGATCTGCGCCGGGTAATAGCCGTTGCTGTCGGACTGGTAGATGTAGTTCAGGTCCGGCGCACGGAAACTGGTACCGTAACTGCCGCGCAGCAACAGGCTGGTGATCGGCCGCCACTCCAGGCCGAGGTTGTAGGTTTTCTGCTGTTCGGTGCGGCCACTGAATTTGTATTGGTCCCAGCGCCCCGCCGCTGTCGCCAGCACAGTGTCAGTCACCGGAATGCTGAACTCACCGCCCGCTGCGTATCGCTTGCGCGAACCGCCGGAGCTTTGCGCCGGGGTCACGCCATAAAAACTGCCATCGTTGAGGCTGTCGTCCGGGTCGATGCGGTATTCCTGTTTGCCTGCTTCCAGTACGCCGGCAAATCCGACCGGACCGGCCGGCAGGTCGAACAGATCGCCATTGACCGAGGCGTTGTAGCTGGTGGACACCGACTTGCTGCTCTGGGTCAAGTCACCGCGAAACTGCTGCCATTCCTGCGGTGTGAGTGGTCGATCAAGACGTGAAGCATTCGGAGAGAAGACCGGGTAGCCGCCGCGTGTGCCGAGCTGTGGGCCCAAGTAGAAATCCTGAATCGACGACAGCGGCGTGTAGCGTGTGGTGCGCACGCTTTTGTATTCCGAGCGGTTGGCGGCCAGGTCATAGTGCCACCCGGTGTCGGCGATTTTGTCGGAGAGGCCCAAGGTGCCGGTCCACGAGGTATCGCGCCACTTACTGTTGTTGCTGGTACGCCCGCCGATTTCCTCTTCACCGAAACGCCGATACCAACGCTCCAGATTGCCGCTGTTCTGGTTGATGAAGTCCGGCGACGTGAAGGTCGGGCCACGGGTGTTGTTCTGGATGTGGTCGAGGCCATACATCAGGTCGGCAAAGACCTGGCCGCTGTCGCTGAAATGCCAGGTACCGCGGGTGTAGCCGTCGTAGTTTTCCTTTTGCGTCTGGATCGTCCAGTAATCGTTGTACATCTGGTCGGTGCGGCAGCGCCCGCCGCTGTTGAACAGTTTGTTGTCGAACGTGCCTTGATAAGCACCGCAGCCCGGCCCCAGATAACGATTGTTGCTCAGGTCGCGACGATAACCGACATCCGCCAGCGGCCCGCTCTGCATGAAGCCCCGGTCATCGGCCCAGATCGGATCACGATTGGTCAGCTCAAGTCCGAACAAACCATCGAAGTCCCCCCAACTGCCGCCACCACTGATCTGCAACCGCTGATTGTCACCGCCTCCGCGCTCGCTGGTGCCGCCCTTGAGGTTGACGTCGACGCCATTCATTTTGTCCTTGAGGATGATATTCACCACCCCGGCAATCGCGTCCGAACCGTAGATCGCCGAGGCGCCGCTGCTGAGGATTTCGATGCGGTCGATGATCGCCGAGGGAATGTTTGCCAGGTTGGTGAAGTTGACCTTGCCGTCGTACGGTGTCGGGTAATCGGCGACCCGCCGGCCATTGATCAGCACCAGTGTGTGATTCGGACCAAGCCCGCGCAGGTTGAGGGCGCTGGCGGCCGGTTGCCAGGTGTTGCCGTAGTCTTCGCCCTGGGTCATGCCGGTGTTCTGGGTTTGCGTGGCGAGGGCGTCGTAGACGTTCTTGTAGCCCCGCGCTTCCATCTCTTCATGGGTGATGACGTTGACCGGCGTCGCGCCATCGCTCTGCGCCCGGGCGATCCGCGAGCCGGTGACCGTGACCTTTTCCATGCGGTAATCGGCGTTGCTGGCGGGAACCACGGCGGCAGCCTTGACCGGTGCGGCGCCTGGCGCATCGGCCTGGCGAATGCTCAGGCCTTGAGTGCCCTGCTCGACTTGCAGCCCGCTGCCGAGCAAAGCTTTCTCTACCGCTTGCCGGCCGCCCAACGCACCGCGCACCGCACTGCTGCGCTTGCCCTGAACCAGATTCTGACTGAAGGAAATCGGCACGCCGGTCTGGCGCGAGATATCCAGCAGCACCTCATCGAGCGCACCGGGAGCGATGTCGAAAGTGAACACTTGAGCGGCGGCGTCTTGCGCCAGAACGGCCGAAGGAACGATGCCCATCGCCAGCGCGGTGGCCAGCGTCAGGCAGGTTGATTGTTGTTTGAATGAGAACATCGAGGGGCTTCCCTGTTGAAGGCGTCTGCAGGGAATGAGCAGCGGGCCGGCGCTTTTTATAGGGGGGCGGATAGACCGGGAAGTTATGGTTTTATAACCGCGCCTCGATGCTCACCCAGTACGGGTTGTGCCAGGTCACGCGGATCGGCAGCGAGCGTTCGAGCAGCTGCAATGTTCGGTCGCTGTCGTCCAGCGGATAGAGGCCGCTGAGACGCAGACCGGCAACTTCGGGGCTCAGGTGCAGAATCCCGCGCCGGTAACTGCGCAGGCTGTCGATGACTTCGCTGAGGGGGCGATCGCGCACTTCGAGTCGCCCTTGGACCCATGCACTTTCCTGCCCTTTGCTGCGTTCCAGCGCGAGGATTTCCTGACCGTTGAACAGCAAGCTCTCGCCCGCCCCCACCACTTGCCGCGCGCCGCTGGCAGTGACCACTTCGACTTGCGAGTGCAGCATCACCAGCCGCGTCGAATCCTCAGCGCGCTGCACCAGGAATTTCGTACCGAGGGCGCGCATCCGCCCGTGTTCGGTTTCGACCACAAACGGCCGGGCCGGATTTTTCGCCACATCGACCAGCAGCTCCCCGCTGTGCAGGGCCAGCAGACGCTCTGCGCTGTCGAATCGCGGCACCACGCGGCTGCGGGCGTTCAGCATCAAGGTGCTGCCATCTTCCAGCGTGAATTCACGTCGCTCGCCTGTGCCGGTCGACAACTCGCCGACCTCGGGCAACCAGCCATAACGTCGCCCGAGCAACCCGGCCAGCACCGCGAAGCCGAGCACGCTCAGGCTGCCGCTGATGAATCGACGACGGCTGCTGGAGGGCGCATTCAGGCTGTGCAGCACACTCTCACGGGGCAACCCGCGCAGGTTCGCATGGCGCAACAGATTCAGTCCGCCGCCCATTTGCTCGATGATCTGCTGATGCCGTGGATCCGCCGCACGCCAGGCGTCGAACGCTGCGCGCTCTTGCAGGCTGACGTCGCCCGACTGCAACAACGCCATCCATTGCGCTGCCTCATCGATCAGCGTTTCGTCCGGTCTCATGCCTGCATCGCCTGATAGCAACGTTTGAAGGCTTCGACCATGTACTGCTGCACCCGACTGGTGGAGACGCCGAGGCGTTCGCCGATTTCGCTATAGGTCAGGCCATCGAGCTGATGGTAGAGAAACGCAGCCTTGGCCTTCGCTGACAAGCCATTGAGCAAGCGATCCACCGCCAGCAGCGCTTCGATCACCAGCTCCCGTTCCTCCGGCGACGGATGCACTGGTTCCGGCGCCAGCGCCAGGCTTTGCAGATAGGCACGCTCCAGATCCTGCCGGCGCCAGCCTTCGTAGACCAGACGCCGGGCAATCGTGGTCAACAGCGCACGGGGTTCGCGAATGGCCAACGGATCGGGCAATGCCAGCACCCGCAGAAAAGTTTCCGAAGCAATATCCTGTGCGCTGTGCGGGCAGCCGAGGGTGCGGCTGACTGCGGCGCATAACCATCGGTAGTCCTTTTGGAACATTTGCCCGATGAGCTGGTAATGCGGGTTGTGACTCCCCATGCCTTACTCCCTGAAAACGGGCTCCACCCGCTGCGAAAATCCATGGATACGCCGGGATCGTCCGGCGTTGATCAGGGCTGCGACTGTGCAATAGCGTCGCGGACATTTGAAGTAATAAAAAATCAGGATATGCGAACCATTGAGCATAAGACGCTTTGTCGCCACGGCAACATTGGCTGACACAACGTTGATCTCGATCAGTGGCGCCCGCCACGCCAGTCTCTAACCTTGCGCCTCCATCGATAGCCACGGACGGCTCACCGGAGCCTGCGGCTGACCTTTCAAGGAAGAGCAATCATGCGATCACTCAACATCATTCTTCTGTCTTCGGCGTTCAACGGTCTGACCCAACGTGCCTGGCTGGATCTGCGTCAGGCGGGCCATTCGCCGAGCGTGGTGCTGTTCACCGATGAAGCCGCCGTGTGCGAGCAGATCGAAAACAGCGGCGCCGACCTGGTGATCTGCCCGTTCCTCAAGGATCGCGTTCCCCATGCGCTGTGGAGCAATCCGCAACGTCCGGTGGTGATCATTCACCCCGGCATCGTCGGTGATCGCGGCGCCAGCGCGCTGGACTGGGCGATCATGCGCGAGCTGCCAACCTGGGGCGTAACCGCGCTGCAAGCGGTGGAAGAAATGGACGGCGGCCCGGTCTGGGCCACCTGCGAATTCAACCTGCCGGCAGGCCTGCGCAAATCCGAGCTGTACAACGGCCGGGTCAGCGACGCGGCGATCCGTTGCATCCGCGAAGTGGTGGAGAAATTCATCGAAGGTTTCGTCCCGGTGCCCCTGGATTACACCGATCCCAAGGTTCGCGGCTGCCTGCAACCAAACATGAAACAGGACGACCGCACCTTCAGCTGGCACGACTGCTCGCGCTTCATCAAGCGCTGCATCGACGCGGCGGACGGCCAGCCCGGCGTGCTCGCCAGCCTCGCCGGCGGCCAGTATTACGTGTATGACGCGCACCTCGATCAGCGCACCGGCATCCCCGGCGAAATCCTCGCGGTACACGACGATGCGGTGCTGGTGGCCACCGGTGATCACAGCCTGTGGATCGGCTCGCTGCGACGCAAACCGCAACCGGGTGAAGAAACCTTCAAGCGTCCGGCGCGGCATGTGTTGGCCGGACAATTGGCGGATGTACCGGTGCTGGACTGGTCGATCGCCAACGCACCGTTCAGCGATGAGGCCTATCAGCCGATCCGCTATCGCGAGTCCGGGTGGGTCGGCGAGCTGACACTGGAGTTCTACAACGGCGCCATGAGCACCGAGCAGTGCCAACGCATGGTCGATGCCTTGCGCTGGGCCAAGTCCCGCGACACCCAGGTGCTGCTGGTCAAGGGCGGGCGCGGCAGCTTTTCCAACGGTGTGCATTTGAACGTGATTCAGGCTGCCGAAGATCCGGGCGCCGAAGCCTGGGCCAATATCCAGGCCATCGACGATGTCTGCGCAGAATTGCTCAGCGCACGGCAACTGGTGGTCAGCGGGGTCACCGGCAATGCCGGTGCCGGGGGCGTGATGCTCGCCCTGGCGGCTGACATCGTGTTCGCCCGCGCCGATATCGTGCTCAACCCGCATTACAAAAGCATGGGCCTGTACGGCTCGGAATACTGGACCTACAGCCTGCCCCGCGCCGTCGGCCCGGCCATGGCCGAACAATTGACCCAGGCCTGCCTGCCGGTCAGCGCTGCCCAGGCGTTGCAACTGGGCATGGTCCAGGAAATCGGTCCGCGTTGCCCGGACGAGTTCTCGCTGTGGCTGCTACAACGGGCAAACGCGGTACTGACCGATCCGACCTATGCGCCGGTGCGTGAACGCAAGCTGCGGGTCGATCATGAGTTGATCCGCCAATGCCGCGAAAGCGAGCTGCAGGAGATGCAGGAGGACATGCTGTACAACCGCAATCAGTTTGCCGAGAAGTGCCGCAATTTCGTGTACAAGCGCAAGACGTGCTGCACGCCCTGTCTCTTATACACATCT
>NZ_QWFC01000054.1:0-30917 GCF_003576265.1 Pseudomonas sp. 91RF
GCGCCACCGAGAAGATGATCGAGATCTGGAGCCGCCTCTCGCCCGAGAAGCAAGCCGCGCTGCTCGCCCGTTTCGGCAGCGTAGAAAACGCCCTCGCGGCACTGGTCACCACGCAACTGGTCGCCCCGGCCAAATAGTTTTACTTTTCCCCGCCGCAGCATCGTCCACGCCGGTATCATGAGCAGCCTATCTATTCTGCTCTCCCCGTGGATCGTTACCCATGTCGTCCTCTATGCCAGAACCCCAGCGCCCCCTGGCGGTCACGCTGCAAGTCGTTTCCATCGTCCTGTTCACCTTCATCGGCTATTTGAATATCGGCATTCCGCTGGCCGTGCTGCCCGGTTACGTCCATAGCGACCTGGGCTTCGGCGCGGTCATTGCCGGCCTGGTGATCAGCGTGCAATACCTCGCCACCCTGCTCAGCCGTCCGTATGCCGGCAAGATCATCGACAACCAGGGCAGCAAACGTGCGGTGATGATCGGTCTGGCCGGGTGCGGTTTGAGCGGTGTGTTCATGCTGATTTCGGCGTGGACACCCAATCTGCCGATGCTAAGCCTGATCAGCCTGTTCGTCGGGCGACTGGTGCTGGGCAGTGCGGAAAGCCTGGTCGGCTCCGGATCGATCGGCTGGGGCATCGGCCGCGTCGGCGCAGCCAACACGGCCAAAGTCATCTCGTGGAACGGCATCGCCAGTTACGGCGCGCTGGCCATCGGGGCGCCGCTGGGGGTGTGGTTGGTCAGTCATTTCGGTCTGTGGAGCATGGGCGTGAGCATTCTGTTGCTCGCATCGCTGGGCCTGCTGTTGGCCTGGCCGAAGACCGCTGCGCCGATTGTCGCCGGCGAGCGTTTGCCTTTCATGCACGTGCTGGGTCGCGTTTTTCCGCACGGCTGCGGACTGGCGCTGGGCTCGATCGGTTTCGGCACCATCGCCACCTTCATCACCCTGTATTACGCCACCCAGCATTGGGATAACGCCGTGCTGTGCCTGAGCCTGTTCGGTGCCAGCTTCATCGGTGCGCGACTGCTGTTCGGCAACCTGATCAACCGCCTCGGCGGCTTTCGCGTGGCGATTGCCTGCCTGTCGGTGGAAACCCTGGGCTTGTTGCTGCTATGGATCGCACCGGATGCACACTGGGCACTGGCGGGTGCGGCATTGAGCGGTTTCGGCTTCTCGCTGGTGTTCCCGGCGCTGGGCGTGGAAGCGGTGAACCTGGTGCCGGCCTCCAGCCGTGGCGCGGCGGTCGGTGCCTATTCGCTGTTCATCGACTTGTCATTGGGGATCACCGGGCCGCTGGCCGGGGCGATCGCGGCGGGCTTCGGTTTTGCCTCGATCTTCCTGTTCGCCGCGATCGCCGCGATGAGCGGTCTGGCGTTGAGCGTCTATCTGTACCGCCACACCTCGAAGTACCGCGAAGACTAGAAATCCACCTTGCCGCGCCCGGCCTTGATGCTGCCGCGCTTGGTCTTTGACTCCAGCCGACGCTTCTTCGAACCCAGTGTCGGCTTGGTCGGGCGGCGTTTCTTTTCGACCTTGGTGGCGCTGAGGATCAGCTCGGTCAGACGCTCCAGCGCATCGGCACGATTCTGTTCCTGCGTGCGGTACTGCTGCGCCTTGATGATCAACACGCCGTCGCCGGTGATGCGACTGTCGCGCAGCGCCAGCAGCCGCTCCTTGTAGAACTCGGGCAAGGACGAGGCCGGAATGTCGAAGCGCAGGTGCACGGCGCTGGAGACCTTGTTGACGTTCTGCCCACCGGCGCCCTGGGCGCGGATGTACGTCAGTTCGATCTCGGCATCCGGCAGATGCACGTTGTTGGAAATCACCAGCATGGAAAAGCGTCCGTATTCAGAACCCGCAGGATACCGCGAAAGCAAAAAAAACCCGGCACTTGGCCGGGTTTGTTGTTTTTTGCAACGACGCTTATTTGGCAGCGTTCGCCGCGTGCAGCGCCTGCTGTGCGCCGCGCTTGTTCTTGATCACGTAGCAGACCCACATGAACACGACCCACACCGGAATCGCATACACCGAGATCTGGATGCCCGGGATCAGCAACATGACGCCGAGGATGAACGCCACGAACGCCAGGCAGATGTAGTTGCCGTACGGGTACCACAGCGCCTTGAACAGCGGCTTCTGGCTGGTCTTGTTCATGTGCTGGCGGAACTTGAAGTGCGAGAAGCTGATCATCGCCCAGTTGATCACCAGCGTTGCAACCACCAGCGACATCAGCAATTCCAGCGCGTGCTGCGGCATCAGGTAGTTGAGCAGCACAGCCACCAGCGTTACCGCTGCCGAAGCCAGGATCGAACGCACCGGTACACCGCGCTTGTCGATCTTCGCCAGGCCTTTCGGCGCATCGCCCTGCTCGGCCATGCCCAGCAACATGCGGCTGTTGCAGTAGGTGCCGCTGTTGTACACCGACAGTGCCGCAGTCAACACCACGAAGTTGAGGATGTGCGCAGCGGTGTTGCTGCCGAGCATCGAGAACACCTGCACGAACGGGCTGCCGCTGTAGGAATCGCCCGACGCGTTGAGGGTTTCCAGCAGGCTGTCCCACGGAGTCAACGACAGCAGGATGACCAGTGCGCCGATGTAGAAAATCAGGATCCGGTAGATCACCTGGTTGATCGCTTTCGGGATCACGGTTTTCGGCTTGTCAGCCTCGGCTGCGGTGAAACCGAGCATTTCCAGACCGCCGAAGGAGAACATGATAATCGCCATGGCCATCACCAGACCGCTGACGCCGTTCGGGAAGAAGCCGCCGTGAGACCACAGGTTGCTCACCGACGCTTGCGGGCCGCCATGACCGCTGACCAGCAGGTAGCTGCCCAGGGCAATCATGCCGACGATCGCCACGACCTTGATGATCGCGAACCAGAATTCGGCCTCACCGAAGACTTTGACGTTGGCCAGGTTGATCGCGTTGATCAGCAGGAAGAACGCCGCTGCGGTGACCCAGCTCGGGATATCCGGCGCCCAGTAGTGAATGTACTTGCCGACTGCGGTCAGCTCCGACATGCCCACCAGGATGTACAGGATCCAGCAGTTCCAGCCTGACAGGAAACCGGCGAAACCACCCCAGTATTTGTGCGCAAAGTGGCTGAAGGAACCGGCCACCGGCTCCTCGACGATCATCTCGCCGAGCTGGCGCATGATCATGAAAGCGATGAAGCCGCAAATGGCATAGCCGAGGATCATCGACGGGCCAGCGGATTTCAACACCCCGGCCGAGCCAAGGAACAATCCGGTACCGATCGCGCCACCGAGGGCGATCAGTTGAATATGGCGATTTTTCAGGCCGCGTTTCAGCTCGCCTGATTGCGAGTTTTGTCCACTCATGAAAAAGGTCTCACGCAAGGTTTGATGATGTTCAGTAGACGTTGCTGCAAGGTTGCGATTTCAACCAACCTTGATCAAACCCCAGCGCAGGCACCAGGAATTCAGCTTTCTTACAACGGTCATGCGTCACCTGTTTGTTTTTATCTGTGACGAAATCGAACCCGACACGCTTGTGACGCGACGGAATGAACAAGGCGGATAATCCTTGAGGTTTGCGCGATTACGCAGAGGGTCACAGTTAAAACGCGGCGCATTGTACACCGCTAACCCCCTGCTGCCAGACCCCGCTGGATCAGCGTGTCGGTTGCCGGGATTGCGTGTGTCCGCCCCTAGAGGCCCGGGCGGCTGCAAAAATTGAGTCAGGCCTTTGCAGGCCATCGGCGTGGACGATGAAAAATCCGCCCCACGTGGAGAAGTGAAATTGGATATCGGCGTTCATTGCGCCTCCTTCTTGTTATGCACCTGCACGACAGGCATGGGGCGCATCTCACCTCTCAAACGAGTCGGAAACAAGCACGCCAGAGCCTTGCGCCACGCCCGGCAGACGGGACTTCGGCAGATTTTCCTTACAGCCTGGCAGAGGCACAGGATCCACGGGACTTCGCAGGTTTTTTCGTAAATATTTGCTGACAGCGCGTAACGTAAAGTTTCCACTCCAGACCCATCGAAGCCGGAGCCGACGTTTGACGTTAGCTGGCTAACTATCTGAAAGACGTCAATTTTTTTGTTTTAAAACAAGAAAAAAACACCCCAAAAAAAGAAACAAAAAGTCCAAAAAAAAACGCCAACCCTGAGGTTGGCGTTTCTGTTTTCAGCTTGAAGCTTGCTGCTCGACGCTTACAACTGCCTTATTCCGGCTTCTTGCGACCGAAACCCGGGCGCTGGCCGGAACCGGCCGGGGCGCCACGACGCTTGCCCGAAGGCTTGTCATCGTCAGCCAGTTTGATGCCTGGACGCTTCGGTGCCGGTTTGGCCGGACGCTTGGTCTCGGCAGGACGATCCGCCACTGGCGTACCGCGACCGGCCGGTGCACGACCTTCACCGCGCTCGGTACGGCCGCGCGGAGCGCGCTCGCCATCCGGACGCGCTGCCGGCTTGCGACCCGGACGCTCGCCTTCGATCTGCGGCTCCCGCACGGTACGCGGGCCGGCAGCCGCCGGTGCGCCGTTGGCCGGACGCAAGGTACGCACGCGCTCGGTGCGAGGCATCGGGCGCGACGATTTACGCTGCATGCGGTCGAGCTTGTCTTTGCTCTTGGCGTTCAGTTGCGGCATGGCCACCGGGGTCAGGCCGACTTCGGCGCTCAGCACGTCGACTTCGTACTGGCTCATTTCGCGCCAGCGGCCCATCGGCAGGTCGGAGTTGAGGAACACCGGACCGAAACGCACGCGTTTCAGACGGCTGACCACCAGGCCCTGGGATTCCCACAGACGACGCACTTCACGGTTACGACCTTCCATCACCACGCAGTGATACCAGTGGTTGAAGCCTTCGCCGCCCGGTGCCTGTTGAATGTCGGTGAAACGCGCCGGGCCGTCTTCCAGCACAACGCCAGCCTTCAGGCGCTCGATCATCTCGTCATCGACTTCGCCGCGAACACGGACTGCGTACTCACGGTCCATTTCGTAGGACGGGTGCATCAGGCGGTTGGCCAACTCACCGTCGGTGGTGAACATCAGCAGACCGGTGGTGTTGATGTCGAGACGGCCGATGTTGATCCAGCGACCTTCTTTAGGACGCGGCAGCTTGTCGAACACGGTCGGACGGCCTTCCGGGTCGTCACGGGTGCAGATCTCGCCATCGGGCTTGTTGTACATGATCACGCGACGGACCGACTCGGCGGCCTCTTCGCGCTTGATGACCTTGCCATCAATGGTGATTGCATCGTGCATGTCGACACGCAGACCGAGGGTCGCCTCTGCGCCGTTGACCTTGATCCGGCCCTGGCTGATCCACGCTTCCACGTCACGACGCGAGCCGACGCCGATACGGGCGAGGACTTTCTGCAGTTTTTCGCCTGCCGGGCCGATTGCCTGGTCGTCTTTCTGGTTGTCACTCATCTGTGCACCTCCCGGTGTGATCTGTTCAGCGGCTCTGGATCGCGCCTGCCGAAGCATTGAAATCTGGGTTTTCGGGCGAAGGGATCGCCGAAGGGTCGCGAATCATACGCGGATGTGTTCGTTCGCGCATCAGAGACTAGTCGATCAGGGCAAGGTTATTTCTTTTTCCGCCGACCGGTGGCACCGAGCTTGACCAGGCGCAACGCGGCTTCGGCCAGCACCGTGCGCTTGTCGTCCTTGTCGAGTTTTTTCCAGGCCCTGATCTCGCGCTTGCTGCGCCCGCAACCGAGGCAGATGTCATCGCTGAACTTGCAGAGGCTGATGCACGGGTCCTTGGTCGAGCTCATGCTCAATCTTCGAACTCACGGCGTTCGGCTTCGATGGCCTCGGCCAGGGCGCGGGCTTCGGCTTCTTCTTCACTCAGTTCTTCCTCAGGTTCTGGTGCGGGTTGTTCGAGGCGAGCAACGGCGGCCAGCAGCTTTTCCCGGGCTTCGGCCACGCCGAGTACATCGTCTTCCTGCTCAGGTTCAGGCTCGGACTCAAACTCAGACTCAGACTCAAATTCCGATTCAGGCTCAAAATCGACCTCCGGCTCCGCTTCGAACTCAACGTCGGCTGGCGGCTCGACCGGATCGGACTCAAACCCGGACGGCATCGGCTCGCCATCCGCGACATCACGCAGCAAGTCGTCGAAGTCGGTCTTGATCCCCTCCTCCATGCTGTCCAGCTCCAGCAGCAGCGAGTGGAAACTGGTTTCCTCCTTCGGCTCTTCCGGCTCGGCGCTGGCATCGGCCAGTTCCTGCAAGCTCGCAGGCACCGGGGCGTCGTCGAAGTCGAGTACCGGATCCGGCTCGATCTCGCGCAGTTCGGCCAGCGGCGGCAATTCGTCGAGGCTCTTCAGGTTGAAATGATCGAGGAAAAGCTTGGTGGTGGCGAACATCGCCGGTTTGCCCGGCACGTCGCGGTAGCCGACGACGCGGATCCACTCGCGCTCCATCAGCGTCTTGACGATGTTGGTGTTGACCGCCACGCCCCGCACGTCTTCGATTTCGCCACGGGTGATCGGCTGGCGATAGGCGATCAGCGCCATGGTTTCCAGCAGGGCCCGGGAATAACGCTGCGGGCGCTCTTCCCACAGGCGACCGACCCATGGCGCGAACTTCTCGCGAATTTGCAGGCGATAGCCGGAGGCAACCTCCACGAGCTCGAACGCCCGCCCCTCGCAGGACTTGCCGAGCAGGGTCAGGGCTTTCTTGAAGACCGGCGGCTCCGGCCGTTCGCCTTCCTCGAACAACTCGTACAGGCGTTCAAGGGTTTGCGGCTTTCCCGAGGCCAACAGAAAGGCTTCAAGCAGGGGCGCCAGCTCGCGGGGTTCACTCAGGTTCATGTTCGGACTCGTTATTCGACTCGGGCTCGCACGTGGATCGCGGCGAACGGCTCATTCTGCACCAGCTCGACCAGGGATTCCTTGACCAGTTCAAGGATCGCCATGAATGTCACCACCACACCGAGCCGGCCTTCCTCGGCGGTGAACAGCTCGACGAACGGCACAAAGCCGCCGCCCTTGAGACGCTCGAGCACATCGCTCATGCGTTCACGGGTGGACAATGCCTCGCGGCTGACCTGATGGCTTTCGAACATGTCGCCACGGCGCAGCACTTCGGCCATGGACATCAGGATTTCTTCCAGCGCCACATCCGGCAGCAACTTGCGCACCGTGACCTGCGGGGCGTCGAGCTTGGGCACGATCACGTCGCGACCGACCCGGCTCAAGCCATCGATGCCCTCGGCGGCGGCCTTGAAGCGTTCGTATTCCTGCAGGCGGCGGATCAGTTCGGCCCGCGGGTCTTCCTCTTCTTCTTCGACGGTTTCGGCCCGGGGCAACAGCATCCGCGACTTGATCTCGGCCAGCATCGCGGCCATCACCAGGTATTCGGCGGCCAGCTCCAGGCGCACCGACTGCATCAGCTCGACATAGCCCATGTATTGACGGGTGATTTCCGCCACCGGGATGTCGAGGATGTTGATGTTCTGTTTGCGGATCAGGTACAGAAGCAGGTCGAGGGGGCCTTCGAAGGCTTCGAGGAAGACTTCCAGGGCGTCCGGCGGGATGTACAGGTCCAGCGGCATTTCCGTGACGGCCTGGCCATAGACCATGGCAAACGGCAGTTCCTGCTGGGCACCGGCCTGGGGATCAACGGTTTCTACTGCGGACATTCAGGCCTCGACCATGAACGGCGCAGGATCGCCACAACCGACGCGGACCACTTCCGGATCGTCGCCGGTCAGGTCGATCACGGTGGAGGCCTTGATGCCGCCGAAACCGCCGTCGATGATCAGATCCACCTGATGCTCCAGCAACTGACGCATTTCGTACGGATCGCTCAGCGGGTCTTCATCGCCGGGCATGATCAGGGTCACGCTCATCAGCGGTTCGCCCAGCTCGGCCAGCAGCGCCAGGGCGATCGGGTGGCTCGGCACGCGCAGACCGATGGTGCGTTTCTTCGGATGCAGCAACAGCCGGGGCACTTCGCGGGTGGCGTTGAGAATGAAGGTGTAAGGCCCCGGCAGATGGGCTTTCAGAATACGGAAGGTGCCGGTGTCGATCTTGGCGTAATTGCCCAGTTGCGACAGGTCGCTGCAGATCAGCGCGAAGTTGTGCTTTTCATCGAGCTGACGCAGGCGTCGAACGCGCTCGATGCCGTTCTTGTCGCCGATCTGGCAGCCGATTGCGTAGGAAGAGTCCGTTGGATAGACCACCACCCCGCCCTTGCGGATGATTTCGACAGCCTGTTTGATCAGGCGCGCTTGCGGGTTTTCCGGATGGATCTGGAAAAATTGACTCACATTCTCTACCTGTTCAGACGGCGGCAATAACTGTGTCATGTTTGAACCGACACCACAGGGGTGGAAGGTCCTCAGGGAGCGGCCGGTACTGGCCGATCTCCGACCAGCCTCCAGGGCCATGAAAATCACTGCCGGCAGTGACCAGCAGACCGAACTCACGGGCAAGGATCGCCAGGCTGCCCACCTGTTCCGCAGGCTGATGGCCGTTGACCACTTCGAGCGCCTGTCCGCCCGCTTGAATATAGTCGGCAATCAGCTTTCGGCGCTTGCTGCGCGTGAAATCGTAGTGCCATGGGTGCGCTAGGCTGACCCAGGCGCCGGCGGCGCGCAGCGTGCCGACGGTGTCTTCGAGGGTCGGCCAGTGTTGCTTGACGTCCCCCAGCTTGCCGGCGCCAAGCCATTTGCGGAACGCTTCGGCGCGATCCTTTACAAAACCTTCACGCACCATCCAGTCGGCGAAATGCGGACGGGCCGGTGCGTTGCCGCTGTCGCCCAGCTCCTGCTGGATCTGCCGCGCGCCGTCGAGGGCGCCGGGCATGCCTTTGAGAGCGAGCTTGCGGCTTATTTCTTCAGACCGCAGCCAGCGGCCATCGTGCAGACTGGCGATCGCCTCGACCAACGGCGCGGCGTTGACATCGAAACCGTAGCCCAGCACATGAATGGTCGCGCCGCCCCAGGTGCAGGACAGTTCGACGCCGTTGACCAGCTGCATGCCCAGCGCTTCGGCGGCCGTGCGCGCTTCGGCGAGGCCTTCGAGGGTGTCATGGTCGGTCAGGGCCAGGATTCGCACGCCGTTTTCGAACGCACGCGCAACCAGTGCCGCAGGCGCCAGGGCGCCATCGGAGGCCGTGCTGTGGCAGTGCAAATCAACATTCACGGGGATGTGTAACCTCAAATCAGCTGGCGCTATCGCGCGCCCATATGTTTGTTATTATGCCGCCACATCCAGCTTCTGGCTCTCACTGTGAAACAATTCATCGATTTCATCCCGCTTCTGCTGTTTTTCATCGTCTACAAACTCGATCCACGCACCGTCGACGTTGCCGGCCATGAGTTGACCGTAGGCGGTATCTACAGCGCCACCGCCGTGCTGATCATCAGCTCCCTGGTGGTCTACGGCGCGCTCTTCATCAAGCAGCGCAAGCTGGAAAAAAGCCAGTGGCTGACCCTGATCGCCTGCCTCGTGTTCGGCAGCCTGACCCTGGCCTTCCACAGCGAAACCTTCCTGAAGTGGAAAGCCCCGGTGGTCAACTGGCTGTTCGCCCTGGCCTTCATCGGCAGCCACTTCATCGGTGACCGCCTGTTGATCAAGCGCATCATGGGCCACGCGCTGACCCTGCCGGACGCTGTCTGGACGCGACTGAACATCGCCTGGATCGGCTTCTTCCTGTTCTGCGGCGCCGCCAACCTGTTCGTCGCGTTCACCTTCCAGGACTACTGGGTAGACTTCAAGGTGTTCGGCAGCCTGGGCTTGACCGTGCTGTTCCTGGTCGCCCAGGGCATCTACCTGTCCCGTCACCTGCACGACGCCGATACCACAACACCAAAAACCGAGGACTGACATGCTCTACGCAATCATTGCCACCGACGTCGCCAACTCCCTGGACGCGCGCCTCGCCGCCCGCCCGGCGCACCTTGAACGCCTGCAAGTGCTCAAGGGCGAAGGCCGCATCGTCCTGGCCGGCCCGCATCCGGCGGTCGACAGCAATGATCCGGGCGCAGCGGGTTTCACCGGCAGCCTGATCGTTGCCGAATTCGATTCCCTGAACGCCGCGCAGGCCTGGGCCGACGCCGATCCGTACATCGCCGCCGGTGTCTACGCCAGTGTTGTCGTGAAGCCGTTCAAGCAAGTCCTGCCGTAATCCTTCCCCACGCGATGAACCTTGTCGGTTCATCGCGTTCTCAATCGCTCATTATTCTCGTTTGCCGGCCGACAACCTGCCCAATATCCATTTGGTAACAGGAGTCGCGATGCGCAAGGGTCCGTTGTGTCTGATGCTGGTCACGTTGTCGATCATGGCGCCCACCCATGGTGAAGAAAGCACCGAAAGCAGCAATTCCACGCCGCTTTCGTTGAGCGCCGGCAGCCAGATCACCGAGTTGCAGCAGCGCCTGAAGGCCAGCGAGCAGCAGCGGGAAGAACTGAGCAAACAACTGCAGAATGCCGATAACACCCGCGAAAGCGCCCAGCTTGCCCGGTTGCGCCAGGAGAACCAGCGTCTGAAGCTGCAACTCAAGGAAGCCCAGGCCAGCCCGCTGCCGCGCCTGCTGACCGAACAGCAGCAATGGTTCGTCACCGGCGCCGGGGTAGCGCTATTGGCCCTGCTCTGCGGTATCTTTGCCAGTGGTGCAAGTCGAAAACGTCGACAATGGCTAAATTGAGTGAGTCATGAGCGAGCTGTTACTGATTGATGATGACCAGGAGCTGTGTGAGCTTCTGAGCAGTTGGCTGAGCCAGGAAGGCTTTCAGGTCCGTGCGTGCCACGACGGCCAGAGCGCCCGCAAGGCTTTGGCCGAATCCGCCCCCGCCGCGGTGGTGCTGGACGTGATGCTGCCCGATGGCAGCGGTCTGGAACTGCTCAAGCAATTGCGCAGTGAACACGCCGATCTGCCGGTGGTGATGCTTTCGGCCCGTGGCGAACCGCTGGACCGGATCCTCGGTCTGGAACTCGGAGCCGACGATTACCTGGCCAAACCCTGCGACCCCCGCGAGCTTACCGCCCGCCTGCGCGCCGTGTTGCGTCGCAGCCACCCGGCCGCCGTGTCGACCCAGCTCGAACTGGGCGATCTGAGCTTCAGCCCGGTACGCGGCGTGGTCAGCATCGACGAAAAGGAATTCACCCTCACCGTTTCCGAGAGCCGCCTGCTCGAAGCGCTGCTCAAGCAGCCGGGCGAGCCGCTGGACAAACAGGAACTGGCGCAGATCGCCCTCGGCCGCAAGCTGACCCTCTACGACCGCAGCCTGGACATGCACGTCAGCAACCTGCGCAAGAAGATCGGCCCCCACGCCGACGGCCGCCCGCGCATCGTGGCCCTGCGCAGCCGTGGCTACTATTACAGCCTCTGAAACCCCGCACGCGGACGCTTTGTCAGTTCGATGACAAAGCGTCTTTACCCAAGCTTTACCCAGCGCTGACCGCCGCTGACCTTGATCTCCGTAATCTGTACTCATCCGGAACGTACCGGGAACGAGACAAGGAGATACACCATGCGCAAGACTCTTATCGCTCTGATGTTCGCTGCCGCTCTGCCGACCGTCGCCATGGCCGTGCCGCAAGATGGTGGCCCGATGGGTGGGCCGGACGGCGGCTGGAGCCACGGCGGTCAGATGCACGGCATGCACGGCAAAGGCCCGTACAGCCAGCTGGACCTCTCCCGTGAACAGCGCGAGCAGATCCGCAAGATCATGGGCGAGCAGATGCACGAACGTAAGCAGACGGTCGAGAAATACCTGGAGAAACTCTCGCCAGCCGACCAGAAAGCCATGAAGGACGAGATGGCGGCCAACCACAAGAAAGCCGAATCCGATGTCCGCGCCGTGCTGAAACCGGATCAACAGAAGAAATTCGACGAGATCCAGAAGAAACAGGCCGAGCGTCGTGCTGAATGGGCCGAATTCAAGGCCTGGAAAGCGCAACAGCCGCAAAAGGCGCAATAATGCTCTAGCGTCACGCCCCGACCCAACGGCTCACCGCCGTTGGGTTTTCTTTGTTTGAGGATTTTCTGTGCGTTCATTGTTCTGGCGTATTCTCGCGAGCTTCTGGCTGGCCATCGCTCTGGTTGCGGGGCTTTCCATCCTGCTGGGGCACATGCTCAATCAGGACGCATGGATCCTCAGCCGCCATCCGGGCCTGAACACGCTGGCCGCCGACTGGACGCAAACCTACGAATCCCAGGGCGAGGACGCCGCTCAGGACATCCTCCAGCAACGCAAACGCCAGTATCACATCGACGTCCAGGTGCTGAACGAAAGCGGCGACCCGGTGGTGCGCGGCACCTTTCCCCGCCGCGCGGCCGCCTTCGAAGCACGACAGAACAACGACGACCGACGTTTGCCCTGGCGGCGCCTGACCGATGAGTTCACCAGCGAAAAGACCGGTGACACCTACCTGTTCATCTACCGCATCCCGCACCCGGAACTCGACGCCTGGCACCGCGAAAGCCTGCTCTGGCCATTGAGTGCGCTGGGGATCGCGCTGGTGGTGCTTACCCTGTTCAGCCTTTTGGTGACATTCTCCATTACCCGCCCGCTCAACCGCTTGCGCGGCGCGGTGCACGATCTGGGGCAGACCACCTATCAGCAGAATAGCCTGGCGAAACTGGCCAACCGCCGCGATGAGTTCGGTGTGCTGGCCAACGACTTCAACCGCATGGGCGCACGCCTGCAAAGCCTGATCGGCAGTCAGCGCCAGTTGCTGCGCGACGTGTCCCATGAACTGCGCTCACCGCTGGCGCGGTTGCGCATCGCTTTGGCACTGGCCGAACGGGCAAGCCCGGAAGAACGGGAAAAACTCTGGCCACGCCTGACCCGCGAGTGCGATCGGCTGGAAGCGTTGATCAGCGAAATTCTGGTGCTGGCACGGGTCGATGCCGACAACGCCAGCGCCGAAGCCGTGGATCTGAATGCGCTGCTGGGTACCCTGCAAAAGGATGCGCAACTCGGCTCGCCGGAGCAGACGGTACGCCTGGAAGCCGAACCGCAGCTGAATCTGACCGGCTGGCCGACCATGATCGAACGTGCCGTGGACAACCTGCTGCGCAACGCCCAGCGCTTCAACCCGGTAGGACAGTCGATCGAAATGCAGGCTTCACGTCAGGGCGAGCGAATCGTGGTCAGCGTGCGCGACCATGGGCCGGGGGTGCAAGCGGAGCATTTGAGTCAGTTGGGCGAACCGTTCTATCGGGCGCCGGGGCAGACCGCAGCCGGCCATGGACTGGGCCTGGCGATTGCCCGGCGGGCGGCGGAGCGCCATGGCGGGACGCTGGTGCTGGCCAATCACCCGCAGGGCGGGTTTGTGGCCAGTCTTGAGTTGCCGCTGGAGCCGGGGGCGGTTGTCCAGCCTTAAAAGCCCCTCACCCCTGCCCTCTCCCTCCGGGCGATCCGACGTTTCGGGAGGGTTAGGGGGGGGCTTTTAACGCTCTCAGGCTTTACCCGGCCAGGCACTGACAAACTCCGCCAGATCAACCTTCTCCGCCACCCGTGGTTCTTTCTGCGGCGTGCCGAGGTAAAGGAACGCAATCACCTCTTCGTCATCCGTCAGGCCCAGGCCCTTGGCGACATGTTTCGAGTACGCCAGATCACCGGTGCGCCACACCGCGCCAATCCCCTGCGCGTAAGCTGCCAGCAGAATCCCGTGGGCGGCACAGCC
The DNA here is from genome assembly GCF_003576265.1 of Pseudomonas sp. 91RF. Taxonomy (NCBI): domain Bacteria; kingdom Pseudomonadati; phylum Pseudomonadota; class Gammaproteobacteria; order Pseudomonadales; family Pseudomonadaceae; genus Pseudomonas; species Pseudomonas sp. 91RF. Next base: position 13,617 of record NZ_QWFC01000054.1, read on the forward strand.
TGCGGCCAGCAACTGCTCGGCCTTCGGGTATTTGACGTGATCCTGCAACCTGGCGATGACCACAACCACCAGCGGCGCCCGCAGCGGGCCGTTGCGCGCCTTGTCGATCATCGCTTCGGTCACTTCGCCTTCCTGCATCTGCGCCGCTTCGGCCAGCAACTCGCCCATCTGCTCACGCGCCGCGCCTTCGACGGTCAGGAAACGATACGGCTGCAAATGGCCGTGATCCGGTGCACGGGTCGCGGCGGCAAACAGCACTTCGCGCTGTTCGGCAGTGGGGGCCGGGTCGATCAGTCGTGGAACGGAAACACGGTTGAGCAAAGCGTCGAGAGCCTGCATCGGCCACCTCCTGAAAAAAATGTCCGGCTATTCTAGCTGCAAGTGATCCGGCCGCGTCGGTTTACATGCCTTGCCCCGCAGGTAGAATGGCGCCTTTCCCACATCAGCCCGAGCGGACTTCATGGCGTTGCCGACCTTACGGATCATTGGTTTCATCATCGGCATCTTCCTGATCACCCTGGCCATCGCCATGGTCGTGCCCATGGCCACCCTGGTGATTTTCGACCGCACCGGCGACCTGCCGTCGTTCCTCTGGGCGAGCATGATCACCTTCGTCGCCGGCCTGGCACTGGTGATTCCGGGACGCCCGGAACACATTCACCTGCGCCCTCGCGACATGTACCTGCTGACCGTCACCAGCTGGCTGGTGGTGTGCATTTTCGCCGCGCTGCCGTTTTTGCTGACCCAGCACATCAGCTACACCGACTCATTCTTCGAAAGCATGTCCGGCATCACCGCTACCGGTTCGACCGTACTCAGCGGCCTGGACACCATGTCTCCCGGGATCCTGATGTGGCGCTCGCTGCTGCACTGGCTCGGCGGTATCGGCTTCATCGGCATGGCGGTGGCGATTCTGCCGCTGCTGCGCATCGGCGGCATGCGCCTGTTCCAGACCGAATCCTCGGACCGCTCGGAAAAGGTCATGCCCCGCTCGCACATGGTGGCGCGGCTGATTGTGGTGACCTACATCGGCATCACCATTCTCGGCAGCCTGGCGTTCTGGTGGGCCGGGATGAGCCCGTTCGATGCGATCAACCACGCGATGTCGGCGATTTCCACCGGCGGGTTCTCGACCTCTGACCAGTCCCTGGCCAAGTGGACGCAACCGGCGGTGCACTGGGTGGCGGTAGTGGTGATGATCCTCGGCAGTCTGCCGTTCACCCTGTACGTGGCCACGTTGCGCGGCAATCGCCGGGCACTGATCAAGGACCAACAGGTGCAGGGCTTGCTCGGCATGTTGCTGGTGACCTGGCTGGTGCTCGGCACCTGGTACTGGTGGACCACCGACCTGCACTGGCTGGACGCGCTGCGCCACGTGGCGCTTAACGTGACCTCGGTGGTCACCACCACCGGTTTTGCACTGGGGGATTACAGCCTGTGGGGCAATTTCTCGCTGATGCTGTTCTTCTATCTGGGTTTCGTCGGCGGCTGTTCCGGCTCGACGGCGGGCGGGATCAAGATCTTCCGTTTCCAGGTCGCCTACATTCTGCTCAAGGCCAACCTCAATCAGCTGATTCACCCGCGCGCGGTGATCAAGCAGAAGTACAACGGCCATCGCCTCGACGAAGAAATCGTCCGTTCGATCCTGACCTTTTCGTTCTTCTTCGCCATCACCATCTGCGTGATCGCCCTGCTGCTGTCACTGATCGGCGTGGACTGGATGACGGCGCTGACCGGCGCCGCCAGTACCGTGTCCGGCGTGGGTCCGGGGCTGGGTGAAACCATCGGGCCGGCGGGCAACTTCTCGACCTTGCCGGATGCGGCCAAGTGGATCCTGTCGTTCGGCATGCTGCTCGGCCGACTGGAGATCATTACGGTGTTTGTGCTGTGTATTCCGGCGTTCTGGCGTCACTGATCGCGTTCGGCGCCTCCAGCAACCGCGCCCGGTAATCGCCGGGCGTGGTGTCGAACCAGCGGCGGAAGGCGCGGAAGAAATTGCTCGGATCGGCAAACCCCAGCAGATAGGCGATTTCCAGCAGGGTCATGCTCGGCTGCGCCAGGTATTGCTCGGCGAGTTCGCGGCGAGTGTCATCGAGCAACTGCTGAAAACTGGTGCCCTCCTCCTGCAACCGCCGTTGCAAGGTGCGCTGCGACAAGTGCAGGGTCTGCGCCACCGTATCGCGCTTGGGTTCGCCTTGGGGCAACAGACGACACAACACCTGGCGTGCCTTGTGGGTCACGCGGCTTTCGGAAAACCGCGCCAGATACTCCCCGGCAAACCGGTCGTGCAGCAGCGCCATCGCTTCGTTGGCGGTGGGCAGCGGCGCTTCCATGTCGGCCCGCTCGAAAATCAGTGCGTCATACGGTGCGTTGAACACCAGCGGCGCATGAAAAGCCAGTTTGTAAGGTTCGAGGTCATCGGGCTCATCGCCCTGCACCAGCACCTTGCGCGGGTGCAAGGTACGCCCGGTCAGCCAGCCGCACAATGACAGCGCGCAGGCCAGCGAGGCTTCGGCACTTTGCCGGGTCGGCGGCAGATGATCGCCGTGCACCGTCAGGATCAGCGCATAGCCTTCGTCGAGCAGACGAAAACTCAGGTCGGCACTTTCGGCGATGATCCGCTGATACCGCACCAGTCGCTGAAAGCCTTCGGCCAGGGTGTTGCTGGACATCAATGCGTAGCCTGCGACATGGAACGAGGCCGGTCGCACCACCTTGCCCATGTTCAGACCGATGGCGGGATTTCCGGACAGCTCGACCGCCCGTTGCCAGAGCCGGGTCATGGAATCCTGCGGGAAGCGTGCGTCCGGATCCTCCAGCGCCGCGTAATCAAGCCCCAGCTGCTTGAACAGAACCCGGCAATCCAGGCCGTCCATTTCCAGTGCCTTGACAATCCCCATTGCCCAGCTTGCAGATGTCGTTCGTTCGCTCATGGCGTTTTTTTCTTGGATGACATGATGAGCCGCATACTACGGCCGATTTCCCAAGGATAGTAAAGTGGCGCCGATTGTCACTGGCCGACGCCACTGTTCACTCTAGACTCAAATAAGCTACCCGCCGAACAACTTGCAATCAGAACAATAACCACAGAGATCGCAGTCGTGGAAACCATCAGACATTTCAACAGTTTCGCCGAGTTCTATCCGTACTACCTCAGCGAACACAGCAACAGCACCTGCCGTCGCCTGCATTTCATCGGCACGACACTGGTGATCTTCATTCTCGCCATGACCATCGCCAAGGGCGCCTGGCTGCTGTTGCTGGCCCTGCCGCTGGCCGGTTACAGCTTCGCCTGGGTCGGCCATTTCTTTTTCGAGAAGAACCGGCCAGCGACTTTCCAGCATCCGTTCTACAGCCTGCTGGGCGACTTCGTCATGTACCGCGACATGATCCTGGGCCGCGTGGCGTTCTAGAAACCCTGACCAAGAGAATTGCCGATGAATGTCACTGCCCGTTTCACCCACATGAAGGATGGCACGCAGGAAGACTGGGCGATCATCGCGGCGGATTTCAGCGCCTACGCCCGTCAGTTGCCGGGCCGGATCATGGCGCACCTGAAACTGCTCGAAGGTGATTTCGGCGGGTTCCCGGTGGATCGCCTGACCCACTCGCTGCAGACCGCGACCCGTGCCCATCGCGACGGGCGCGACGAGGAATACGTGGTCTGCGCCCTGCTCCACGACATCGGCGACACCCTCGGCTCCTACAATCACCCGGACATCGCCGCCGCGATTCTCAAGCCGTTTGTCAGCGCCGAGAATCTGTGGATGGTGGAAAAGCATGGGATCTTCCAGGGCTATTACTTCTTCCATCACCTGGGCATGGATCGGCACCTGCGCGAGCAGTTCAGCGGTCATCCGCAGTATCAGGCGACCGCGGAGTTTTGCGCGAAATACGACGCGGCAGCGTTCGACCCGGACTACGACACCCTGCCGCTGAGCTTCTTCGAACCGATGATGGAGCGGCTGTTCGCCCAGCCCAGGAACTCCATCTACAAAGCCGCGATGGAGGAACACACCCCGGCTTGAGTTGATTTGAAAACTCAGGCGAGCTCTGCAACCTTGGCCGCTTTCAGTTCGGCCTCCCGCGCCTGCGCATCCGCCAGGCGATACAGCTCGATCGTGCCGTCCCAGTGTTCGATCAGCGCCGTGCACGACTCCACCCAGTCGCCGCAATTAAGGTAATCCACTTCGCCGACCTTGCGGATCTCGGCGTGGTGAATGTGCCCGCAGACCACCCCGTGCAACTCGCGCTTCACGCACTCGTGGGCGATGGCTTCTTCGAAGTCGCTGATGAAGCTCACTGCGGTCTTCACCTTGTGCTTGAGGTAGGCCGACAGCGACCAGTAGCCATAACCGTACTTCGCCCGCCAGTGATTGAGCCAACGGTTGAGGGTCAGGGTGAATTCGTAGGCCGAGTCGCCGAGAAAGGCCAGCCAACGGTGATAACGGGTGATCACGTCGAACTGGTCACCGTGGATCACCAGCAGATGCCGGCCATCGGCAGTGACGTGCACCGCTTCGTCGACCAGCTGAATGTTGCCCAGGATCAGCTTCGAATAACGACGCAGGAATTCATCATGGTTGCCGGTGACGTAGATCACCTCGGTGCCGCGCTTGCTCATGGTCAGCAAGCGGCGGATCACATTGGTGTGCGCCTGGGGCCAGTACATGCCGCCGCGCAGTTTCCAGCCGTCGACGATGTCGCCGACCAGGTAGATCTTGTCGGCGTGATAGCCCTTGAGAAATTGCGACAGATGCTCGGCCTGGCAATCCCGCGTGCCCAGGTGCACGTCGGAGATCCACAAGGTGCGAACCCTTTGTTTACGGCTGGGTCTGGCGAGCTCGGCGCTGGTCATGGGCAACCCTCTGCGATGTTTTCGCCACTGTGCGCGAGCCCGGTTAATCGACCATGACAGGCGTGCGTCAGTCTTGTGACAAACGCGCCGCCCCTGCGCCGGTGTAGACTGGCGGCTCGCCCGGAGACCGCCATGCCACCGATCCTGACCCTGCGCCATTACACCCACGACCTGATCGTTCACAGTCACGACCACGCGCAACTGGTGTTCGGCCTGTCCGGTGCGCTGGATTTCGAAGTCGAAGGACATGGCAGTCAGGTCTTGCAGCAGAGCTTCGTGGTGATTCCTTCCGGTGCGCATCACGCCTGCGGCAGCCCCAATGGCAGCCGTTGTCTGGTGCTGGACGTGCCCGACGAGCAATGGCTGATCCGTTCGCTGGGCGATCACGCCGACGCCAGCCGTCGCCTGCTGGACAACGCCGCGCGTCTGTCGCTGGATGCCGGCCAGGGCCAACTGGTCAATTGGCTGGCGAACAGCCCGGTGGACGATCCGCTGATTGCGCAACAGGGTGCGGTGCTGTTGCTGGCGAGCTTGAATCACGCGCAACCTGCCGAGGTCTGCGCCCGTCGCCTGCCCTATGCGGCGCTCGATGCGCATATCGAGCAGTACGCGGGCTATCCGCTGCAAGTCGCGGACCTGGCGCGGGTCGCCGGGTTATCCAGCGCCCGATTGCATGCGCGGTTCGTCGCCGAATGCGGGCAAACGCCCATGGACTACATCCGCAGTCGAAGGCTGCACAAGGCCGTCGCGCTGTTGCGGGAAACCACGCTGCCCATCGGTGAAGTGGCCAGCCGCGTCGGTTATGGATCGCAAAGTGCGTTCTCGGCCGCCATCCTGCGCGAGTTCGGGACCTCTCCTACACAGTTGCGACGCGAGGCTGACGACAAAAGTCGATAGTCTGCCGACAGACTTTTCGGCCGCTACACGCTTCAATGTGTGCCTGAAATGGTGTTTGGAAAAAGGACCGCAATGACTCCCCGTACCGCCCTTGGCGCCCTGCATATCGGCGCATTGATGTTCGGCCTGACCGGCGTCTTCGGCAAACTCGCCGCCGCAACCCCGGCGGTCATCGTCTTTGGACGGGCCGCGTTTGCCGTTCTCGCGCTGGCGTTCTTTACCCGCTTCGCCAGCCAGCACGGCTGGCAAAAGCTGCAAGCCGTGAACTGGCGACGCCTGGCCCTGAGCGGTGTGTTGCTGGCCGGCCACTGGGTGAGTTTCTTCATTGCGGTGAAAGTGGCCGGTGTCGCGGTGGCCACGCTGGGTTTCGCCAGTTTCCCGGCCTTCACGGTGATTCTCGAAGGGCTGATTTTCCGCGAACGTATCCGCGCCAACGAAATCATTCTGGTGGCGCTGGTCAGCGTCGGCCTGGTGCTGGTGACCCCGGCGTTCGACCTGGCCAGCGGTGCGACCACCGGGTTGCTCTGGGCGATCCTGTCCGGCCTGCTGTTTTCCCTGCTGTCGCTGACCAACCGCGCCAGTTCCGGGCGCATTCCGGCGGTGCAGGCAGCACTGTGTCAGAACGTGGTGGTGGCGTTGTGTCTGCTGCCGGTGGCGGCGCCGCAACTGAGCGAAGTCCGTGCCATCGACTGGTTGTGGATCGGGCTGCTCGGGGTGTTCTGCACCGGTGTCGCCCACAGCCTGTTCGTGGCCAGCCTAGCGGTGATCAAGGCGCGCACCGCAGCGGTGGTCTTCGCCATGGAGCCGGTGTACGGCATCACCGTCGCGTGGCTGCTGTTCGATGAAAACCCGACCCTGCGCATGCTGATTGGCGGCGCGCTGATAATCATCGCCATCGTGGTGTCGAGCCAGATGTCAGGCAGCGCCAGCAAAAAAACGGTGGAAGCCGAGGCCGCGTCTCATTGAGTGCGATCGTTGTGGCCGAGGTCGCGCTCAGGGTCGATCTGGTCGCGTACCCGTTGTTTGAGCACCTTGGCTTCGGGGAAGCCACCGTCGGCCTTGCGCTCCCAGATCTGCACGCCGTCGCAACTGATGTGAAAGATCCCGCCGGTGCCCGGCACCAGTGACACTTTGCCAAGGTCATCGCCAAAGGTGCTGAGCAACTCCTGCGCCAGCCACGCGGCGCGCGACAGCCACTGGCATTGCGTGCAATAGGTGATGACGATTTCCGGTTTTGTCGCGGTCATGATCGCTGAAACTCCTGAGCCAGAGGGCGCCGCTATAATAGCCGGCTTTAACGCTCGCCCCGAGACTCACAATGCGTCGTCTGCTGATCTGCCTTTTGCTTGGTTTCCTCCCGCTGCTTGTTCATGCCAGTGAAGCGCCGCGACCGAAAGTCGGCCTGGTGCTGTCCGGTGGCGCGGCCCGTGGGCTGGCACACATCGGCGTGCTCAAGGCGCTGGAAGAGCAAGGCATCAAGATCGATGCGATTGCCGGTACCAGCATGGGCGCGGTGGTCGGTGGCCTGTACGCCTCGGGTTACAAGATCGACGAACTGGAAAAACTCGCCCTGAGCATCGACTGGCAGGAGGCTCTGTCCGATGCTCCGCCCCGGGAAGACGTACCGTTTCGGCGCAAACAGGATGACCGCGACTTTCTGGTGAAGCAGAAACTGAGCTTTCGCGACGACGGCAGTCTCGGTTTGCCATTGGGCGTGATTCAGGGCCAGAACCTCGCGCTGTTGCTGGAAAGCCTGCTGGCCCACACCAGCGACACCCGTGATTTCGACAAACTGCCGATCCCGTTCCGCGCCGTGGCCACCGACATCGCCAACGGCGAAAAAGTGGTGTTTCGCAAAGGCCACCTGCCCCAGGTGATACGTGCCAGCATGTCGATCCCGGCGGTGTTCGCCCCGGTCGAACTGGATGGCCGGCTACTGGTGGACGGCGGCATGACCGACAACATTCCCCTCGATGTGGCCCGGGAAATGGGCGTCGATGTGGCCATCGTGGTCGATATCGGCACCCCGCTGCGCAACCGCAAGCAACTGACCACCGTGGTCGATGTGCTGAACCAGTCGATCACCCTGATGACCCGGCGCAATTCCGAAGAACAACTGGCGGCACTGCACCCGAACGACGTGCTGATCCAGCCGCCGCTGGCCAGTTTCGGCGCCACCGATTTCGGTCGCGCCGAGGAAATGATCGATGCCGGTTACCGTGCCGCCAAGGCCCTCGACGCCCGCCTCACCCGTTTGAAACCCGCCGAGTCTCAGGACGCCGAACTCAACGCTGCCCGCGCACCAGGCCAGCGCACGCCGATCATCACCGCGATCAAGGTCGAGAACGACTCGAAAGTCGGCGACAACGTGATCCGCTACTACATCCGCCAGCCCATCGGCGAGCCGCTGGACCTTGGGCGTCTGCATTCGGACATGGGCACCCTGTACGGCCTGGATTACTTCGAACAGGTGCAATACCGCGTCGTGCACAAGGGCCAGGAACACACACTGGTGATCAGCGCCCGAGGCAAGCGCAGTGGTACCGATTACTTGCGGGTCGGCTTGAACCTGTCGGACGACATGCGCGGCGACAGTGCCTTCAACCTCGGCGCCAGTTACCGCATGAACGGCATCAACCGCCTCGGCGCCGAATGGCTGACCCGGGCGCAAATCGGTGACAAACAGGAACTCTACACCGAGTTCTACCAGCCGCTGGACGTCGGCTCACGCTACTTCGTCGCGCCCTATGCGGCGTTCGAAGCGCAGAACGTCGACTCGGTGCTCGACAACGATCCGATCGCCCAATATCGCGTCGAGCGTTACGGTTTCGGTCTCAACGTCGGTCGCCAGATCGGCAACAACGGCGAAATCCGCTTTGGCGTCGGCGAGGCCTGGGGCAAGGCTGATGTACGGATCGGCGATCAGAATCTGCCGAGCGAACACTTCAACGAAGGCTTCTATGCGCTGAAATACTCGTTCGACTCACTGGATAACGTGTACTTCCCCCACGACGGCAAGGACGTCAGCCTGACCCTGATGCAATTCGAACCGGGCCTGGGCTCCGACACCCGCTACCGGCAGTGGGAGTTCAAACTGGACAAGGCCATGAGCAGCGGCCCGAACACGCTGATTCTGGGCGGTCGTTACGGGCGCACGCTGGACGATGCCAATGTGGTGACGTCGAGTTTCCTGCTCGGCGGCGCCCGGCAGCTGTCCGGCTTCCGCGAAGATGCCATCTCCGGGCAGAACGTCAGCCTGATGCGGGCGGTGTATTACCGCCGCCTGACGCCACGCGCCTACCTGCCGCTGGACTTCCCGTTGTATGCCGGCGGCTCGCTGGAGCGTGGCCGGGCCTGGAACAACGACAACGAGTTCGACAGCGGCTACATCAACGCGGCCAGCGTGTTCATCGGCTTTGACACACCGCTGGGGCCGCTGAATTTCAGCTATGGCCTCAACGATGCCAATGAACAGGCGGTTTATCTGAATCTGGGGCAGACCTTCTGATCCGCTTCAGCGAATCCCGGCCAACAGGGTTCGGGCGGTTTGCCTGAGCGGCTCATCGCCCTCTTTCAGCAACTCATTGAGCAAGGCGATCGCACTGTCGAGGTCGCCGTCATCGATGCAGGTCTGGGCCTGTTCGAGCTTGCCGGCGTTGGCGGCTTCTGTCGAATCAGGCTCGGGCTCCGGCGCCTGCAGGTCCAGCGGTTCCAGGGCCAGTGACTGACCGGGATCGCCAAACTCGTTGAGAAAGTCTTCGTCGATAGCCTGAACTTCCGGCTCGGCGATCCACTCCAGCTCTGTCGTTTCAACGTCATCGCTGGTGGTTTGCGGCAACTCGAAATCCTGCGGCAAGACTTGCAGGCTTGTGCCAATTGCCGATGGCGCCGACGACACCGGGTCCGTTGCCGGGCGACTGCCTTCCAGATCCCAGCTGGAATCCATCGACAGTTGCTCCAGATTCAGCTCGAAATCATCTTCGGCCAGTGGTGTTGTGGGTGCGGCTTGCTCAACGGGTAACGCGGCAATGACCGGAGTCGCCGCAACCAAAGGTTCAGTCCTGGCCAGTTTCGGATATCGGGCGCGGATCTCGTGCAACCGCTGCTCCTCGACACCGAGCTGCCGCAAGTGGTTTTCCTGTTCGTCATAGCCCACCTGATCGCCCTGGCGCCCCAGCACCTCGAGCAACTGCACGCCGAGATCGATGCGCTCCGGTTCTTTTTGCAAGGCGTCGCGCAGCAGTCCAAGCGCTTCGCCCAGTCGTCCGTAGGCCAGATAAATGCCCACGGCTTCCAGCACATCGCCATTTGTCTGTTCGTCTCGATGCTCAACGGCGCCATGGCCAGCATTCGGCCGAACATGTTCGCTGTCACTGAGCTCTGGTTCGCTTCGCTGCGGCAGCACGCGTGCCGGCACGTCCGGGATCACTGCCTGCTGACGTCGGCGGCGAACGACCAACCCGGCCACCAGCCCTCCCAGTAACACCAGCAAGCCACCGAGCAATGGCCAACTGACGGAGTCGTCTTGATTGTCCGCCGGTGCAACAACGGGAACCGGGACCGAGGCAGGCGCCGCCGGGGCCGCGGGTGCCGGAGGTGCCTGCTGAACCTGTGCGAGATGCGCCTGCAGATCGGCCAGCTGTTTCTTGCCGTCGGCGATTTGCACATCCTGCGCCTGAAGCTTCAGGTTCAGCTCATCGATGGTTTTCTGCAGTTGCTGGTTCAGCAGCACACTGGCCGCCAGCTGTTCCGCTTGCGCGTCGTTGGTCGCGGCCGTTTGAGGCGTCGGCGCGGCCGGTGCTGCGGCAGACTTGTTCTGGGGGGCAGCAGCAGGCGCCTCGGGCGTTGGAAACTCCGAAGACTGCGCATGGACATCAGGTTCGTCGGTGGCCGGCACGATGCCCGGCGAACCCGGCGGGTCGATCAGCACCGTGTATTCGCGCAACACGTGGCCGTTGGGCTGATTGAGCTGCACCAGGAAATTCAGGAAAGGTTCGTTGACCGGTTTGGTCGAGGTCACCCGGATCAGGTTGCGATTGCCATGCAGGATCGGGGTGAACTTGAGGTCGTTGAGGAAGAACACCCGCTCGACCCCGGCACGGCCGAATTCGTCCGCCGAGGCCAGGCTGGCCGAAAGCTCGCCGGAACTGAGCCCTGCGGCGTCCACCAGGACGATGTCGGCCTTGAGCGGCTGATTGAGCGCTGAATGCACGGTGATGTCACCGAGACCCAGCGCCAGTGATGCCGTGGACCAGGTGAGTACACCGGCCACCAGCAGCGAATGGGCGCAACGCAGTACTACGTGCCGACTGTCGAGCATGAGCATCCCTTAAATAAGCAAAACCGACTTCTATGGGTTCGCACATCCGGTACGAACACGATATTGCCCAGTAGTTCTTATAGTCTGCCCAGCGCGATCCCTCAAAAAAACGGCACGTCGTTGTGCCTCAAGATTTTTCCAGGTTGGCCAGAATGTGCCCGTGAACCCGCATGCACACCTTCATGTCAGCCTCATCGATGCCCTCGAACAACTCTTTGCGCAGTTGTGTGGCGATGGTTTCGATCTGTTCGATCAACGGGCGGGCCGGGGCACACAGCACGATCTTTTTCGCCCGGCGGTCTTCCATCACGGACTGGCGTTGCACCAGGCCCTGGCTTTCCAGGCTGTCGAGCAATCGTGCGAGGGTCGGCCCTTCGACGCCGACGCTTTGTGCCAGCTCCCGCTGGGTCGGCGCCTCTTCGAAGCGGGCAAGATGCAGCAGCACCAGCCAGCGCGCCTGGGACAAACCCAGACCGGCCAGCCGGCGATCCAGTTCGGCACGCCAGCCACGGGACATCTGGGCCAGTTGCATGCCAAAGCGGTGTTGATCGGTTAACGGCATAAAACACTCATGGTTAGACTGAAGAAATAGAGAAAAACTAATTATTAGTCAGCTAAGCATGACATTTGGCTATAGGCAAGAGCTGCCCTGTACTGAATCGTTACATCCGTATAACGGTTTGTGTAAGCAAATGCTCACATCTCGAATTCAGATTGCAGCGCGGCCCTCACGCAATACAGCACACCCTCCGGTACGCGACCAGCAAACAGCTCCGCCACTTCCGCGACCGACGGCAACTCGCCCTCGCCGTCGAGGAACGCATCCTGAACTTCGCCCATCAGGTCTTCCGGCAGGTCCAGCGCCTGTTCCAGCGACAGTTGCTGCTTGCCGATGGCTTCGGCGAGCATGGTGTAGACGTTCTTTTCCGAGCACTGCAACTGACCGGCAATCTGCAGCGGCGTCATGCCGGCGCGGGCCAGGGTGATCAGTTCGTGGCGCACGTCGGCCACCACTTTCGGCGCCTCGGCCTCGCCGCCCAGCACTTCGAGGAAGGCCTCGCCGTAGCGCTCCAGCTTGCGCGCACCGACACCGCTGACCCGGGCCATGTCCGCCAGCGAGGTCGGCTGGCTGCGGAGCATTTCCAGCAGGGTCGAGTCGGGGAAGATGACATACGGCGGCACGCCGTGTTCTTCCGCCAGCTTGCGCCGCAGGGCGCGCAAGGCTTCCCACTGTTCGCGTTCTTCGCCACGCACCAGTTGGCTGGCCTGGCTCTTGCTGCCGCTCTTGGCGGTGATTTGTGGCTTGAGGTCGCGGCGCAACTCCAGGCTCACTTCGCCCTTGAGCAGCGGCCGGCACGTGTCGCTCAGACGCAACCCGCCATAACCTTCGTGATCGACGTCCGCCAGACCACGGGCCACCAACTGGCGGAACAGCGAACGCCATTCGCTCTCCCCCAGCGCCTTGCCCACGCCGAACACCGACAGGTGCTGATGGCCGAAGCTGCGGACTTTTTCGTTGTCCTTGCCCAGCAGCACGTCCACCAGATGACCAACACCGTAACGCTGGCCGGTGCGATAGATCGCCGACAGCGCCTGACGCGCAGGCTCGGTGGCGTCCCAGGTCTGCACGCCGTCGATGCAGTTGTCGCAGTGGCCGCACGGCTCGGGCATGTCTTCGTCGAAATACGCCAGCAGCGCCTGACGACGGCAGCGGGTTTCTTCGCAGAGCGAGAGCATGGCGTCGAGCTTGTGCTGCTCCAGACGCTTGTGGCGCTCGTCGCCCTCGGAGTTCTGCAGCATCTGCTTGAGCATCACCACGTCCTGCAGACCGTAGGCCATCCACGCATCCGCCGGCAGGCCGTCACGGCCGCCGCGTCCGGTCTCCTGGTAATAGGCCTCAAGGGATTTCGGCAGGTCGAGGTGCGCGACGAAACGCACGTTGGGTTTGTCGATACCCATGCCGAACGCCACGGTGGCGACCATGATCAGGCCTTCCTCGTTGAGGAAACGCTTCTGGTGGTAGGCGCGCAGATCGTTGGGCAGACCGGCGTGATACGGCAGCGCCGGGAAGCCCTGCTCGGTGAGAAACGCGGCCACCTCCTCCACCTTCTTGCGCGACAGGCAGTAGACGATGCCGGCATCGCTGCGTCGCTCGGCGAGGAACGCCAGCAATTGCTTGCGCGGCTGCTCCTTGGGCACGATGCGGTAGAAGATGTTCGGCCGGTCGAAGCTTGAGAGGAAACGTTCGGCGTTCTGCAGATGCAGGCGGGTGACGATTTCTTCCCGGGTACGCTTGTCGGCGGTGGCGGTCAGGGCGATACGCGGCACGTCGGGGAACATTTCCGCCAACTGCCCCAGTTGCAGGTATTCCGGGCGGAAATCGTGGCCCCATTGCGATACGCAGTGCGCTTCGTCGATGGCGAACAGCGCGATGTTCAAGCCTTGCAGGAACGAGAGCATGCGCGGCTGCACCAGACGCTCCGGCGCCAGATAGAGCATTTTCACTTCGCCGCGCTTGATCCGGTTGGCGAGGTCGCGCTGTTGCTCGGCACTCAGGGTGGAGTTCAACGCGGCCGCTGCCACGCCCAGCTCTTCGAGGGTGGCGACCTGGTCGTCCATCAGTGCGATCAGCGGCGACACCACCACCGCCAGGCCGTCGCGCAGCAGCGCCGGCACCTGGAAACACAGCGACTTGCCGCCGCCGGTCGGCATCAGCACAAGGGCATCACCGCCACTGGCCACGCGCTCAATGATTGCACCCTGGCGGCCACGGAAACTGTCGTAGCCGAAGATGTCCTTGAGGACGCGTTGAGCCTGTTCGAGCATAAAAACTCCAAAAATCCACCGAAACATCCCTGCACAGGCTGGTTCAAGACAGCCGAGGCTGCTTTAAACAAAACGTAAGGGCGCATTGCATTGCGCCGTACACAATCAGCCGCGACACCGGCAGGGATCGCAAAGCGCGGCAGTATACCCGAGCCCTCCCCGGCAAAGGGCACCGCCGATAAGAAGCTTGTGCGGGCAAATCTGCCGTGCGGCTGGCTTGAGGGCTCAAGAAGGCCTAGAATTCCCGCATTGTTTATTCCCCCAAGGTAGCCCTTTAATGTCCTTCGCCGAGCAACTAACCCGCCTGCAAGTCTTCCTCGACGCCGACGAGCTGCATGAAGAGGCGCTGGACTACGTGGCCGCTCACGGTTACCTGACCGCGCTGTCGATCTGCGCCGACGTGGTGCCGGACCGTGAGTGGATCGACGCCCTGTTCGCCGAAGAGCCGCATTACAGCAGCGAAGCCCAGCGCGAAGAGATCGAAGCCACGCTGATCGGCCTCAAGGCCCACATCGCCCGCCAACTGGCGTCGGATGAAGAATTCGAGCTGCCATGCGAACTGGACCTGGGCGACGAGCCGGACGATTCGGAACTGCGCGGCTGGTGCATCGGCTTCATGGAAGGCGTGTTCCTGCGCGAAGCGGCCTGGTTCGAAACCGCCGAAGAAGAAGTCAGCGAAATGCTCCTGCCGATCATGGTCGGTTCGGGCCTGTTCGACGAACAGCCTGAATTCGAAGACATCGCAAAAGATGCCAACCTGATGGACGACATGATCGTGCAGATCCCGGAAGCCCTGACCGCGCTGTACCTGCTGTGCCAGGCGCCCGACGAAAAACCGGCGATCCTCAAGCCACGTCACCACTAAGATCCGGCCTATGGACAACCCCATAGGCAACCGTCCCCTGATGTTGCGCTACATCCTGCTGGCCATCGGCTGGCTCAGCGTGGCATTGGGGGTGATCGGGATCTTCCTGCCTGTTCTCCCCACCACCCCTTTTCTCCTGCTGGCAGCCGCCTGCTTCGCCCGCAGCTCTCCGCGTTTCTATCAATGGCTGGTCGAGCACCCACGGCTCGGGCCATGGATCCGCGATTACCTCGACGGCAACGGCATACCGCTCAAAGGCAAGGTCTACGCGATCGGGCTGATGTGGGTGAGCATTCTGTTCTCGTGCTACCTGGTGCCGCTGGTGTGGGCGCGGGGGTTCATGTTGACCAGTGCGGTGTTGGTGACGGTTTATATCTTGCGGCAGAAGACGTTGCGCAAGTCTTGACCGCTTGTCGTTACTGTCAGAGTTGACAGGTGTGTAACGTTCTTTTGATGGCGCTTCATGGTGCATGTCCGCTGCCATTCCGGCAGAACCTGCGAAGGAGCGTTCCCCATGAGTACTCAAAATCCTTTCTTTAGCTATTGCACGACATATCCCGGCGGGTCCCCGCTCAATCCTGGCGACACTACCTCCTCAACGGGTGTCGAGTTTGGCGGAAGCGGGCCGGCGGGTGCTCCTTTTGTAATTACGGATAACGGCACGGTAGTGGCTAGCGGAATGTTCAATCCAAGCAGCGCATTCATCCAGCAGTTGGTGAATCTGGCTCAGGGACTGCATCGTTTTGAACTGCGGGAAAATGCCAGTTTGAATCCTACTGATGTTTGGTTATTGACCGTGGGTGCAGCCGAGACGTTGAAGATTGTTTCGATCAAAGGCTTGATCAGCGGCAAAGAGATTCTTGATGGCGACACCACTTCCGAAACATTGTTTGCGATGAGCGGGAAAGCCAGGAAGAACTCAACCATTTACCTACGTGACGGTGAAACTCGGATATCGGGGCTTATCGCCGTGGATGGAAATGACGACTGGACCTATAACACGGGCACTCAAGCAGAGGGGCTTCGTAGTTATACGATTGAAGGTAACTATGACTCGGGGCCTATATCTGCACCTCAAAGAACATTGAAGATTGCCACTTATGAAGATTTTGAATCCACACCAGAAACAAAACTGCAAACAGTCGGCCAATTCGTTTATAGCAATTTATTCAAAATAACACTACGCGCAGTTAGCGCCAATACCAGCTACATACACATAGCAAAATTATTTACTTACGCCCACATAAATGGCTTTTCCATCTACCCTTACATCGGCCCTGTAAACTCCTCAATTTATACAACATATGAACTTGAGTTAAAAACAGGGACAGCGAACAGAATAAAATTCTGGATAGCACATGCAAACATCACTAACGTTAACGAGCACATGTATGTGTATTTTATAAACTCTTCAGGAGGCATACTAAACACGCTTCACTACCGCTACAACTCTGCAGACCTCGGAAAAGAAATACCTTTTGACTCTGGTTTGTTAGGAGCCATAAAAACCATAAGATTCTCATCAACAGGTCAATACGTTGTGGATTACTTTGAAATTTCTTGAGCTTATAAAGCGAACCAAAAAAGGGGACATACCAAAAAAGCAAAAAAGGGGACGTATTTATTTGTCTAGTCCCCGGCTCTGAAAACCGCTCTCCCGCTCAACCGGGATAGCGGGTTTTGTCGTTTCAGCGCCACCGAAAACCCATGTTGAAGTGTGTTGAAGCTTATGTCCACAAAGCCACGCCACCTTGCGCCTTTGCCTACGCATCCGCCAGAATCCGCCGGCTTGTGCGCCTTGGGGGCGGGTTCTATTGTTTGGCGGTCGCTGAAAAGCAGCGATCGGGTTTAGCAGCCCGGATCTACTCTAGACGCACAATGCCGTTCGTTCGTGATCAGGCTCACGCCTGTCCGTTCACGTTATGGCGGCTTTGCGTGGGGCACTTCGGTGCGCCGGGTTCTAGAGTCCTGGTCTGCTAACCCGCGTACGGCCGCCACCTCTTTCGTTTAGCAGCGAAGCGTGGCGCCTCCATTACTCTAGAGGCTTTATCCATGATCAAACCCACGCCAAACCCGCCGGAAGTCGATTCGACTTCCCCCTACGAAACCCTCGATTCCAAGAAATTCCACGAAGCCGCCGAACGCGCCCTCGATCACTACCTCAATCCGTTCCACCCCAGAAAGCCACTGCTCAAACCCGACACCCGCTACTTGATCGCCCCCGGCATCCCGAGCGAGGAGCTGCTGGCCGACGCCTGCGAAACCCTGACCTCGGCCAAAACCATGGCCAGCGATTTTGCCGGGATGATCGATACGCCGCAGCGGCATGTGCTGCTGGGCATCGGGCAGCTGATCATGCTGGCGGAACTGGCGGTGAACCGGGTGCTGGATAATCTGGAACTGAAGACTGACGCAAACCTCTAGGCAAGTGAGCGATTGTGGCGAGGGAGCTTGCTCCCGCTCGAGTGCGAAGCGCTCGCAATGCTTTTGGGGGCTGCTTCGCAACCCAGCGGGAGCTGTCTCTTATACACATCT
>NZ_QWFC01000055.1:0-30739 GCF_003576265.1 Pseudomonas sp. 91RF
AATACTCGATCCGTTTCGTCGGTAACCACCACAACACTGTTGTTCGAATGCAGGTCTATGCCACAGAATTTCATCACGGCCTCCTACGCAAAAGACTAAGTTCGCACCTTGAATTTTGCGCCACCTCCGTGAGGTGGGGAGGCCGGCCAGATGATTCTCAGATTTATTTTTCTGAAATAGAAATAAATCAGTCCCCTTTATCCGTCCCCTTTATCCTATGCCACGAAATCATTCCTTCGGTATCAAAAAACGCTGCTGTCCTGGAATAGCTTTCGCGCCAGAAGCACAGCGACCCGGACGGTCAATCTTCCAGCTTGGGCCAATTGAATTTGTAGTTGAGAGGCGGGAGTTCAAAATGCTCTGCCAGGTAGAGTGCCAACATTTCTCCTTCCTTGGCGTAGGCAGTCGCCTTGTCAGCCGTCGGATACCAACTCACCCACAATGAATCCAGAGGGAACACCTTCTCGAACGATGCGTAATTAAATCGCCAGCCTGCCATGTGGCCCGCAGCGCCTGGATTCCTGGCGCACCGCACGAATGCAGCCAGTCGGCGCCGAAGATTGTCGGATTCGCCGATAGTCAAAACACCATGTTCATCCGAACCCACTGCGCGTTGAATCTCCCTGTCTGCACAAATGATGTACGCGCCCGGCACCGCTGGAGCGCTTCCAAAGTGCTCCGTCAGCTTGAGCCATTCAGGCTCCCATCCTTGCCAACTCTTGACCTTCATCGCTTGCCTCCCACAAATGAAGGCACAACGATATCACGACCGACATCAATCCTGATGGGCGAATTCTTCGGTAGCTTGCTACCCAGGAATTCGGCAGTTCTCGTACGCCTCAAGAGGCAGCCCCGACCTGGAGCCAACAACAACGCCGGTCAACCCGCAATGCGGGCAACAGGCGTGCCTTTCGTTGTGCCACTTTGTGATTTGGGCGGGTTCAGACCATTGGCCGCAAGCGCTGCAAATGCATCTGTCACTCGCGTTGATTTCGTCACGATTGTTCCAACCGTGATCGCTGGCCGACTCGTCCAGCCACTGTAGACGCTCCGATGTTGCATCATCCATTGAACAGACCTGATCACTCATTTACATGGCGCGATTCTAACGCAGAGCCTCTCAGTCGGTATTGGCGCGTGACTTCCCACAGGCGACACGATACTGCCGGTTGACCTTTCGAAGGTGGAGCTGGCAAGCCCGGTTGACAGCATCCGGGGTATCGGGCTCGCCCAGGTCGCGGCGATTTGACACCGCGACCGGCGCACAGAAATGAAACCGGAAACCTTACGCGACCGCCCGCTCATGCTCGCTCTCATGAACATAAATCCACGAAATACCAGATGGTGAGTTCTCATCAAGACGCATGAGCGCGGAGTCGACTTTCTTCTTGGTGATCCCGTCCTTGACCAGATCGAACACCGTCAGGAAAAAGCCACCGGGCAGCGGCGTGATCGAGAGATTGGTGATATGCGATTCGGGGCTCCCGGCACGCTTGCCATGCAGGCCCCAGAGTCGTTCCCAGTAGTCGGCCCGTTCCATGATCTGGCCATCCGTGAGCACCACACGAAAATCGTCCGCCAGCGCATCGTACAAAGGTTTAATGGCGCCTTCCGATTGCGAAGACATGCCGCGTGACCACGGGAAAAACAGGTTGTACCAGCGATACACCTCCGCTTCGACGAGCGCTGTTTTGTCTGAGGTTTCGAGTACTCGATTGCTTGCCATCTGCGTTCTCCTTAACAAGTGAAAAGGCGCGGGATCTCCGTTACGCATCGAACGAACGATGCCCCGCGCCTTTCAAGATCCATCCTGAAAGCTGCGTCACCGGGCTCAGCTAAAGTAATTGTTTCCCAAGTGCTGCTGTCACTTCGCTGACCCGGATAAAAAATAGTCTTTACCCTGTTGGATAGTATTGAGAACTGACCAATGGTTAAAGATGGCCGAGCGATCGCTGTCCTCCTATCCGGGGCCAGCGGCGAAGATGGCATACTCCCCTGAACCTGATCATTTCGGAGACCCTTATGCTTCGCGTGTTTGAACGCAGGCTCGATCCTTTCCCGCCCGACGAGGCGCCGCCACCGCCCGTTGGCCTGATGCGTTTTCTGTGGGCTTGTACCCGCGGTGCCCGTGGTTACGTGTTTGCGCTGGCGCTGCTCAGTGCCAGTGTGTCGATCTACGAAGCCTGGCTGTTTTCGTTTCTCGGGCAAGTGGTGGACCTGCTCTCGACCTGGCAGGCCGGCGGCGCCGTGAGCGGACAGGAAAGCCGTGTGCTGTGGGGTATCGCCATCGTCCTGCTCACCAGCATCGGCCTTGTGGCATTGCGCACGATGGTCCAGCACCAGATTCTGGCGATCAACCTGCCGCTACGCCTGCGCTGGGACTTCCATCGCCTGATGCTGCGGCAAAGCCTTTCGTTCTTTTCCGACGAGTTCTCCGGTCGGGTCACGACCAAAGTGATGCAGACCGCGCTGGCCGTACGCGAAGTCCTGTTCACGATCATCGAAATCGCTCCCGGTATCGGCGTTTATTTCATTGCGATCATCGCTTTGGCCGGTGGGTTTGCCCTGAAACTGATGCTGCCGTTCATTGCCTGGGTCGCCCTGTTCGGGCTGGCGATGCTGTACTTCGTGCCGCGCCTTGGACAGGTCGGGCAGGAACAGGCCCATGCGCGCTCGTCGATGACGGGGCGTATTTCCGACGCTTACACCAACATCACCACCGTCAAACTGTTCTCGCACTCCAACCGTGAAGCGCACTTCGCACGGGCGGCGATGGAAGACTTCAAGCTCACCGGTTTTCGCCAGATGCGTCTGGTCAGTCAGTTCGAAATCGTCAATCAGGCCCTGGTGGTCGGTTTGATCCTGGGTGCCGGCGGCTATGCCCTGTGGCTCTGGCATCAGGGTCAGGTCGGTGCGGGCGCGGTGGCCGCGATCACCGCCATGGCATTGCGGATCAACGGCATGTCCCACTGGATCATGTGGCAGATGACCTCGCTGTTCGAAAACATCGGCACCGTACAGGACGGCATGGCCACCCTCACCCGTGGCCCCAAGGTACAAGACGCGCCCGACGCCGGCGTGCTGGTGCCTACCGGCGGCGCGGTGACCTTCGACAAGGTGCACTTCAACTACAACGGTGAGCGCCAGGTGCTCGACGGCTTGAGCCTGCACATCCGCGCCGGGGAAAAAATCGGTCTGGTGGGCCGCTCCGGGGCCGGCAAATCGACGCTGATCAACCTGCTGCTGCGCTTCTATGACGTCGACAGCGGTACGATTCGCATCGACGGGCAGAACATTGCGCAGGTGACACAGGACAGTCTGCGCAGCGCCATCGGCATGGTCACTCAGGATACGTCGCTGCTGCACCGTTCGATCCGCGACAACATTGCCTACGGACGCCCGGACGCCACCGATGCGCAGGTTCACCGCGCTGCGATCAACGCCCAGGCCGACGGTTTCATCAGCCAACTGAGCGACCGCCAGGGCCACACCGGTTACGACACCCTGGTGGGCGAACGCGGCATCAAGCTGTCCGGCGGTCAGCGCCAACGTATCGCCATCGCCCGGGTGATGCTCAAGAACGCGCCGATCCTGCTGCTCGACGAGGCCACCAGTGCGCTGGATTCCGAAGTCGAAGTCGCCATCCAGGAAAGCCTGGATGAAATGATGCAAGGCAAGACCGTCATCGCCATCGCCCATCGGCTGTCGACGATTGCCGCCATGGACCGACTGATTGTCATGGACGAGGGCCGCATCATCGAACAAGGCACCCACGCCGAACTGCTGGAACGAAACGGCACCTACGCGCGGCTCTGGCAGCATCAGAGCGGCGGGTTTCTCGGTGAAGATCAAGGGCTGGATGAAGCAATGGACCGGGCGTGAACCGTTCCTGCCGAACACTGAAATTTTGAGGTTTTGAATGGTATTTGCAAAAACCTGGCGAGCGCTTGCCGTCCTGACGGTCTGCCTGTCCGGCGCCCAATATGCCGAGGCCGACGCGCCGCTGCTGTACACCCTGAACGCCGCCAAGGCATTGCCCGGTGACGGTCACAGTTGGGGCTTCGCCGCCCTGCAACCCCAGAGCGCGCAACTGTTCGTGGCCCGCCGCGAAAACGGCCTGTCGGTGTTCGACGTCGACCAGCAGAAACTGCTGAAGACCCTCGACAACTCAACCGGCGCCAACGCCGTCGCCTTCGTACCGGAACGCAACCGCGCCTATGTCGCCAACATGGATGGCACGCTCGGAGTTGTTGCGCTGGATCGTCTGCAAGTCCTGCAACGGCTCAAGCTCGATTCAGGCAACCTCAACAACCTGGTTTACGATGCCAGCCGCGACCGGCTGATCGTCACCAGCGGCCGGCGCGGCGATCATTCGACGCTGTATCTGATCGATGCCAAGACCGATCGCCTGACCGATGCGGTGGACATTCCTGCGCAAAAACTCGATGGCCCGGTGATCCTTGAAAACGGCCATTTCATCGTCCCCATGCGCGACGAAGATAAAGTCGCCGTACTCTCAGGGGCGAAGCTTGAACAGCAGCAATTCTGGACATTCAAGGCTTGCAGCAAACCCAGCGCACTGGCCGTGGACGAACCGCGTCAACGCCTGTTCGTGGCCTGCCGTGGCGCTGACCCGATTCTGGTGGTCGCCGACCTGAAAACCGGCAAGACCTTGAGCACCCTGCCCATCGGCCGCGCCGTGAATGCGCTGGCTTACGATCGGGAGAAAGACCAGTTACTGATACCCAGCGGCGCGGACGCCAGCCTTGCGATTGTCCAACGCGACGATCAAGGGCAATACCAGTTGCGCGGCAGCGTCGGAACCCGGCCATGGGCGCACAACATGGTGCTGGACGCCCAACGCGGTCAGGCCTACCTGTTCACCGCCGACTTCACCCAGCCCGCGCCGAGCCGGGAGCAACCCAAACCTGACCCGGCATTTCACCCCGACACCTTCACCGTCCTGACCTATAAGGCTCAGTAAGCGTCAGGAAGCCTCAATGACCTCGGCGGCGTGTGCCTTGCGCCGCCGACGCTCGAACCACAGGTAAACCACCGGCGTGGTGTAGAGCGTCAGGATCTGCGAAACCGCCAGGCCACCGACAATCGCAATGCCCAGCGGCTGACGCAATTCCGAACCGGCACCGTGCCCGAATGCCAGCGGCACCGCGCCCAGCAATGCCGCCAGCGAAGTCATCAGGATCGGCCGCAAGCGCAACAGGCACCCTTCCCTCACCGCTTCACGCGGAGACAAACCACGCTGCTGCGCCTGCAGGGTGAAGTCGACAATCATGATCGCGTTCTTCTTGACGATGCCGATCAGCAGAATGATCCCGATCATCCCCAGCACCGACAGATCCTGCCCGCACAGCATCAAGGCCAGCAGCGCGCCGAAACCGGCGGACGGCAAGGTCGAAATGATCGTCAGCGGGTGGATCGCGTTTTCATACAACACGCCGAGCACGATGTAGACCGTCAGGATCGCCGCCAGAATCAACCACGGTTGCGATTTCAGCGAATCCTGAAATGCCTGGGCGGTGCCCTGAAAACTGCCCGCCACGGTGTCAGGCATCGCGACCGCCAGTGACGCCTGATTGATCGCGCTGACCGCCTCGCTCAAGGCATGCCCCGGCGCGAGGTCAAACGACAGGGTAATGGCCGGGAACACCCCCTGATGGTTGATGATGATCGGCACCTGCTCGGTCTTGAGGCTGGCCAGCAGGTTCAAAGGCACCAGCGCCCCGGAGCTTGCGCGAACAAACAGATGTTCAAGGGTCGCGGTGGACGTTTGCCAGCTCGGGTCCAGCTCCAGAATCACATGGTTCTGATCCAGCTGGGTGAACATGGTCGCGATCTGCCGCTGGCCAAATGCGTCATAGAGCACGTCATCGATGGCTTGCACGGTCACGCCCAGGCGCGCAGCGGTCGGACGGTCGATCACCAGCGTCGATTGCGGGATGGCCTGCTGCTGATCGGAAGTCACATGCTGCAATTGCGGCAAGGTCTTGAGTTTGGCCAGCAGCACCCCGCTCCAGTGATCCAGCTCGACGCTGTCCGGGTCCTGCAGGGTGTACTGATACTGGGTCTTGCTGGCCCGGCCGCCGATCTGGATGTCCTGGTTGGCCTGCATGAACACCTTGACCCCGGACAACCCGTCCAGCGCCGGCTGCAAGCGCTGGATCACCTGCGCCGCACTGGCCGTCCGCTCACTGAACGGCTTGAGGTTGATCATCACCTTGCCCTGGCTGACCGTCGGGTTCGGGCCGATCCAGAAATACACCCGTGCTACCGCCGGATCCTGACCAATGATCTCCGCCGCACGGTTGACCTGGGCGCGCATGGCCGTCGGCGAAATGTCCGCCGCCGCTTCCGCCACACCTTGAATCAGACCGTTGTCCTGCTGCGGAAAGAAGCCTTTGGGAATCCCGACATACAGCACCGCCGTGGCCGCCAGCGTGGCGATGGCCGCCGCCATGGTGATGCGCTGATGATCGAGCACCCAGTCCAGGCTGCGCCGGTAGCCGTTGTGCAAGCGGTCGAACACCCGCTCGCAGGCCTGGGCAAAACGCCCCTCTTCCTGATCGGCATGGGGTTTGAGCAGCCAGGCGCAGAGCATCGGGGTGATGGTCAGAGAGACGATTCCGGACATGATGATCGCCACGCTGACGGTCACCGCAAACTCGCGCATCAAACGCCCGACGATGCCGGACATCAACAGGATCGGCAGGAACACTGCAATCAACGACACCGTAATCGAGACGATGGTGAACCCCACTTCGCGCAAACCATCGACCGCCGATTGCAGGCGCGACTTGCCCATTTCCAGGTGCCGGACGATGTTTTCCATCACCACGATGGCGTCGTCCACCACGAACCCGACAGCAATCGCCAAGCCCATGATCGACAGGTTGTCGAGGCTGTAACCGAGCAGATACATGACGCCGAACGTGGCCACCAGCGACAGCGGAATCGTCAGGCTGGGAATCAGCGTGGCAGTGGCCTTGCGCAGGAACACGAAGATCACCACGACCACCAGCGCAATCGACAGCAGTAAGGTGAACTGCATGTCATTGACCGACGCTTCGATGGTCTGGGTACGGTCGCCCACCACTTGCACCTGCACGTCGCGAGGCAAGGACGCGGTCAGCTCGGGCAACTTGGCCTTGATCGCGGCGATGGTCGACAGCAGGTTAAAACCCGGTTGCTTGTGGATGTCGACGATGACCGTCGGTTCGCCGCCCAGTTGCGCGGCTTGCTGGGTGTCCTCGGCCCCGGCGATGACCCGGCCAAGGTCGCCCAGTTTGATCGGCATGCCGTTCTTGTAAGCGACGACCTGATCGCGATAGTGCTGCGGATCGAGCAACTGGTCGGTGGCGCCAAGGGTGATCGAACGGCTCTGGCCATCGAGGGTGCCCTTGGGCTGATCCAGAGTGCTGACGCCAATGACGCTGCGTACATCTTCAAGTGTCAGACCGCGAGCGGCCAGCGCATCGGGATCGATCTGCACGCGCACCGCCGGTTTCTGCTCACCATGGAAATCCACCAGCCCGACACCCGGCATTTGCGACAGACGCTGGGCAATGTAGTTGTCAGCATAGCGATCGAGCTCCGGCAGCGTGCGGGTCGGCGACGTCACCGCCAGCGACAGCACGGTGCCTTCCGCCGGGTTGACCTTGTTGAAGGTCGGGGCGCTGGACATGGTCTTGGGCAGATTCGGCGTGGCGGTGTTGATCGCCGTCTGTACGTCCTGGGCGGCACCGTCGATGTCCCGCGACAGGTCGAACTGCAGCACCACCTGGGTCTTGCCGGCGGCGCTGGATGAAGTCATTGATGTGACTTGCGGCACGGCGGCAAAGGCTCGCTCCAGCGGCGTTGCCACCGACGAGGCCATGGTTTCCGCGCTCGCCCCGGAGAGTTTGGCGGTGACCTGAATGGTCGGGAAATCCACCGTCGGCAGCGGCGCCACCGGCAACTGGAAGTACGCGAAAGCCCCCAGCAGCATGACGCCGAGCGCCAGCAGGCTCAGGCCCACACGCCGTTGAATCAGTCCGGCCAGCGCATTCATCGGGCGGCCTCCGCCAGATCGACGCTGGTGTCAGTCTTGACCGGCATCACCTTCAACCCCGGCGCCACCCGCGACTGGCCCTGCACCACAACGGTTTCGCCGGCATTCAGGCCCTGACGAATCCACTGCTTGCCGTCCACCACATTGGCGGCGTCCACCAGACGCGGCTGTACCCGCTGATCGGCATCGACCACATAGACGAAATTGCCCTGACGCCCCAATTGCACGGCATCGGCCGGGACAACGGCCACGTCGCGATGGGTCTGCACCAGCAGGCGCGCACTCACCAGTTCACCCGGCCACAGTTTGGCGTCAGCGTTGTCGAACTGCGCTTTGAGCTGGATCTGCCCGCTGGCCGCCGTCACCTGACTGTCGATGAAGCTCAGATGACCTTTGGCGATTTCCTGCTGGCCATCGCGGGTCATGGCGACCACTTGCAAGGCACCTTTGGCGTTCTCTTCGAGGATCTCCGCCAGTTCGTCCTGGGACACGGCGAACGCGACGGAAATCGGATTCATCTGGGTAATCGTCACCAGCCCCGTCGCCTCGGCACCGTGGGCAATCGCGCCGACATCCAGCAGACGCTGGCCGGTGCGGCCGGTCAGCGGCGCCTTGACCTGAGTGAACTCCAGTTGCAGCCGCGCTGCATCCAGCGCCGCCTGGTCGGCCTGCACGGTCGCCTGTTGCGCCGCCAGTTGGGCGCGGTAAGTGTCGACGTCCTGAGTCGGGCCAGCCTTGGCAGCGGCCAGTTTGCTCGCGCGGTCGAGATTGACTCTGAGGTTCGCCAGTTGCGCCTGATCCTTGGCCAGCAGCGCCTGAGCCTGGGCGACCTGGGCCTGATAAACCCGTGGATCGATCACCGCCAACAGGCTGCCGGCGGTGACGGTCTGCCCTTCGTTGAACAGGACTTTCTGCAACTCGCCGTCCACCCTCACCCGCACATTGACGCTGTTGAGCGCCTGCACATTGCCAATGGCACTGATCCACACCGGCAGATCCTGTCGGCTGACCTTGCTCATCTGTACAGGGATCGCACCGGCATCAGTTTTCACCGGCGCAGCGTGAGCCTGTTTGATCCATTGAAAACCGCCGACGGCCACCGCCAGCGAAAGAGCCGCGACGCCCAGGAAAACGGTGCGACGACGTGGGTGCAGGACAGTCATGGATGAGTCACCTGAACAGAAGAATTGAGTGCGAGGGCGTCAGCGGAAAAGTCCCCGCCCAGGGCGCGGAACAGGCCGACCGCCGCTTGAAGGTGTTGCAGACGGACCTGCAACAGCGTGTCTTCGGCCTGATATTGCGTGCGCTCGACGATCAGTAGCGTCTGGAAGTCGGTGGAGCCGAGGCGGTAGCGAACCTGCGCCAGACGCGCCGCTTCCCGCGCCGAATCCACTGCCGAGGCGTTCAACGCGTAACTCTTGTCGAGTTCGCGGGCGGCGCTGATCTGGGTTTCGACGTCTTGCAGGGCTTCGACGATGGACTCGCGATAACTGGCGGTCAGTTCCTGAACGTGGGCCTGATCGAAATGCAGTTGGCCCTTGAGTTGGCCCCCGGCAAACACCGGTTGCCCAAGGGTGCCGATGACACTCCAGATCTGCCCGCCGGCGAGAGTGTCGATGCCGCCCAGCAGGTCCAGCGACAGATTGGGCAGGAACGCGGCACGGGCCACGCCGACATCGAAGTTGGCAGACTTCAGCCGCGCTTCGGCAGCCTGAATGTCGGGCCGCTGACGCAGCAGGCCGATGGGCAGACCGGTCGCCGGTTGCGGCACCTGCACGGCGCCGAGACTGTCGCCCTGCAAATGGAAGCCCTCGGGCGGCGCGCCGACCAGCACCGCCAGTTGATACAGCGCCTGATCCCGTTGTTGACGCAGCGGCGGCATTGCTGCTTCAAAGGTCTGCATGGCGTTGCGCTGCTGGGCGACTTCGAGATTGGAAACGGCGCCCTGACTGGCCTGGATTTCCACCAGATCCAGCACCTGACGGGCATCGTCGGCGATGGACTGGGCCAGACGCAGGCGCTCTTCCAGCGACAGCACCTGAAAGTAACTGTCGGCGATGCTTGCGCTCAGGCTCATGCGCAGGGTCTGGGCATCGAACGCGGTGGCGTTGGCCAGGGCATCGGCGGAATCGGCGGCCGCACGCTGCTTGCCCCAGAAATCCACTTCATAGGTCGCTTCAGCGAATACGCTGCGTTTTTGCGTGGTGCCGTAGTTGTTCTGGCGCTGATAGTTGCCGCCCAGATTCAGCGCCGGATATTGCCCGGCGCCGGTGACCTGCGCGGAGGCCCGCGCCTCGTCGATACGGCTGATCGCGGCTTTGAGGGTGAAGTTGGAGGCCAGCCCGCGATCGATCAACTGATCCAGCTCGGCGCTGTGAAACTCGCGCCACCATTGACCGCCCGCAGCGGATTGACCGCCAGTAGCCGCGTTCCACTGTTGGGCCAGCGGCAACTCGGGCTGCCGATACGCGGGCACCATCGAACAGCCGCCGAGGGTCAATACGCCCAGCAGAAGCAGCGTCGCCGATGATTGAAATGCAACGCGCCGTCTGCGCGCCTTGGTCTTTGGAACCGACATGAGCAAGCTGTCTCCCCGCTTGAGCCTTTGTGGAGCGATCCACGAATGCGGCGAAGATAGCGAGGGGTGCCTGCCAGAGCGTTCCCCGGCAGATAAACTTTTGTTTAGCCTTGCTCGGGCGTCGTCTGGAAGCTGTAACCGGCGCCGGGGATGGTCCGGATCAGCGAATAGTCGAAACCGTCATCGAGTTTGCGCCGCAAACGGTGGATGTGTTTGTCGATGACGTTGTTGTTGGGGTCGAAGTCGTAGTCCCAGGCACTGTCGAGCAGCATGTCGCGGGTGACGATCTGGCCGCTGTGGCGCATGAGCTTTTCCAGCAATAGGGCTTCGCGGTGCTGCAAAGCAATCACCTTGCCCCGGCGTACGGCCGTGCGCGTGGCGCAGTCCAGCTGCAACTCGCCGACCACCAGTTGTCGCGCAGGCCCCGCGACCTGATCGCGCCCGCGCAGCAAGGCTTCGAGCCGCGCCAACACTTCGGCGAAGGCATAAGGCTTGGCCAGATAATCATCACAACCGGCCTGCAAACCTTCGACCTTCTGCTCGGTCGAGGCCTGGGCGCTGAGCATCAGGATCGGCACCCGCACCTGTCGAGCGCGCAAGGCCTTGATCAGGCCGATGCCGTCGAGGCCGGGCAGGCGCCGATCGACGATCAACACGTCGTGAATGCCTTCCAGCGCCATGTCCAGACCGCTGTTGCCATCGCCGGCGACATCGACCACATGCCCGCTTTCGCTCAAACCGCGCAGCAGGTAAGCGGCGGTCTGGGCATCGTCTTCAACCACGAGAATGCGCAAGGCACCTACTCCATCAAGCCAACCTGAACTTTTATTTATCCGGCGGGAACGTGGCGCAACCGCAGGCTTTGCCACACTATGCCATCTCTGCCTGATGATGTGAGTGGTTCAAAAGCCATGACCCATGTTCTGGTCGTCGAGGACGACTTGCCCACCCGCCGCGAAATCGAAGCGGCGCTGACTGACCACGGCTTCACCGTGAGCAGCGTCGACAATGGCCGTGAAGGCCTGTTGAAAGCCCTCGGCGAACCGTTCGACCTGATCGTGCTCGACCGCATGCTGCCCGGCGGCCTCGATGGTCTGGGCGTGCTCACCGCGTTGCGGGCCGCCAGCGTGAACACCCCGGTGCTGATCCTCAGCGCCCTGAGTGCGCTGGATGAACGGGTACGCGGATTGCGTGCGGGCGGCGACGACTACCTGACCAAACCATTCGAATTCATCGAGCTGACCGCCCGCCTGGACGCCTTGAACCGACGTCGGGCCGAACCAGTGGCCGTGACTCAGGAAACCCGTCTGAAGGTCGGTAACCTGGACGTCGATCTGCTGAGCCGCACCGTACGCCGTGGCGAGCGCACCATCGATCTGGTGCCCCGGGAATACGCATTGCTCGAACATCTGGTGCGCCACGCCGATCAGGTGGTGACCCGCACCATGCTGTTCGAAGCGGTGTGGAATTACAGCTATGACGAACGCACCAACGTGATCGAAGTGCACATGAGTCGCCTGCGTCGCAAGGTCGACGGCGACGGCGAGCCGCCGATGATCCATACCATTCGTGGAGCCGGGTATGTCCTCCGTTCACCTGAGTGAAATCCCGCGCACCATCAGTTTTCGCACGGCGTTGCTGTTTCTCGGGCTGTTCGGCTGCTCGTTTCTGGCGCTGTTCGGTTACGTCTACTGGCAGACCGCGTTCTACCTTAAGACCGAGGCCGACACCGCCCTGTATCGACAAGTGGAAAACCGCAGCGCCCAGCCGCCGGAACTGCAATTGCAGGAAATCCGCAAACACGCCCTGCAGGATGTCGAAGCACGCCTGCCCCACAGCCTGTTCGATGCCGACGGCAAATTCATTGCCGGCGTGATCAAAGAACTGCCGCCCTTCTCCGCCTACGACAAACCGCAGGAGTTTCGCTGGCTCAAGTCCAACGGCCATCACCGGCCGGTGCGCTTCATCGTGCATAAACTGGCGGACGGCAAAACCCTGCTGGTCGCCCAGGATGTCCACGACATCCGCGAGTTCGACGAACTGCTGATCAACGCGCTGATTTCCGGTGGCCTGCTGCTATTGCTGGTGGGGTTGCTCGGCGCCGTGGTGCTGGGTTATTCGGCGCACCGGCGGCTGGACAAGGTCAGTCGCTCGATCAAGGGCATCATCGAAGGTGATTTGAAAGGACGTTTGCCGGTCAAGGGCAACAACGACGACATCGACCGCCTCGCCTCGGTGGTCAACGGCATGCTCGATGAGCTGGAGCGTTTGATGAGTGAAGTCAAAGGCGTATGCGACGACATCGCCCACGACCTGCGCACTCCCCTCACACGCCTGATCGCCGGCCTGGAACGCACCCAGCGCCGGGGTCTGGATGAAGCGCAATACGCCGCCAGCATCGATGCGGCGCTGACCGAGGCCAAGGCCTTGCTGCTGACCTTCAAGGCCCTGCTGCGGATTTCGGAAATCGAAAACAGCGCCCGGCGCAGCCACTTCGCGCCGCTGGACCTGAACCTGATCAGCGCCGATGCCGCCGAACTGTACGACCCCCTGGCCGAAGAGCGCGGCATCAGCCTGACCATCGAAAACAGCCAGGCCCCCGCGATCATGGCCGGTGACGCACAACTGCTGTTCGACGCGCTGTGCAACCTGCTCGACAACGCCATCAAGTTCTCGCCCGACCACAGCCAGGTGCGCCTGAGCGTGATTGCCGATCAGGACAACGTCGGAATCCGCGTCACCGACAACGGGCCGGGCATTCCTCCGGCGGAGCGTGAGGCGGTGTTGCGCCGGTTGTACCGCGCCGAATCCAGCCGCCATACGCCGGGCAACGGATTGGGTTTGAGCATGGTGTCAGCGGTTGCGCGCCTGCATGACATGCGAGTGACGGTGAACGATGCGGCGCCGGGATGCCGGATTGATTTGCTGGGCAAGGCAACGCCGGCCAGCCATTGAAAACTGGCAGGCCTCAACCCACCGTCCGCAACCACTCCAGCAAATCCAGTTCCAGACTGCCCGGTTTGGGAGGCGCAGGCGACAGCAGGCAATAATGTGAGCCGTCTTCAACGAAGCCTGCCGGTGCGGCCAACACCCCGCTTTCGATATCGTCGCGGACCAGATGCCACGGACCAATGGCCACGCCCAGGCCAGCGACAGCCGCCTGAATGCTGAAATAGAAGTGTTCGAAAGACTGCATCTGCGTCGCAGGAACCGGCTGGCCCGCTGCGGCGGCCCATTCTTGCCAGGCCGTAGGTCGGCTGCTCGTTTGCAGAAGAGGCGCCGTGGCACGCAGGCCTTTGGCGCTTTTATCGAACCACTCACCGACCTTATCCGGTCGGCAGACTGGCCCGACCTTCTCGGCAAACAAGCGCTCGGCGTGGTAACCGGGAGGCCGGGGGAAATCGTCGCGGCGAATGGCCAGGTCGATTCCCTGTTCAAACGAAAACGGACCGCCACCGGCCACCAGATGAATGTCCGGGCCGCGATGTTGTTTCTGGAAATCACTCCAGCGCGGAATCAGCCAGCGCATCAACAGCGTCGGTTCGCACGACAGGACCAGCCGCCGCGTACGACGCGCCTCAGTGCGGATCTCGCGGACGGCCTGGTTCATCACCCCCAAACCTTCGCTCACCGCTTTCAGCAGTCGCCTCCCCGGCTCAGTCAGGAAAACCCTTCGCTGGCGCCGCTCGAACAGGTCAACGCCCAGATCCTCTTCAAGCAGACGCACCGCCCGGCTGATGGCGCCGGGTGTCAAATGCAGCTCGTCAGCCGCCCGGGCGAAATTCTCGAACCGGCCGGCGGATTCGAAGCAACGCAGCGCCAGCAGAGACGGCATTCGCCCCTCGGAAAACGGTGAGTCAGATTCACCATTTGCTTCAGAAATCATCGTTAGTTCCAGCGTTTGGTATCTGTAAACATGGCTTTCTATCACCAACCCACCCAAGGTTCCATCATGAACGAATGGATAGTCGTAATCACCATCACCCTGCTGGCATGCATCAGCCCCGGACCGGACTTCGCCCTGGTCTCGCGCAACGGCTTGCTGCTCTCTCGACGCGCAGGCGTTCTCACCGCGATGGGCATTGGTCTGGGCGTGCTGGTGCATGTCGGCTACACCCTGCTCGGGCTCGGATTAGTGCTTCAACAATCGCCCTGGTTGTTCAATGCACTGAAACTGACGGGGGCTGCGTATCTGGTTTATCTGGGCATCAAGATGCTTCGCTCCAGACCTGACGTTCAGCAGCCGGATGCTGCGTCACCTGCCCTGTCGGACCTGGCCGCGTTGCGTTCAGGTTTTCTCACCAATGCGTTGAACCCCAAAACCTCGATTTTCATCGTGAGTCTGTTCATGGGGGTCGTCCGGCCGGACACCGGCCTGCCGGTACAAATGGCCTATGGGGTGTTCATTGCCGGGGCGCATGTGCTGTGGTTCAGCCTGGTGGCGCTGTGTTTCTCCGCCGGGAGAGTGCGGGAGAAATTGCTGGCGGCACGGCAGTGGATTGACCGGGCGTTCGGCGGCCTGCTCGTGGGCTTCGGGGTTCTGCTGACGCTGTCTCAGCGATCAGCCTGAACGCATTGCTACACAGCGATACATAACCCCCAGTTCATGACACATCCCCGGTACATGCCGCTGCAAAAGTGTGGGCCATCGGAACCTTCCCTCCGACTCCACCACTCACACAGGCAGGTATTCTCATGATCAATCAAATCGACACCGTGCTGTACACCGGCAAAACCCGCACCACCGGCGGACGCGATGGCGCCTCGCGCAGTTCCGACGGCAATCTGGACGTCAAGCTGTCGCCACCGGGTTCCAACGGCAGCGGCACCAACCCGGAACAGCTGCTGGCGGCCGGCTGGTCGGCCTGTTTCATCGGCGCCATGGGCAAAGCGGCGGCGGCGCTGAAGATCAGGCTGCCGGCGGATGTGGCGGTGGAAACCGAAATCGATCTGGGCAAGACCGGCGAGGCGTTTTTCCTACAGGCACGCTTGAATGTCAGCCTGCCGGGGCTGGAGCCTTCGGTCGCCCAGTCGCTGGTGGAAGCTGCGCACCAGACCTGCCCTTACTCCAAGGCCACGCGCGGCAACATCGACGTGACCCTGCGGCTGATCTGAATCCCGATCCTTCCTATACGCCCGAGGCAGTGCCTCGGGCGTTTTGTTTGACTGGAACAGACGAAGTCGCCGGCCCATGCTGACGCGCGGTCACCAGCCCGATAAAGGAAATCGCCAGCGCCAGGCCAATGGTCGACGTCACTTCCAGACGATGCTCCGGCGTCAGCATCATCACCTCGAGCGCGGCGCAGATGAAGGCCATCACCAGATAGGTCAGCCAGGGAAACAGCCACATGCGAAAGGTCAGCTCGACATTCTGCCGGAGCAGCATCCGGCGCATGCGCAGCTGTGAAACCGCGATCACCAGGTACACCAGCAACGCAATGGCACCGGAACTGGCGAGCAGGAACTGAAACAGGCCGGCGGGCATGAAGTAGCTGAGCAACGTCACCCCGGCGCCGATGACGCTGCTGGCAATCACCGCGGCCCTCGGCACGCCTGCGCCGGAAGTCACTTTCAACGCCTGCGGTGCATCGCCGCGAAGCCCCAGGGAAAACAGCATGCGCGAAGCGATATAGATCGAAGAGTTCATGCAACTGGCCACGGCGATCAACACCACTACATCGACCATGAATTTGGCGTGGGGAACGTTCATCAACTCCAGTGCGCGCTGATAGGAACCGACGGACGCCAGCAGCGGATCGTTCCAGGGCACCACGGAAATCACCACGAAAATCGACAGCAGGTAAAACACGCCAATGCGCCAGATTACCGAGCGCGTGGCCTTGGCGATGTTCTGCGCCGGATGGTCCGATTCGGCAGCGGCGATGGTCACCGCCTCGGTGCCGATGAAACTGAACATGATGGTGATAAAGGCGCCGACCACCGCCGACAGGCCATTGGGGGCGAACCCGCCATGTTCTTCCATCAAGCGGCTGAGGCCGCTGGCTTCACGCTCGGGAATCCAGCCCATCAGCACGGCGAAACCCACGCCGATGAAGCCGATGATCGCCACGACCTTGGCCATGGCGAACCAGAATTCGAACTCGCCGTACTTGGAGACGCTGAACAGGTTGGTGATTACCAGCAGGATGATCGACACCAGTGCAAACAGCCACGCATCGACCTGGGGAAACCACTGACTCAAGACATGCCCGGCGGCCAGCGCCTCGATGGGAATGACCAGCACCCAGAACCACCAGTAGAGCCAGCCGATGGTGAAGCCGGCCCAGCGGCCAATGGCCTGATCGGCGTAGGTGGAAAACGAACCGGTGTCCGGTCGGGCCACCGCCATTTCCCCCAGCATGCGCATGACCAGCACCACCAACAGGCCGGAAAACAGATACGCCAGCAACACCGCCGGCCCCGCCGCCGCAATGGCGTGCCCGGAACCGACAAACAACCCCGCGCCGATGATTCCTGCAATTGACAACATGGTCACGTGCCGAGGCTTGAACCCCTGCGCCAGTTGACCGCTCGATTCCTTCGAATTCAGGCTGTTCATTGTTTTTGTTGTTCTCTGATGGACGCCTCACCTTACGTGGCTGAAGTTGAACGCAAATAGCTCGAGTGCGGCATGCCGATGCCTGATTTCGACATGCCTAGGTGACGGTCAGCGAGAACCGACAAGCGTTTTGCGCATGAAAACCCGGGCAAATCCGTCCTCGGTGGCGCGATGGGTTTCCACAAAACCGAGTTTTTCATAGATGGCGACGTTCTCGGTCATTCGCTCGTGGGTGTACAGCCGCACCGCGTCGCAACCGAGGCTCAGCGCATGGGTTTCACA
This sequence comes from Pseudomonas sp. 91RF, assembly GCF_003576265.1. NCBI lineage: Bacteria > Pseudomonadati > Pseudomonadota > Gammaproteobacteria > Pseudomonadales > Pseudomonadaceae > Pseudomonas > Pseudomonas sp. 91RF. The sequence continues at coordinate 17,485 of NZ_QWFC01000055.1, forward strand.
GAAGGTCATCAGCACTTTGCCGAGGCCCTTGCCCTTGTGCCGGGGCGACACGGCGACGTTGATCAGCAGCAGCTCCTTGCCTTCCTGGCTCATCACCAGCACACCGAGGATTTCATCGTTGTCGGCCAGCACGAACGTGTCGGTTTCACGCAGCACTTGCTCGTAGTCATCGAGCATCGGCGCGGGTTTGCGGCCGATTCGCGGGATGTAAGGGCTGTAGGCCTCATCGACCAGTGCGGCGATGGGCGCGGCATCTTCGGGTCGGGCGTGGCGGAGGGTCTGCAAGGGGAGCCTCATCAGTAGTGGTGAATGAGGCGCTCAGCATGCGATGGATGACGATCCCGGAGCAAATCCACCGCCTCCCCCGTAGCACAATCGAAGCGCCCGAGGATGAACATACGTTCACCAAAAACCTCACCGAATGCGTCTAGTCTGCGGGTTCCAACATAGTGACTACAGGAGTAACCCACCATGTTCTCGCACGAAAGCATCCCGCTGATCATCCTTTTCATCATCCTGCTGCTTGGCGTGCTGACGGCTGTTTTGCATCCGGCGCATGCGTTTTTCAGCTGGCTCAAGCGGCGCAAACAAAAGGCATCTGCCGGGGTTGTGAAAGAGGTGGATGCGCGCTGAAGTTCTTTCAGTTTGAATCGGGCGGCATCAGCCTGCGTTGAATCCGCCGACAACAAAAAAGGCCTGCCACATTGGCAGGCCTTTTCAGTATCCCGGTCGTTATTGCTTAAGGATCAACAACGGCTCGCCCTTCTTGACGATATACGTCGCCAATTCCGAGCCCTTGTCATTGCCGACGTTTTTCGCGATGTGCGCCACACCTTCCGGGATGAACAGCGAGTCACCCGCCTTCAGCGTCACCGGTGCCCGGCCTTCGAGCTGGTATTCGAAGGTGCCGCTGATCACGTAAGCAACTTCAACGCCCGGGTGGGCATGTCGGGGCGAGGTGATGCCCGGTTCAAAATCGACCCGTGCCTGGATCACTTCGCGATCCGCAGCACCCAGGACCTGATGGACCAGATCCGTGCGGCTCAGGCCTTGTTGCCAGCTCTTCGCCGGGGCGGCAGATTGAGTGTCGGCGGCGTGTGCAAGGCCGGTCATTGAAACCAGTACGGCGGCTGCGGTCATCAGGAGTGTGCGGCGCATGGTGTTGCCCTCTTGGAAGTAGTGAAGTGACGCCTCTACTTTGAGGATGGCATGTACCGGGAATGTGTCCCGATATCGGCGCTTGTTAGCTCACTGTGTATAAGGGCGGGATTGATACACGCTCATACAACTCGCACCACCTGCGACAGCCACTGCCTGAAGGCGACGATCTTTTTCGAGCCGGCGTTTTCATGGGGCGTGACGAAGTAGAAACCCGAGTCGGACTTGAGCCGCAAATCGAACGGCGCCACCAGCCGCCCCGCGCGTAAATCGTCCTCGACGTAGGTCGATCGCCCGATGCACACGCCCTGCCCGTCAATCGCCGACTGCACCGCCATCATGGCCAGGTCGAAGGTCAGGCGCGGGCCTTTGGCCGAGGGTGACGGTTGACCTGCGGCGTTCAGCCAGGCGTTCCAGTCATCGGCGGTCTGCCCGCTGACGTGCAGCAAAGTGTGCCGGGCCAGATCGGCCGGCGTTTTGATCGGGTCCGGCCCGGTGAGCAAACGCGGGCTGCACACCGGGAATATCTCGTCGGCCATCAGCCAGTCGGCGCGCAGTCCCGGCCAGTTTCCTTTGCCGTAGCGGATCGCCGCATCGATTCCGCCCTTGCGAAAGTCCACCAGCTCGGTGGATGCACTGATGCGCACATCGATCTCGGGAAACGCCTCACGAAAGGACGGCAGACGCGGCAACAGCCATTTCGACGCCACCGACACCAAAGTACTGATCGTCAGGACGCTTTGATTGTTCGCCTCCAGCAAACGCTCCGTCGAATGGCGCAGTTCCATGAACGCCGAACGAATACCGGGAAAATAGGCGTTGCCCTCTTCCGTCAGCGCCAATCCGTCCTTCAAGCGCATGAACAGGCGCACGCCAAGTTCTTCTTCAAGGCGACGGATCTGATGGCTGATCGCGGTTTGCGTGACGTTCAGCTCTTCGGCGGCGCGGGTAAAGCTCAGGTGTCGGGCCGCGCATTCGAAGGCTCGCAATCCGTTCAGCGACGGTAGTCGGGTGAGCATAGGGCTTCTTCAGTCCATGAGATTTTGTCATACGCTAGCACCGCAGATGTCCTTTGCGAAGCGCCGCCAAAATCCCGGATTCTGGGCGCTCATTTGAAGGAGAACCCATGAAACTGTACTTCGCCCCCATGACCTGTTCGCTGGCCCCGCACATTGTGCTGCGAGAACTGGCGCTGCCGTTCGAACTGATCCGGGTCAACAACCGGACCAAGCGCACCGCCGACGGCCGCGACTTTCGCGAGATCAATCCGAAGGGTTATGTGGCCGCACTGATCCTCGACAACGGCGAGGTGCTGACCGAAGGCCCGGCGATCCTGCAATACCTCGCCGACCTTGCTCCCGACCAGAGACTGGCCCCGGCCAATGGCACCTGGGAGCGCTCACGCCTTCAGGAGCACCTGAATTTCATCAGCTCGGAAATCCATGGCGGCAGCGCGCCGCTGTTCAGCAGCGAAATCCCGGAATCCACTAAAACGATCTTCAAACACAAACTCTTCAAACGTCTGGATTACCTGAACCGCGTCCTTGCGACCCAACCCTTTCTGATGCAGGCGTTCGGCGTGGCGGATGCCTATCTGTTCACGGTGCTGAAGTGGTTGCCGACATTCAGCATCGCCATCGAAGACTGGCCAGCGCTGGCGAACTACATGACGCGTATCGCCGAGCGGCCCGGCGTGATGGCTGCGATAGCGGAAGAGGAAGCCACGCAACCGGTGTGAATCGCCCGGTTGCGTGGTCGTTGTCAGGCCTTGGCGGCCTCGTCGATCAGCGCCGCCACTTCGGCGGCGCGGGAGGCCAGCGAGGCGTGGCTGGCGTCGAGGGTGATGACTTTCTTCGCGTTGAGCCGGGCCGACATGCGTTTCTGGTTGTCCGGATGAATCATGTGGTCCTGACTGGAAATCTGATACCAGGACGGCTTGTGCTTCCAAGCCGGATCACTGATGACATCGCCGAAGGTGCTGGCCAGCGGCGCTTTCTGGGTGACGGCCATCACCAGCGCCTCATCCGCCGGCAGGTCCTGGCAGAAGCTTTCATGGAACTTGTCGGCCTTGAGCCAGAGGAAACCGTCACTGTCCGGGGCGAGATTCGGCGCTGCGGCAGGCAGATGTTCCTGAGTGATGCCGCCGGGGCTTTCGCCCTGATCCGGGGCGAACGCGGCGATGTACACCAGCCCCGTCACGTTGGGTTGATTGCCGGCCTGGGTGATCACCGCCCCGCCGTAGGAATGCCCGACCAGCAACACCGGCCCGTTCACTTGCGCGACCATTTTGCGCGTGCGCTCGGCATCGTCGGCCAGCGACGTCAGCGGCATCTCCACCGCCTGAATTGCGCGGTGGCCCTTGCGCGACAGTTCGACAATGACCTTGCCCCAATGCGCGGCCCCGCCCCAGAACCCGTGTACCAGCAAAATCGTCGGTTTTTCACTCATGGCCCTGCTCCTGCTCGTAATGAATTCGGCGCCAAGGAGTATGGAACGCTTCCACAAACCCGGCGGGCCGGCAGACCAAAGGTGCATTTCGGGATGTGACAGTTGTCGGATGCCCCAACGCGCCTATATTGAAGAAGGTTTCAGCCGTCCCCCCCCACCGAGTGCCCCATGGCCACGACCGAGCACCTGATCATCTGCGAGCATTGCGACTGCGTGTATGAAAAGTCCACGCTCGCCGCTCATCAGAAAACCCTCTGCGCTCGCTGCGGCGGCGTGCTTCAGCGCCATAACAACCTGAGCGTGGAGCAGCGTCTGGCCCTGAGTTTTACCGCCGCGATGCTGTGGCTGTTCGCCAATTTCTACCCGGTGATGAGCATCAGCATGAAGGGCCTGAAAAACAGCGCGACCCTGTGGGATTCGGTGCTGGCCCTGAGTCAGGGGCCGATCACCTTCATGGCGATGGTCGCAGCGATCTCGATCATCATCGCCCCGGCCTTTCAATTGGTTTTGCTCATCTGGGTATTGAGCTTCGCCCTCGCCTCGCGCCGCTCGCCGGCCTTCAAACTGTGCATGCGCTGGCTGGAAGCGCTGCGGCCGTGGAGCATGCTCGAAGTGTGCCTGCTCGGGGCGATGGTGGCGGTGTTCAAACTGGCGGGCATGCTTGATGTGATCCCCGGCATCGGCCTGTTTGCGCTGGCCGTGCTCAGCCTGTTGCTGATCCGCGTCGCCGGACGCGACATACGTGATTTGTGGGACATCCTGTGAAACGACCACCGACCGCCAGCGAACTCAACCTCTGCCTGTGCCACAGCTGCGGGCTGGCCTGCGACATGACCGACGAACCGCACCAGTGCCCGCGCTGCGACGCACCGCTGCACCGGCGCAAGACCAACTCGCTGGCCCGCACCTGGGCCTACATGTTCGCCGCCCTGGCGTTTTACGTGCCGGCGAATCTGCTGCCGGTGATGAACACCGTCATGCTCGGTAACGGCGCCGACAGCACCATCATGAGCGGTGTGCTGGAGTTCTGGGAACACGGCGCGTGGGACATTGCGCTGATCATCTTCATCGCCAGCATCGCGGTGCCGGGCATCAAGTTCATCGCGCTATCGCTTTTATTGATCACCGTGCAACGGGACAGCCACTGGGCGCGCCGGGAACGTTCGAAGCTGTACCGGTTCGTCGAGTTGATCGGCTACTGGTCGATGCTCGATGTGCTGGTGGTCGCGCTGGTGGCGGCGCTGGTGAAGTTCCAGGCGCTGGGGGATATCGAGCCGCGACCGGGGATTCTGTTTTTCGGGCTGGTGGTGGTGTTCACCATGCTCTCGGCCATGAGCTTCGACCCGCGCCTGATCTGGGACAAGGCGCCGGCCGAAGAAACCGATGAAACAGACGAGCCCCGGCACTCGAACGAACAAGTGCCGGGGCATTGAGTGTCTCCAATCAGATCTGCGCGGTGCCGCCGTCGACGAACAGTTCGATGCCGTTGACGAAGCTGCTGTCATCCGAAGCAAGGAACAACGCAGCCTTGGCGATCTCGCTCGGCTCGCCCAGACGCCCGATCGGCACCACCGACGCCAGTTGATCGAATAGACCCTGCGCGTGTTCCGCCGGCACCAGACCTGCCAGACCTGGCGTACGCACCGGGCCGGGGCTGATGGCGTTGACGCGGATGCGCCGGGGTTTCAAGTCCAGCAGCCACGACCGGGCGAAGTTGCGCACCGCGGCTTTGCTTGCGCTGTAGACGCTGAAGTTTTCCGTGCCTTGCACCGAGGTGGTCGAGGAAGTCAGCAGGATCGAAGCGCCATCGCGCAGCAGCGGCAGCGCTTTCTGCACGGTGAACAGCGTGCCCTTCACGTTGGCGTCGAAAATCCGGTCGAAGTGCTCTTCGGTAATCGAACCCAGCGGCAGCATGTCGCCGCCACCGGCATTGGCGAACAGGATGTCGAGGTGCCCGGCCTTCTCGGCAATTTCGCGGTAGATGCGATCCAGATCGTCCAGTTTTGCCACATCGCCCTGAATGCCGATGGCTCGAGGGCCGATGGCGGCGACGGCTTTGTCCAGCTCGGCCTGACGACGGCCAGTGATGAATACCGTGGCGCCCTGGGCGACGAACTCCTGCGCCGAGGCCAGGCCGATGCCGGTGGTGCCGCCAGTGATCAGTGCGATTTTGCCTTCAAGTCTGTTGCTCATGATGAATCTCCAGTAACCGTTTCGGGGAAGGTGACGGGTCGTAGGTGAGCCGTTGAAAGCGATTTTAGGCCGATGGATTGATTTGAAAAATCCGCAAAATCGGTTTTGTTTGTACACAGACATGCACAATACTCATCACCGACTTCAATCCTTGAGTGCAGCCCGATGAATCAGTTACTGGCGATCCGCGTGTTCGCCCGCGTCGTGGAAAGCGGCTCGTTCACCAAAGCCGCCGACTCGTTGAACCAGCCGAAAACCACGGTCAGCAAACTGATCGGGCAACTGGAAAGCCACCTCGGTGTGCGTCTGCTGCAACGCACCACCCGACGCCTGACCGTCACCGCCGACGGCGCCTCCTATTACCAGTTGACCCAGCAACTGCTGCATCAACTGGACGACATCGATCAGGGTTTCAGCCAGGCCCAGGGCTTGCCCCGTGGCCGGATTCGCGTGGACATCGGCGGCTCGACCGCGACCATGCTGGTGATTCCCGAACTGCCGAAGTTCTTCGAGCGCTACCCGGATATTCAGGTCGATCTGGGCGTCAGCGACCGCCCGGTGGACTTGATCAGCGAGCGCGTCGACTGCGTGATTCGCGGCGGCCCGCTGACCGAACAGGCGCTGGCTGTGCGCCGCCTCGGCGAAGTGTCCTGGACCACCTGCGCCACACCCGACTATTTGCAGCGCCACGGCACGCCGATGCATCCGATCGATTTGGCCCGACATCAAATGATCGCCTATCGCTCGGCCTCCACCGGGCGCATCCTGCCGTCGAACTTCCAGCGCAACGGCGAACGCCATCAGATCGAAGGCAAAGGTCTGGTCAGCGTCAACGAAAGCAACGCGCATCTGGCGGCCGGATTGGCGGGGCTGGGGATCATTCACACATTCAGCTACACAGTCAGGGCGGCCATCGAGCGCGGTGAACTGGTGCCGATCCTCACCGACTGGCGCCCGCCGGCGTACCCGTTCCACCTGCTGTATCCGCCGAACCGCCACCTGAGCAACCGCGTGCGGGTGTTCATCGACTGGCTGGTGGAGCGCTTCGCGCAGGTGGACTGAGCCTCGCTGTCGCGCCGATTCGTCTAACCTGACGTTGCAGCCGCCGACGTTTTTCCGCAGGCTACGCACCGATCCTGACGCCCATGAAACGGAGATTCCCATGCTCAAACGCACCCTGGCACTGACTGCAGGCCTGGCCCTGTCCTTTTCCACCCTGCTGGCCCAGGCCGCAGACGTGTTGAAGGTCAGCGCAATCCCCGATGAGGCCCCGACCGAACTGCTGCGCAAGTTCGAACCGCTGGGGGCTTATCTGGAGCAGCAACTGGGCATGAAAGTGCAGTTCGTACCCGTGGCCGACTACCCGGCCGTGGTTGAAGCGCTGGCCACTGACCGCCTCGACATGGCCTGGCTGGGCGGTTTCACCTTCGTCCAGGCACGGCTGAAAACCGATGCCACCACGCCGGTGATCCCGCTGGTGCAGCGCGAGCAGGACGCGCAGTTCACCAGCAAATTCATCACCGCCGACCCGAACGTGAAAAGCCTCACCGACCTCAAGGGCAAGACCTTCGCCTTCGGTTCGGTATCCTCGACTTCCGGCAGCCTGATGCCGCGCTACTTCATGCTCAAGGACGGCATCAAACCGGAAACCTATTTCAGCCGCGTCGGCTACTCCGGTGCCCACGACGCCACCGTCGCCTGGGTCCAGGCCGGCAAGGTCGATGCCGGTGTGCTGAACGCCAGCGTCTGGCAGAAACTGGTGGACGCCGGCAAGGTCGACACCAACAAGGTCAAGGTCTTTGCCACCACCCCGGCCTACTTCGATTACAACTGGACCGTGCGCGGCACCCTCGACCCGGCGCTGGCAGCGAAGATCAAAAAAGCCTTCCTCGCCCTCGACCCGGCCAACCCCGAGCAGAAGAAAATCCTCGACCTGCAGGCCGCCAGCCGCTTCATCGAAACCAGCCCGGACAACTACAAAGGCATCGAGGAAGCCGCCCGCGCCGCCGAACTGCTGAAATGACGCTGAGCCTCAAGCAAGTCGTCCTGCACCACGCCAACGGCGTCGAAGCCCTGCGTGGTGTGGATTTGCAGATCAACAGCGGCGAGCAGGTGGCGATCATCGGCCCGTCCGGCGCCGGCAAGTCGAGCCTGCTCAACCTGCTGGCCACCGCGATAAGGCCGAGCAGCGGCGACATCGAAGTGCTGGGCCAACGGGCCTGGCACTTGTCCGCCCGCCAGCGCCAACAGCTGCGCGCAAAAATCGGTCTGGTGCATCAGGCGCCGCCCCTGCCGCCCCGGCAACGGGTGGTGACGGCGGTGCTGGCCGGCAAGCTCGGGCAATGGAGCCTGGGCAAAAGCCTGATCAATCTGCTGCACCCGCTGGACATCCCCGGCGCCCGCGCGGCGTTAGCGCGGCTGGATCTGGCGGACAAACTCTTCAGCCAATGCCAGCAACTCTCCGGCGGCCAATTGCAGCGGGTCGGCATCGCTCGCGTGCTGTATCAGGCGCCAGACGTACTGCTGGCGGACGAACCGGTATCCGCCATGGACCCGGTCCTCGCCGGGCACACCCTGACGGTGCTGTCGCGCCATGCCCGGGAGCACAACGTCACGCTGGTGGCGAGCCTGCACGCGGTGGAACTGGCGCTGGCGCACTTCCCGCGCATCATCGGATTGCGCGAGGGGCAGATCCTCTTCGACTGCCCGTCCGATCAAGTCAGCCACGACATGCTCGACAGCCTGTACGCCAACGAACAACTGCAATCCCCGGCGCCGGCCCTGACGCCGCTGATTGTGCAGATTCCACGATGCTGAGCACCGACACCCGCGACCCCGCCGCACTGCCTCGCCTGTTGCTGACACTGCTGGCGATTGCCCTGCTGTGGCCGGGGATTCAGCTCAGCGAACTCGACCTCGGCGTGTTGCTGCACGCCGACAGCCAGAGCGAGATGGGCCGCTTCGTCTCGACCTTCTGGCCGCCGGCCCATGACCGGGACTTTCTGCAACTGCTGCTCAAGGCCACCCTGCAAACCCTGGCCATCGCCACGGCCGGCATGGCGTTGGCACTGATATTGGCGGTGCCGGCCAGCCTGCTCGCCAGCCGCGCCTTGTCACTGTCCGCTGCATCCCACGGCGGCCGACCGAGCCTGTTGGGCCGGTTACTGCGCTGGCCCGTGCGCGGGTTGCTGATCTTCCTGCGCAGCGTGCCGGAAATCGTCTGGGCGCTGCTGTTCGTGCGCGCCGTCGGCCTCGGCCCGGCGGCCGGTGTGCTGGCGATCGCCATCACCTACAGCGGCATGCTCGGCAAGGTCTACTCGGAAATCTTCGAATCCACCGACCAACGCCCGGCCCACGCCTTGCTCCAGGCCGGCAGCGGACGCCTGGCCAGTTTCGCCTACGGCGTGCTGCCCAACGTCGCGGCGGAACTGCTCTCCTACACCGTTTACCGCTGGGAGTGCGCGATCCGCGCCTCGGTAGTGATGGGTTTCGTCGGCGCCGGCGGCCTCGGCCAACAGATCGACCTGTCGATCCGCATGTTCGCCGGCGGCGAAGTCGCCAGCATGCTCCTGACCTTCCTCCTGCTGGTGCTCGGCGCCGACCAACTCAGCCGCCTGCTGCGCTGGAGACTGACATGAAGCGCCTGATCAACACGGCGCTGATCCTCGCCATCGTCTTCGCCGTCATCGCCTCGTTCGTCTACCTGGGCCTCGACCTCGAAGAACTCGGCAGCGCCACCAGCCTGAAACAGATGGGCTCATATGTTGGCCGCTTCCTGAGCCCCGACTTCAGCGCCGGTTACCTCAGCGCCATCCTCCACGGCGCCATGGAAACCCTCGCCATGTCGGCCCTCGGCACCCTCCTCGCCGCCGTCCTGGGACTGCTATTGGCACTCCCTGCCGCCGGGCGCTTTGGCTGGTTTTTTCAGAGCACCGCCCGCCTGCTGCTCAACGGCCTGCGCGCGATTCCTGAATTGGTGTGGGCTGCGTTGATGGTGTTTGCGGCTGGCCTCGGGCCTAACGCCGGCACCCTCGCGCTGGCGCTCCATACCACCGGGGTGCTTGGGCGGTTGTTTGCTGAGGCACTTGAAAACACACCGCCGGAACCTGCTGAGGCGATTCGGTTGCAAGGGGGGAACCCGGTTGTGGCGTTCTGTTACGGGACCCTGCCGAACCTGGCGCCGCAGTTGCTGGCGTATTGTTTGTATCGGTGGGAGAACAACATCCGGATGGCCAGCGTACTGGGGTTTGTCGGCGCTGGAGGGCTGGGGCAGATGTTGTATGTGAGCTTGAGTCTGTTTCAGGAGGCGCAGGCTGGGACGGTGATTTTGGCGATGTTGGGGTTGGTACTGGGTGTTGACTCGTTGAGTGCTTGGAGTCGGGGGCGGTGGGTTAAGGCTTAGGTTAGATGTTCTTTAATACCGAGCCAAAGGCAAGTGTTTGCTCAGAACGCTTTCGGCTAAAAAGGGCCATTTGGAACTGCGTACCAATCTAGGGCCGATTCACGGTATACCAAGGAGAGAGAAATGCAGAGACTGATGGAAGCCAATACCGCTCTCCCAGAGCAGTTTCATGAAGGCTACACATATTGCTTTACAGCGCATGATATCGCCGCCCAATTACTGATCTCAGGAATGGAGCAAGGCATATTTGTTACCAACGTTATTCTTCGTAATGAGAAAGAAAAGAAAGATCTCGAACAAGCTGAAGATATAGTCGACTGGCTACATAAAAGTGGCCGTATGGATGATGAAGCGGACGTCCTTCTCACGGTGGTGTTTCCCGCCGTTTTATCGGATATGCTCCACTGTATTTTCGAGGCCTTGGAAGCTTCCAGAAAAGGAAAGCTAGCCGTCGCGTATATGCTTCTTAGAAAACCATTCCAAGAAAGTTTATACCTTTTGGAATCGCTGGTTGCAGACAAAGTCTTATTCGCCAAAATGATCGCAGAGGATCCGTCTAGGCTACGCCCACAAAATGCGGGGGGGCTCGACGGCCACGCACGCAGAATAGAGAGTGTTTTGGAAATTATTGGGGAAACGTCGCGATTGGATGCTGGTTATATAGCCATGCTCCGTTATGACAAGACATCAAGGGACAGCTTCGACAGTATCTGCAACAAAGCCATGCACTTATTCACCGACCACAAGGCTATAAAAACAGAGCAATACAACGTTAATTTCATTCTTTCACAAGGTGAACAAGTCCTTACGCAGTGGGCATATCTCTACTCTCGCCTGCCGTATTTAATGACTTATTTTATTTGCTTGATTGAACACATTGCTGAACGCTTCGCGCATACGCATCCTACCTATACACAAGACATGAACCGTCGCCTAGCCGCTCAACTGTTGAAAAGCAACGCCCAGATCACAGAGCATTATCAGACTGAACAACTCACTCAGTTGGCTCAAACGACATACTACTGGCTATCGAACCATTGTCTTGAGAATGATTTTCCTCTTCCAGCAGCGGAGCATTTATCCAGAATGGCATTATCAGGCGCATTCCCTGACGAGCAAGAGGAATTAGTCGTCTCCCGACAACACCTTTATCAGCAACTCACATTGACTGACTTACCCTAGTATCGCATTCACGTTTGAAGAGTGGGGGCTGATGAATGGGGGGAAGATTTATTTTTAAGAATAGTAAATTCGTCCCCTTTTCCCCGCCTTTATTCCTCCCTAAACAACTAAAAAAGGAGATCAAATGCAGCTTTTTCACTACACAGACGCTGCGGCCGTGCAATCAATACTAACTAACAGAAAGCTGTGGTTAACGGATCTTCGATTCTTGAATGACTCCGAGGAGATGCGCCATGGTTTACAGCACATCCTTGAGGAACTGAAAAGCGGCTCGGCCACTGCTAGAGTTAGTCCACGGTACGTTGAAGCCGCTTCGTCTTTTATTAAGGAAAATTTGACTTTCGACTTCGGAGACCTCTCGGAATCACCACATATATTCGTATGTTCATTTAGTCAATCAGGTGATCTATTAAGTCAATGGCGCGCATATGGAGCTTACGCCATTGAATTTGACGGAGATCTTTTATCCTCAAATAAATCACGGTGCTTGTACGACTCAAAACAGAAAAAAGAAAAAGCATTTTCTTCAGTTGTTGAGACCTTGCGCAAGGTTGGCCGATCTCATGACAAAAACCCTCACAGCATGGGAGATGATGGAGTAGCGGCTTATGTGGATCTAATTAAAACAGCAGCGACATTTAAGCATCACAGCTTTGAAGAAGAACGCGAGATAAGAATGATTCGCGGCGCTGACTTTAACGATTATTTTGAGGTAAAATTTCGACCAAGAGGCAATATCCTGATTCCATACATCGAAGTTGAACTCCCATTTGAATCCATTAAGGCTGTGCATATCGGGCCAATGCCAAATCAAGAAGTAGCATTTTGGTCGATGTCGTCTTTTGTTGGAAAAATTGACTTCGATTGGCATGCGTCGAATCCAAAGGGAAACCACAACATTGAAGTTAAGTGCTCCACGACACCATTCAGAGCCACGTTGTAAATATTCATAGCCGTCTCCTTATTCAGGTAATACAAGAACGTAAAAAATGGAGAGAATGGGGACAGCAAGACACGAGCAATTCAAAGGAGGCAGATTTATTTTATTAAAAATAAATCTGCCTCATTTTTCTTGGTAAAGAAATGAAACTACAAAACTATTTACGCGAAGTAATCATTGACAAAAGTGAAAAAGTATACATTTATGCCCTCACCGATCCAAGTTCGCTTTCAGTACGTTATATTGGGATCAGCGAAACTCCCGAGCTACGTCTATCACTTCATATTTCAAACGCGCAGGGCAGATCAGTTCACAGCAGAAACGAAGTGCTTTCCGAGTGGATTTGCACATTAATCAACAGCGGATCAACTCCTCGCATGTTCATTTTAGAGGAAACAGATCGATCAAGCTCAAACGCCCTTGAAAGACATTACATCGGCCTATATCGAGCAACAGGCGCCTCAATTATCAACCAAGATAAATCTCTATTCGAGATGCAAAAAATTGCCAAAAATTATGACGGCAAATGCACATCGCTTGCATATGAAAGATCCACACGACTTTTGAATTGGGAGTGTAAAATTGGCCACTCGTTTAAAAAATCGGGATCAAGAGTAATGCGAGGTGAGTGGTGCCCTGTTTGCGACAAAAAACAAAACATTAAACTGGCGGAGCTTTATCGGTCACGCGAAAGCTTCCTGCGCAATAAATTTTATGAAATTTACAAACTCAAACGCTGACGCTGACGCTGACGCTGACAGATAAAGCGAGAGATAAAGGAGGATAAAGGAGGATAAAGGGGACACCCATTAGCCGGTCTCAAGTCAAGGTTAAAAGCCACCACGCCCTGCAGTTTTCAACTGCAGGGTTTGCTCTTTTACTCAACCTGATCGGTTGAACCCGTCGAGCCCGTTTTCTCATTACTAGCTACG